>CAZRWU010000073.1:0-14315 GCA_964603915.1 uncultured Rhodospirillaceae bacterium
TCGTTGACGGTGACGACATGCGCGCCTTTGCCGGTCAGTGCGTTGAGATAGATCGGCAACGTCGCCACCAGGGTCTTGCCCTCGCCGGTTTTCATTTCGGCGATCATCCCCTTGTGGAGAACGAGACCGCCAAGAAGCTGCACATCGAAATGGCGCTGGCCAAGGGTTCGCTTGGCCGCTTCACGCACCGTGGCGAACGCATCGACGAGAATGTCGTCCAAGGTTTCTCCAGCGGCAAGGCGCTCCTTGAACCACGGCGTGCGGGCTCGTAGTTCATCGTCGCTCAGCGCTTCAAGCGCCTGTTCGGCCGCATTGATCGCCGCGACGGTCTTCTGCTGGCTTCTGAGAAACCGATCGTTAGCGCTGCCAAACAGCCGCCGCGCGATGCTCGCAAACATCCACTGTCCTCGAAGATGACGCCCACAATAAAACCGCGACGGTTGCACGAAGCGCGCGCCGCAATTCGCCCAGAGTTAGATAGGCCTCGCCCCGCTGTCAATGCGGCCGAACCGTGGGCGAAGTGGGGAGGCGCAATGTGACGGCAGCCGGTGCTTTGCGCCGGAAATCGGTCGCGGCTTGGCGCACAATCGCCGTGATGCTGGCGCGTCATCGGCCCGGTGTGTTGCCGTTCCGTCTCGAATCCGACGTGCCGGATGGCGGCGTTGGACCTCACGAGATGTCGATGATTCGGACCGACACCGTCCGCTCGACGCCCTCGCGAACGATCGTCAGTTCAACCCGGTTGCCGATGCCGATTTCCTCGAGAACTTCCGCAAAATCCGAAATGCTGTAAACGGGTCTTCCGTTCGCCGCGACGATGACGTCGCCGGGACGTCCGCTGCGTCGATCGAAGCCTCGGATGCCCGCCTGTTCGGCCGCGGAACCGGGAAGGACTTCCGCAACCACCAGCCCCGCCTCGCCCGAGCCGGCGGCGACTTCTTCGCTGAGGAGGGCAACGCCGATGCCGGCGCGCGGGACTCGTCCGTCACGCACGAGTTGAGGCACGATGCGGTTGACAATGCCCACGGGAACGGCGAAGCCGACTCCCGCCCAACTACCTGTGCCGGAGAGAATCGCGGTATTGACCCCGATCAGCCGGCCGGCGGAATCCAGCAGCGGTCCGCCCGAGTTCCCCGGATTGATCGCCGCATCGGTCTGGATCACGCCGCGAATCTCGCGGCCCGCGGAGGCCGGGAGGTGCCGATCGAGGGCGCTGATCACGCCCGTGCTCAAGGAGCGGCTGAGGCCAAAGGGGTTGCCTATGGCGAAGACCGCCTGTCCGACCTTCAGATCGTCCGAACTGCCGATCGGCAGCGGGCGGACGCTGGCGCGGCCGTGACTGAGACGGAGAACGGCAAGGTCATACTCGGGAGCCGCGCCGACGACCATGGCCGGCATCGGCTCGCCCTTGTCGAGTCGCACCTGAACGCTTCGAGCGTTCATGACGACATGAAAGTTCGTCACGACATGGCCGGCCGCGTCCCAAACGAAGCCCGATCCGGCGCTTGACGCCTGCCGTCTGCCGCCGTAAGCGCCCCCCGCCGCTGAAGTTGTTGATATATAAGCGACGCTTGGAGCGGCAGCCTCGAAAATCTGGTTTGTGAGGATCTCGAAGTCGGCAAGATCGCCCCGCGCCGTCACGGGGTAAGGTTCATCGACGGTCAGCAAAGGCCCGCGCAGCATGTCGTGGCCAACCCATACCGTCGCCAACGCGAGGAACCAGACGATAATGATCTTGCCGAAAAGATTGCGCATGCGATCTTTGAAAGGCGCCCACTCCGGTAAGGGAATCACCTTTTACATCTGGAGGTGGCTCTGCTCATGTGCAAGAACAACACTTGGCCTTCGGCGGTAACGGAGACGACCGATTATTCCTGCGGGCGGAGTGGGGTTAGAAGCGGTATGACACGCTGACGGCCCCATATTGGTCGGGTGAATCCTGGCCTTCGAATTCGCGCGACCGAGCGATGTAACTGAAGGTGAATCGCAGATCGCGATAGGAAGCCGCGACGCCCGCCTGGAACGTCCCCACGACCCAGTTCTTGTCGACGCTATGGCTGTCGCGAAAGGTGTTGCCGTCGAGGAATATGTCGCGGCCCACGAGACGACCCTCGGCGCCGACGAAAAAGTACCAGTTGAACGGCCGGGGCGCGCGCTCGAAGAAGGTGCGGCCGGCGAGATTGGGACGGATCGTCGGCGGGCCATAGTCGACGTCGAGACCCTGGCCAAGCCTGATCACGCTGCCGAGACCGCCGGATGTCTCGACATTGCCGAGCGAGACACTGAGAGAAGGGATTGCATCCGCCTGCACGGCGCCCAGGCTGAGTGGCGGCGTGCGCACCTTGCGCTCGAGCACGATCAGCAAGCCCGGCTCGTTGTGCAACTGGTTGTCCCATCCTTGAGGTTCAGGAGATCCGACGATCTTGTGAACGAACTTCTGCGTTTGTTCGGCGAGAGAGGCGGGACCGACAACCCCGAGTTCAACCTCGATGGCGTCGAGCGTCTTGTATTGCGTGCCGAACGCGTTTTGCGTGGCCTCGACGTTCAAGGAGACGCCGGCGTAAAGCCACCCGGCGTAGGGGCGGTCGTCGACAATCAGTTCACTGACCTCGATGTCGCCGGGCGTGAACATGCTTTGACCGAGGGAGATTCCCAAACGAGCATCGGCCCCCGAATCGAAAGGGTAGAGCCATTCGAGAGCATCGGCGGCCAAAGGAAGCTGATTCCGCAGGCGGGGCGAGGTGTAGGATAAACGAACGCCGTTGGTGTAGTAACGGTCGGTGCCGACGAGAAGATCGTTCTCATACTGAAACGTCACGACACCACGCTCCTCCGACTCGGGAGGAGACTCGGGCCGCTGATCCGCGCTCGCGGCCGGCGGCGCGCCGCCGACAGCAAGACCGGCGGCGCCGGCAACCGTCCAGGTCACGGCAACACGGCGCAGGGACAAGAGCGCGCTCATCCTCCGGACATTCTTTGGATTTCCAACGCTATTGCAAGTTACGGAACTGGCTTTGCGGACTTTTGCGGACTGACGAGTCTTGACCGCGCGATATTCATTTTGCCCCGGTGGCGGGAGATTCCGAGGCCAACGCCGTCTTCATTCGCGCTTTGGCGACACGTTCGAGCAACATGACGTAGCGTGCGGCGAGCATATTGCGGTCATAATGCTGGGCCACGTAAGCGCGAGCGGCGCGCCCGAGTTGGCTGGCCGTTTGCGGTTCATCCGCCATCTTTTCGACCGCTGCGACGAGCGAGGTCTCCGACTCCGGCTCCATGGCGACTCCGGCTTGCGCCGCCATGACAATGTCTCGCGCTTGCCCTTCGACGCCCATGATGATCGGCCGGCTCATCGCCATGGTTTCGAAGATCTTGGAGGGCAGGACAGTCGTGAACGTTTCGCACTTGCGAAGATGAACGAGGCAGGCATCGGAGCTTGCCAGAATGGTGGGCATCATCTCCTTCGGCAGACGACCGGTAAAAACGACGAGATCCTCAACGCCAGTCGCTCTTGCCGCCGCTTCGAGCTTTCTGCGTTCGGCGCCATCGCCGACGATCAAAAAGACGATGTCGCTCCGACCGCGCTCACGCAACAGACGGGCAGCCCTCAGCACGACATCGAGCCGATGCGCCATGCCGACCGTGCCGACATAGGAGCAGACGAATTTGCCGCATAATCCCCATTGTCGAAGGAACGCGCTATCCCGAGCGCCTCCCGCGAAAAAAGAGAGATCGACGCCGTTGGTGATCACCGACACGCGCTCCGGGATCGCGACCCTTTCCAGAATCTTCGCTCGGTAGCCATCGCCCACGGCGACGATGTGGTCGGCGCTGAGATACATCCAGTCAGCAAGACGTTGAACCATTCCCAGCAAGGACCGTCCACGCTTCAGTCCTTCGGCCGCGGTGATGCTCTCGGGCCAGATGTCGCGAATCTCCAGGACAAAAGGCGCTCGCTTCAACGACGCGACGAACACCCCGGCCCATCCACAGAAGAACTGTGGGGAGGTCGCCACGACGATGTCGGGACGCGGCAGCCGGATCGCATTCACCGTTGCGCTGATCATGTAGGAAACGTAATTCACCATGCGCCAGAACGTTCCGGCATTGGCGGCGACGAACGTCCAGATCCGCACGACCCGGATACCCTCGATAATCTGCTCTTGAACGCGCAGGCGGTTGCGGTAACCTTGGAAAACAACGCCATCGGGGCAATTAGGCACGCATGTCACAACAGTGACATCGTGTCCGGCGCGAACCCAGGCGCGGCAATGGTCAAACGTACGCGATGCCGGCGCGTTGACCTCGGGCGGAAAGTAGTGCGATAAGAACAGGATCTTCAAAGTATTGTTCCCGGTACGTGGTTTCTACCCCGAGCCGGCGCTCAGGCCTACGGGCTATTTTCACGCTGCCTTGATGTTTTAGCACGAAAGGAGAAAATTTCTACTCCATTTGTAGGTGTGGCATGCATATACCAATTCAGCCTCGGAGTCAAAACAGCGCACAGCTTCCACAGGTTCCCAAGGGGCGCCGCGTTCGGCTCATAACAAAGCAGGACATCAGGAGGCAAGTGCGCCAGGAAGCAGGAGCCGCTCTTGTGCCGCCGCATTCTTTGTGCATGATCGCGCCGTCGCTTGCGCGCATGGGTCTGAAGCTGCCGTGGCGCTACCCGGAAACCGGAAAGAGATTCGTCATGAACATTTGGAAGGGCAGCCGCAACTCGCTCCTCGGCGTTGCCATGCTGGCCGTTACGATCCCGATCTCAGTTCTCGCAGCGGACGAAGATCCCGTCCTCGCCATCGTCGACGGGGAGGAAATCACTCGTTCGGAAGTGATGATGGCAAGGAATCGCCTGCCCGCGCAACTGCGTGAAATGCCGGAGGAGCAAGTGCTGCCGGTCCTGATCAACGTTGTGATCGACTCGAAGCTGGTCGCCAATCAAGCCCGCGAGGAAGGCATCTCCGAAGAGCCTGAGGTTAAGGCGCAGGTGGCGTTGGTCGAGGACATGGTGCTTGAGCAGACGCTGCTGACCCGTCGCCTCCAGGACAAGATCACGGAGGAAGCGCTGCGCGCCCGTTACGACGAGATGATGAAGGATCAAGAAGCTCGTGAGCAGGTGCATGCGCGCCATATTCTGGTGACGGAACGCGGCCAAGCGGAGGAGGTCATCCGGAAACTCGACGCGGGCGCCGACTTCGAGAAAGTCGCCGAAGAGATGTCTACGGATCCCTCGGCGCAGGCCGGCGGTGATCTCGGCTATTTCAGCCGGGGCGACATGATACCGGCATTTTCGGAAGTCGCGTTCGCGCTGGAGCCCGGCAGCTATTCCTCAACGCCGGTGCAAACCGAGTTCGGTTGGCATGTGATCAAGGTGGAAGATCGCCGTATTGTCGATCCGCCGCCGTTCGAACAGGTTCAGGGCCAACTGCAACAACAGCTTGCCATGGAACTCCGCAACGAATACGTCGGTCAACTGCGCGAGGAAGCGGACATCACCCGCCTTTATCAGCCCCCAGTGCAAGGTGAAACCCCGCAAGGAGAAGCTCCGCAAGGGGCAACGCCGGAAGACGCGCCGCCAGAGGGCGCGGCGTCGCCGCAGTAGATCGCGGCGGTGGATGGCCCCTGATGCCTCAACCGACGATCTCGCCGCTTGCTCCCGCCAGTTTTCCCGACATGCCGACCCTTGCCGGCGTGCGGGTCGCGACATGCGCCTGTGGCGTTCGGTATCGGGGGCGTGACGACGTCTTTCTCGCCGAGCTGGCTCCAGGCACTGCGGCGGCGGGAGTTTTTACGCGGTCGGCGACAGCCACGGCCGAGGTCGACTGGTGCCGCAAGGCGCTGAGGGAAGGGCGGCAAGACGGCGCGCGGGCGCTGGTGGTGAACGCCGGCAACGCCAACGCCTTCACCGGGCGCGATGGCGAGGACGCGGTGGAGCGCGTGGTGCGGGAGACGGCGGCTGTTCTTGGCTGCGCCGAGAGGCAGGTTTTCCGGGCGGCGACCGGCGTCATCGGCGAGAAGCTTCCCGCTGAAAAGATAACCGCCGCTCTCCGCGACTTGCGGGACGCTCTCCGGCCGGGGGACTGGGAGACGGCGGCGCGCGCGATCATGACCACCGATACCTTTCCCAAGGGATCGACCGGCGTCGCGGCGATCGACGGTGTCCCGGTAAGCATCAACGGCATCGCCAAGGGGTCCGGCATGATCGCCCCCAACATGGCGACGATGCTGGCGTTTGTGTTCACCGACGCCGCGATCGGCGCCGGGGCGTTGCAGGAATTGTTGAACGACAGCGTCGAGAAATCGTTCAACAGCATCACGGTCGACAGCGATACCTCGACGAGCGATACGCTCCTTCTGTTCGCGACCGCACGCGCCGCGCATCGGCGTGTCGACGATCCGGCTGACCCGCGCCTTGCCGCCTTCCGCGCCGCCCTCGATGCCGTTTGTGTTGATCTTGCCCAGCAGGTCGTGCGCGACGGGGAGGGCGCCAGCAAGCTCGTCACCATCCATGTCGCCGGTGCGGCCGACGATGGAGCGGCCAAGCGAATCGCGCTGGCCATCGCCAACTCGCCGCTGGTCAAGACGGCCATCGCCGGCGAGGACGCCAACTGGGGCCGTATCGTCATGGCGGTTGGCAAGGCGGGCGAGAGGGTCGAAAGAGAACGCCTTTCCATCCATATCGGTGGAGTGCCGGTGGCGCAATCCGGGAGCGTTGTCGCGGGCTATGACGAGTCGCCCGTCGCCGCGCACATGAAGGGCCAGGAGATTGAAATCGCCGTGGATGTCGGCATCGGCGGCGGTCATGCGCGGGTGTGGACTTGCGATCTGACCCATGCCTATATCGACATCAATGCCTCGTACCGCTCGTGAGTGGCGGTCCCGGCCGACGTTGGAGACGGAGCGCCTCATCCTCCGGCCGATGCGGCGCAGCGATGTCGATGCGATCGTTGCTCTGGCGGGCGACGAGGCGGTCGCGACGAAGACGGCTAGCATCCCTTATCCGTTGACCTACCGGCAGGCCGAGGGCTGGCTTGATCGCCATCTTCGGGAGGACTCCGGCAAGGAGGTGGTGTTCGCCATCGAACACAAGGCCGATAGAGTCTTTCTTGGCGCCATCGGTCTCATGATCGGTGGGCCGCGAGAGCCCGCGCCGATGGGCTATTGGCTCGGCCGCCCTTTTTGGAACCAGGGATACATGACGGAAGCAATCCGCCGTCTGCTCGATCATGTCTTCGCCGATCTTGAGGTGATCGCCGTGCGCGCCGCGGCCTATCCGGATAATCCCGCGTCGATGCGGGTGCAGGAGAAGGCCGGAATGACGTTCATCGGTCGCGAAATTGAACCTGCCCCGGCCCGCGGTGGCGACAGGGTGGTTCTCGTCCGTGAAATCACCCGGACGCAGTGGCTGCGGTGAGCGGAGCGGAGCCTGCCTGCCTGCACGTTCCCGATCCGGAGCGGCGATCGCTTCCTATCGTGCTTGTCGCGGCGGCCGCGCTGCTCGATATCGACGGCCGCGTTCTTCTGGCGCGGCGCCCGCACGGCAAGCGCATGGCGGGGCTCTGGGAGTTTCCCGGCGGCAAGGTGCATCCAGACGAAACGCCCGAGACAGCGGTGGTGCGCGAGCTGAAGGAGGAACTCGGCATCGACATCGCAACCAGCTGTCTTGCGCCGCTGACCTTCGCTTCGCATGCCTATGAGGATTTTCACCTCTTGATGCCGTTATACGTATGCCGGGTGTGGAAGGGCAGGCCGCGCCCGCTGGAAGGGCAGGCGCTCAAGTGGGTTCGGCCCGTGGCGATGGCCGCTCTTCCGATGCCGCCCGCCGACAAGCCGCTGGTTGCCTTGCTGCGGGATTTTCTATAAAGCGCCGTTCCCGGCTGCGCCAATCAGATCGGAAGGGCTCGTTAGGGTCATGGATTAGCCGCGGGCGGTCCTTACCGGCGCGGCGGACAGACAAGCCTGCCGACATAAGACGTGCCCTGCAAAGCGTCGCCCAACAGCGCGATCATTCCGTTGCAGTCCCCCCTGCCCACGATCTGCAACAGCTCTCCGGTGACATCGAACCCGAACGGGGTCTCGGCGTTTTTTTGCGCGAAGATTTTGTCACTGGTTTCGAATTTCCTTTGATCAGAGAGCGTAACGTTGCTGCAAGCCCTGAGAGTCGCACTCTCAGGGGCGCTGTCGGACAAGAAAAATGGATTCTCGAATAATGCGGACGTGAAGGTGCCCTCGAGATCCCCTTCCAAGGTACCTTCAAAGCATGCGAACACGGTGAAGGGCTGGCCAGGTCCCAGGGCGCAGTCCGGGCATCCTTCAGCTTCTCCTGTGATTTTCACCGTACCGCTTACTGTTTGCGCCGGCCGATTCTCCGCGGCGGCCCATGCCTCTTCGGCCGTGACCAAGCCGGCCGCCACGAGGAGAAAGGCGCCGGCCGCGGCAATAATTCTCGATCCCATGTTGTCCCCCGAGGATGTAGGCCAAGCTTCAACCGCCCGGTCAGTGCAGCACAGCCGACTTTGTCGTTAAATAGAAACTCGCCAGGAACGGTATTCTAGCACACCAGAAAACACTCGTCACCTACTTCAAAAGGGATAGAGAGCCGGCTGCGGCTATGGGGCAAGCGCGTCAACGTAGGCGGCGAGATTCTCGATCTCTTGCCGGGTCAGGTAAAGGTCCGGCATGCCGCCGTGGGGCTTGGCAAGAAAACCGCGGAGCGCATCGGCGGTCCACCGCCGGTCTTGGGCGATCGCGGCGAGCGGCCGGGCTTGACTCGCGGCGGTCCTCTCCTGCTCGACGAGATGGCATGACGAACACCAGGTTACCGCAAGATCGCGCCCGGCGTCCGGATCGCCCGCGGCGGCGGCCAATGAGGCCACGCAGATCGCGAAGGTCAACATCATCCACGCCAGTCGCGCCATCGCGTTTCTCCTGTCTTCTCTCCAAGGGGCGTTGCGTACCATACCTGAACCCCCGCGTCCGCGCGAGAGCGCTCGCTTCGCCTGCTTCCCCCGCGAACGACCGCTTGCTACAGTCATCTCGTTTGCAGTGGGAATGAGACGTGACTCGATCAACCGTTACGGCCTGCGTCATCATCATCGGCAATGAGGTCCTTTCCGGGCGCACCCAGGACCTCAACCTCCCGTTCCTTGCCCGCGCATTGAACGAAATCGGCGTCAGCGTGGCCGAGGCGCGGGTCATCGCGGACACGCGGGAGGCGATCGTCGAAGCGGTGAACGCTTGCCGCGTGCGCTTCGATTACGTGTTCACGACCGGTGGGATCGGCCCGACCCACGATGACGTGACCGCCGCCGGCATCGCCGCCGCGTTCGGCGTGCCTCTCCACAGAGATCCCAATGCGGTTCGTCGGCTGGAGCGTCAGTATGCGCCCGCTGAGCGCAACGCTGCGCGAATGCGCATGGCGGACGTGCCCGAAGGGGCCGTTCTTATCGACAACCCGGTCAGTGGAGCGCCCGGCTTCCAGATCGAAAATGTATTTGTCCTTCCGGGTGTGCCGCGGATCATGCAGGCGATGTTCGACGGATTACGGGGGCGTCTTGTCGGCGGCGAGCGCGTGCTCTCGAGGACCATCGCAGCGTTCACAACCGAAGGCAGCATCGCGACTCCTCTTGCCGCATTGCAGGCGCGCCACGAGCGCGTCAGCATCGGCAGTTATCCGTTCGTGCGCGGCGGGCGCCTGGGCACCAGCTTGGTTTTGCGCGCCAGCGATGCCGAAGCTCTTGATCGGGCGACAGCGGAAGTGATCGATTTGGTGCGCGCCATTGATGGCGAACCTTTCGAGGAGCCGTCACTCTAGCCGACCCTGGCGGTGCTCTGCTGTCTCATGGAGACCTTGAGACTTGGCTCTCGCCGGCGTGGCGGCTATCTCAGGATCGGAGCGAGACCCACACGGCGGAGGCCGCCATGCTTCCAGCGCATCGCCACGTCATCGGTTTTCTGATCAAGCACCTCCTCGCCGGATCGTCGGGAGGAATTTTCTTCGGATGTCTTCTGCTGTGGTATGACGTTGCGGGCCTTGCCTCGATGATCTTTGCTGCGCCGATCGACCTGATGGCGTTGTGCATGTTGTTCTTCGGCCTGTTCATCACCTTCGGCAGCCTCGGCATGGCTATCGCGATCATGAGTCTGGGCGAGGAGCGGGATTGAGTTCGGCGGGCTCGAAACCGGATCGCCTTCCAGTTTTTTTCGACGGGGGCGCCGGGACGCTTGGCTCAGACACCGGCGCGGCGCCGGGAGCCGATGGCGGCGGCAATCTCTTCGCTCAATTGCGCTACCGTTTTGCTCAACGCGGCGACGATGGCGTCATAGTCATCGGCGGGCGCCGGCTGGCGAAATACCGAACGCCGCATGGCGATCAAGTTGGCCCCGTCTTCGCCAAACAGGCTCCATCGCGCAACGAGGGTGGCGTTGCCGTCCACATCTCGCTCGAACTTGGAGACGTCCACGGCAACCTGAAAATCGGTCCGCAGGAACGTTCCGCCGGGCAGCATTATCACCCGATCGGTCCGGATCATCGCGCCCAGATTATCGGCGAGAACACGAGCGAAATTATCGGCCAGCGGCGCCGCCCAAACGTGAAAATCGGCTCTCTCGAGGGTGTTCGGCGTCGTGCGCACAACGATCTGCGGAGCGTCGAGGTAGTCCGGCACGCTGACGGGCGCAACGCCAACGACTGGCCCTCCGCGCGCGGCGTCCCGTTCCGGTTTCGCCTGGCGTTCCCCTGCGACGCCTTCGGCTTCCGGAACCGGCGTCAGGATATGGTAGGCAGGCGGTGGCGCAGGTTCGGGGATAAGGAGAGCGCAGCCGCTCAGGATCGAGAGGCACAAGCCGAGAAGAATCCATCGCAAGGGCTTCGCCGCATCGCTATGCATCGCTACCTCGCTTGTCTGCCGAACAGGATGGCGTTGGGATTGCGTTCAAGAGTGTTGGCGAGAGAGCGCAGCGCGCGCGCCGCGTTGGTGGTCTCCCGCAGCGCCAGCGTCGCTTGGTGATGCAAAGCCGACCCTGGCTCGACGGAGGACCCCACCGCCGCCAGCGTTCGCTCCGCCTCGGCCAGCGCGCTTTGCATGCTCGCCAGCGCCGGCTGCGCCTCGGTAACCAGCTTGCGGGTCTCCGCTAGGGTCAGTTCTCCTTGATTGGCGAGTTCGCGGATCGCCGCAAGCGTCTCTTCCGCGCCGGCCAGCAAGGGAGTCAAGCGCCGGTCGGCATTGTCAACGAGCGCTTGGACCTGACCCACCGCGTCATGCGTCTGATGGACAATCTCCGCGAGCTCGGGCATGGTGACGAACTCGCGAATGGCGCGAAACGTGGCTTGCATATCCGCAATCAGAGCCTCCGGCTCGACCGTGGACACATTAGTAAGAATCATCTCCACCGCTGCCCGCACCTCTTGCATCTGCGAGCGAATCGCCGGAATCTCGATCAGGCCCTCGGCGGTCTGGAATGTCTCGGGATCGGCCGCCCTGAGATTCATTCGGGTCTCCGGAGCCATCACCAGATTGATCATCAGCTTGCCGGTGACAAAACTGGAGAGGCCGAGCTGAGCTCTCAGGCCGGCCTCGGCGAGCGCCTTGACGTCCAGCCGTTGCGGGCCGCCTTCCGAGAACGTCACGCTGTGCGGAAACAGGGCGATCTTGACAGGGATCGACACTCTTTCTTTCTCGACGTCATAGACAAGGTCGATGGCCGTCACCGAGCCTACGGTCACGCCGTTGAACGTCACCGGAGCGCCGACATCGAGCCCGGAAACGGACTCCTGAAAAAAAATGCCTCCGTCGCGGGTCTCCGTGAAAAGGCGTCCGCCGCCGATCAGGATCACGCCGGCGATGGCGAGTGCGAGGGCGCCGACGACAAAGGCGCCGATGACAGTGGGGTTGGCCCTTTTGCTCATTGATCTTCAATCTGAATACGATGTTGATCGGACTTCCGACCCTCGGCTGCCGTCCTCCGATTCGCCGCGGGTCAAGAAGGTTCGCACCTTCGCGTCTTCACTGTCGGCAAGCAGTTGCTTTGGATCACCGGAAGCGATCATGGTCTTGCTGTCGGCGTCGAGAAAGACCGAGTTGTTGCCGACGGCGAAAATGCTGGCGAGTTCATGCGTGACCATGACGATGGTGGCGCCGAGACTGTCGCGAAGCTCAAGGATCAGATCGTCCAGCAGCCGCGAACTGATCGGGTCGAGGCCGGCGGACGGTTCATCGAAGAACAGGATGCCCGGGTCGAGCGCCATTGCGCGCGCCAGCGCCGCGCGCTTCTGCATGCCGCCGCTGATTTCGGAAGGATAGTAGTCCTCAAAGCCCTTCAACCCAACGAGCGCGAGCTTCAGGGATGCAATCGGCATGATTTCGTTCCACCGCAAATCCGTGTACTCCTTGAGCGGCAGCGCCACATTTTCCGCGAGAGTCATTGAACTCCACAGCGCTCCGCGCTGATAAAGCACGCCGATGCCTCGCAAGATGCGTTCGCGAACATTCGGCTCGGCGTCCCACAGACTCTGATCGCCATAGAAAACCTGCCCCTTCGCAGGCTTTTGCAGGCCGATCATATGACGCAGCAGCGTGCTTTTGCCGCAGCCGCTGCCGCCCATGATCACGAAAATGTCGCCCCGGCGCACCGCGAAGTTGAGATCCTGCTGCAAGACGAAATCGCCATAGGCCATGGTCAGATCACGAACCGTGAGCACCGCATCATCGCTGTCCCGGTCGTGGCCAGGTGGCGCCATGCCTAGATGCCGAGAACGTTGGCGATGACGGCGAAAAGGCCGTCGAAGACGACGATCAGGACAATCGCCGTCACCACGGCGGACGTCGCCGCCGCGCCGACCGCCGAGGCGCTCCGTCCCGATTGAATGCCGCGCAAGCACCCGGACAAGGCGATGAGCACGCCGAACACGGCGCTCTTGCCGACGCCAAGGAGAACGTCGTTCATCCCGATGGCCCCGATCGTCTGGTTCCAGTAAAGCGCCGGCGCGAGATCGAGCATGCCGATGCCGACGAGCGCGCCGCCGGCAATCCCGAGCACATTGGCGTAGATGGCGAGCAGTGGCATCATCACGATGAGAGCAATCATTCGCGGCAGCACAAGAAAATCGAGCGGGGAAATACCGAGCGTCTTCAGCGCGTCGATTTCCTCGTTGACCTGCATGGTGCCGAGCTGCGCCGCGAAGGCGGCGCCGGTGCGACCCGCCATGATGATCGCGGTCATCATCGCGCCCATTTCCCGCGTCATGGCGATGGCGACAAGATTGGCGACGAAGATCTGGGCGCCGAACTGCTGCAGCTGAATGGCGCCGACGAACGCGAGAATCAAGCCGACCAGAACGCTGATCAGCGAGACGATCGGCAACGCCCGCGCGCCCGTTTCCTGAACAAGCAGCCAAAGATCTCGTCCCTGAAAACGCGCCCGCGCCGTCGCCATCCGCGTCAGGCTGAGGCTTGCCTCGCCGATGAACTCAAGCGTGTCCCTGGCTGCCTGCTTGGTCGCCATGGCGCGCTTGCCGACCCGGGCAAAGAGCGATTCCGCCTTTTCCGCTCGCCGCGCGCCCGCCTTTTCCGGCACTGCCGTCGCCAGTTCCAGCAACCTGCGCATTCCCGTCGGCAGCCCGCTCATATCGACGGCGACGCCTCGCTCCCTGCAGAACGTGCTGATTTCGGCAAGAAAGGTCAGCAAGCTGCTATCCCACTGATCGAGCTGTTCGGCGTTAAGTCTGAGCGTCTTGATTGCCGCGTCCGCGCTTATGCGATCCATGACCTGAGCAGGGGAGGGAAGCGGATGGCGCATCGACCACATTCCGGTCAGCGTCAGGTCGAGCGTGTCTTCGCGGGGCTTGTTGGCCTTCAGTCCAAAGCGTTCGGCGGCAACCGCGGCATGGTTCACGAATGTCGCCTTTCACAAGGGGGTAGCGGGGCCCGACTTTGACACACGCTTTCGTAGCGTTCAACCGGCTATCGACGCGAGAATGCAGGGAGTGGTGGGACCGGGCATGTGAGCCACGACAGATTGTTCTCGTTTGCTCTTTCACCGATCACGGCCGCAAGGCGTGGGTTGGCCCGCGCACGTCGGGATCACGTTCGAAAGCAATGTGGTCGTTATGGGTGACATGATCAAGGATGGCCGCATGGCTCTTGCTTCTGAGATCAGTATTCTGCGCCGTTGTCTTGCCAACTGCCGCAGCAATTGCGGCGGTGCCCCCGTGCCGCGATGGAGAACGCCTGTACGGTTTGACAAGAACGGCGGTCATGGAGGCGGGTTTCCCAATCGTCCGCCTTGATCTTATCGAAGGTCTTGTCTTCAATTAG
>CAZRWU010000074.1:0-7804 GCA_964603915.1 uncultured Rhodospirillaceae bacterium
CTCCATCTCATCACCATCACTCAGGACAGGATCACGACCTTTTCAAACGGGCTCTAAGTTCTACAGAACGCACGCTGGCGCTGGCGCCAGCAAGGTTTCCATTATACACGAGGAAACAGTGCCGGCGCGAAGTCGCGGGTCTCGCCCGCGCGGGACGACGCTGATCTCTTTTTCTGCCAGCGTTTCTTGCCATGCTGAACTGCGCATTTCCTTCTTGGCCCCTGACACTGCTATGATAAAGGCAGCAGGAATAGCGCTTCGAGGAACAATCGAGCGTTTGGCCGTGATCGACGATATGAAACGCTAAGGAAAACCAGCGATGTCAAATTTGAGCGACAAGTTTGGGGGCGTGGGCCGAACCATTCTTAAAGTTGTCCCGTACGTTGCCACCTACTTTCTGGGGAGGAAGTCAGGTGAGCGAGGAACCAGAAAGGAAGCCAATAGAGAAGTTCTCGAGCAGCGTGAAGTGGGGGAAAGAGAGGCTCAGCGCGTACGCGACGAAATTACGAAGAAACCTACGGGTGATTACATACGCGGCAAAGATATATAAAAACAGGAAATTTCAATGAAAAAGCTTGTTGTTCTGGCTGGAGTTTGCGTTCTACTTTTCGGATGCGACTCAGACGAGAAAATTTGTGACTTTAGCGAAGTCGTCCAGATGCCACGCTACGATCAATCATTCCAAAATGGATTGGCCGGCGACGTCGATCACATTTGCGGCAATGCTCAGAGAGGCATTCCTGCTGAATATCAGCATGCGTGCCGATTCATCCAAGATAGCCTCGAACTGCGCGCGAAGATCAGTGCGATCAATAACAAATAGTACCAGATCGAGAAAAAGATTGTATCCGCGACCCATCCTGCAAGATCGTTGACCGGATGGTTACGAGATCGTCGCCATGACCCGTTCCTCAAGGGCTCTATCGAGTCTCGGGACAGCGGGAGACGCGTAGGCGAAGATAAGCTCAAGGCATCACCGCCTGGGCGCGCGAAAGCCGGCCGCAATGGCTTCGCTTTCGCTCTCGAAGCAACGGTCGCCCTTTGCCGGATCGAGTTGCAGGGTTTCGTAGTGTCTTCCGCCTGGCAAATGGTAAATGCGCCCGTGTCTGCTGACGTTACCCTTGACAGGGCATGCCTCTTCGACCCCCGACGCCAGCGCAAGACGCGTTCCTTGCCGCCATTGCCAAGGCGGAACGAACGTACCCGCCCACATTCCCTTGGCTTCCCGTCGGGCCGCATTCTCAACGGCGACGAACTCCGGCGAGAAACGCCGATAGGCCAGCGCGAGTCCGGCCTCCACTAAGCCTTTGTTAAGATTCTCTTCACCTGCGAAGCAGACCGCCAGCAATCGGCCGTAACGATCCCGCCCCCTTTTTTCACACCGGACTTCCTTGTCTTTGACCTTTTCCGCTAGCCACTGCGTTGCCGACTGTCCGCAAGGATAATCTCCGGTCGCCGAGAGGCACAACTGATCGGATTCCGGCGCGTCGATGCCATACAACCGCACACGCTCGCCGCGCCACATCAAGGTGTCGCCGTCGATGATGCCGACCTCGCTCGCCCCGCCGGCGGCCCGAGGTATGTCGAGGGCGCCGACAGCAATGCCGCAGGCGACGAGCAAAGCTTGCACCCATTTTCGCAAGCTCGTCTTTCTAGACGCTTTTGGCATGAGCGAATAACCGCTGGTACCCGATACGTCCCTTATTATAACCCGAATGGGTTAATCCGCCAAGCACGCCTCACGCCGAAAGAATCGGCCCCCTCTGACGGTTGTCAACCCTGAGCCGGGGTTTTTTAAACCTTCAATCTCGAAAACCAGCAGATCGACCGCCTCATTCCGGCGTATCCCCCAAGGCCTCCAAAAAATCGATCACCGCTTCAATCACAAAAGGATCGTCGATGTTGGGAGCCGGCATAACCGTGCCCGGCGCATAGGCGGCCGGATCGATCAAGAACGCGCGAAGCTCCGCTCGCGACCATTCCCCTCCCCGTCTCTTGAGGGCATCAGAATAACCCGCGTAACTTGTTGCCGCGATGGGCGCCTCGAAAATCTGCGCCAAGCTCGGTGCGTTCTCATGGTCGCCCGATTCAAGCGAATGGCATTCCATACACGCGTCGAGAGCGGACTCAATGCGTTCCTTCTCCGTGTCGGCGTATTCTCTGCTTTCAAAGTACCTGTCGACAAATTCCTTTCCGAAGCCCTGTTCATCAGCGGTCAAAAAAACGATTTCGTTATTGTCGGTCCAGAGCACGATGCGCCCATCGTCATGCTGATGAACATAACGAATCCGCTTGCCGATATGGACCCTTTCGGCGAACAGAACACGCCCATCTTGAACGCGAATACGATGAAGGCTCTGGTCGCGCAGGGTGCTCATGAGGAGGTCTCCATCCCAAGTCTCATGGAAACCGCCAATGAGCGTAAGCCCGGAAGGCGCAACCGCAGGCAACCATGCGAAGACCGGCGCCGTAAAGGCATCGTGCCGTCCGTAGGAAATCGTGTTTGGCCACGGCAATTTATTATAGCCCGTGCCAAGCATTTCGATCGGCCACCCATAGTTTCCCCCAGGGACAATATGATTCAGCTCATCGCCGCCGCGCGGGCCATGGTCGACAACCCACAGCGTTCCGCCGCGGTCGATGGCGATGCCTTGCATGTTGCGGAAGCCCATGGAGATGATACGTCCTTCGCGCTTGGCGAGGTCGATCTGGATGACTTTTCCGTAATCCTTTGTCGGATCTTGTGCGAAGACCTCCGGAGCGTAAACGCCATCCCAATGGTAATCGCCGCTTGCCAGATAAAGAGTGTCGGAAGACGCAACGACCATTCGTCCCCCCGCCATATGCGCCTCGATGGCGCGTTTCTGTTTCTTTAGAGGCAGGCACGGTTGGGTGCGATAAATAACTGTCCAATCGTCCGCCTCGGCGGAAACTTTCTCTATCTCCTCTGTGTCATCGTTTATGAGGAGAATGGAAACGGCCGTTGTATAACACTCCTGATTCTTGTCGAACTCCGTGTAGGAAACCGCCAAACCCTGACCTATGCTGGATAAAAAATAGGTTATGTCGTTGTAGCGAAACCAATTGAAGTTATGTTGATAATCCCGGTATTTTTCTGTTTGTGCTATTTCTTTATAGTCGTCGAATCCATTATAGGGCGGCGCGATATTCGATTGTGTTATATCATGGGCCGATTTTCCATAGAATATTTTTCCTTCATGCGTCAGCAGAACAACCGTGTCACCAAACGATGTCAAGCCTCCACCACTGCCAGGACGGCTGGCTGGGATAACTCTTGCTTCGCCCTTCAGTTTCACAAAAATTGATTCGTAGTTTCTTGTCTCTACAGTTGATTGCGCATCCTGCTCGCTTTCGCCAAAAGAAAGTACCGCTTTCGCATATTGTCTCAATTTGCTGTCAACTTTCTTGACATAGGTGAAAGGAAATATCTCGTGATATCCCACCTGGAAGCCGCCAAAGAACAAGGCTCCCGCCATACCTGAGAGCATCAGAAAGAGTATAACAAGCGCAAGTAGCGTGCGGGTTCTCGTCTTACGAGGCAGGTTCGGATTCATGATCTCGCCTATGGGCTAACAAAGCCATCTGTTCACGATCGACTCATAAGAATCAACGACAGCGCCTGCTGACCGGGCTGTCGGATTTTTTACGACCAAGCTGCTGCGGCCTGCCTAAACCTGAGGTTCCGTTTCCGGTTGGACCGAGGCACGCGTCACCCGGACGCCGATCACCAGCCGGCGGTCACCCCTTGAGGACGTGCATCAACGTCGGGATAAGCCATACGAATCCAGCCACCATGGCGCTGGAGGCGAGCGATTTGGCGTTCTTTTATGAGCACGCCTTCTTGTCCCCCGTCAAGCCGCTCCCGTCAGCCGTCGCACGGCGTCGTGCAACTTGTCGCGCGCCTCGGCCGCATCGGCCCGCCGCTCGCGTTCCGCTTCCACGACTTCCGGCGGCGCCTTTCCAAGAAATCCTTCATTGCTGAGCTTCTTGTCCAGGCGCACGATTTCGGCATCGAGCTTGGCGACCTCCCGCCGCAACCGCGCCTGCTCGGCCGAGACGTCAATCACATCGCCAATGGGAAGAACGAGGGTGGCGCCGTCGAGCACATCTTGCACCGCGCCACGCGGCGTCTCCCCGTCGAGAAGCTCCGCCGAACTCAGACGGGCAAGACGGGTGATCAGATCGCGATACGCGTCAACCCAGCTTCGGACTTGATCCGCCGTGTCTTTCAGCAACAGCGGAATCTCGGCCGCGGCCGGAACGTTCATCTCCGCGCGAATCGAACGGATCAGGGTGACCAACCGGATGATCCAATCGATTTCCGCTTCCGCCGCCGGATCAATCAACGTTTCCGAGAGGATGGGCCAGGGCTGTGCGATGAGTTGCCCGCCGCTCCGGTCGGCAAGCGACTGATAAAGCTCTTCGGTGATGAACGGCATGATCGGATGCAGCATGTGGAGGATCCGATCGAGCGCCCACGCCGCGGTTGCCCGTGTTTCATTTGCGGCGGCCATATCGGGGCCGTCGAGGATCGGCTTGGCGAACTCAAGATACCAGTCGCAAAACGTTCCCCACGTGAACTGGTAGAGAATGCCGGCCGCCTCGTTGAACCGGAACATTTCGATTGCGCCGCCGGCCCCCCGACTGGCGCCGACCACCTTGCCCACCAGCCAACGGTTGACTGTCTGCCGACACCCGGCGGGATCAAACTCGGGGTCGGGGGTACAGGCCCGCATCTGACAAAATCGCGCGGCGTTCCACAGCTTGGTGCCGAAGTTGCGATATCCGGCGACGCGCGCCTCGGACATCTTAATGTCGCGCCCTTGCGCCGCCAGCGCCGCCAGCGTCAAGCGCAGCGCATCCGCTCCGTAGGTGTCGATCAGTTTCAGGGGATCGATGACGTTGCCCTTGGACTTCGACATCTTCTGGCCGCGCTCATCGCGCACAAGGGCATGAATATAGACGGTGCGAAACGGCACGTCGTCCATGAACTTCAGCCCGAACATCATCATCCGGGCCACCCAGAAGAAAATGATGTCGAAGCCCGTGACAAGAACATCCGTCGGATAATAGCGCGCGACCTCCGGGGTATCTTCCGGCCAGCCGAGCGTCGAAAACGGCCAGAGCGCGGATGAAAACCACGTATCGAGGACGTCCGGATCGCGGATGAGCGGAGTCGGCTCGCCATAATGCGCATGCGCGGCGGCAACCGCCCGCTCCTCCGTCGGCTCGACAAACACGGCGCCGTCGGGACCATACCAGGCGGGGATCTGGTGCCCCCACCAGATCTGACGGGAAATGCACCATGGTTGAATGTTGCGCATCCATTCGAAGTACGTCTTCGACCACTGTTCCGGCACGAAGCGCGTGCGCTCCTCCTCGACAGCGGCAATCGCCGGACCGGCCAAGGTCTTGGCGTCGACGAACCATTGATCCGTCAGCCACGGCTCAATGGCGACGCCGGAGCGGTCGCCATACGGCATCATCAGGACATGCTCCTCGACCCGATCGAGCAAACCCAGCGCCTGCATTTCCTGAACGATCGCATCGCGCGCCTCGTAGCGATCGAGACCGCGAAAGCGCTCGGGAATCGGCCCGCTCATGCACGCTCGCGCATCGAGCACGTTGATCATCGGCAGGTCGTGCCGACGCCCGACCTCAAAATCGTTGAAATCGTGCGCCGGCGTGATCTTCACCGCCCCCGACCCTTTTTCCGGATCGGCATGGGTGTCGGCGACAATGGGTATGGGTCGGTCGGCGATGGGCAGAATGCAGCGCAGGCCGACAAGATCCCTGTAGCGATCGTCATCCGGATGGACGGCGACAGCGGTATCGCCGAGCATCGTTTCCGGGCGGGTCGTCGCGACGACAACGAAGGAGCCCGGCCGATTCTCGATGGGATACTTGAAGTGCCAGAGATGACCCTGAAGCTCCCGCTGCTCGACTTCCAGGTCGGAAATGGCCGTGTGCAACAGCGGGTCCCAATTCACCAGCCGCTTATCGCGATAAATCAGACCCTGCCGGTACAACTCGACGAAGACCTTGACGACCGCCGCCGACAAGCCCTCGTCCATGGTGAAGCGCGCCCGCGACCAATCGCACGAGGCGCCGAGACGGCGCAACTGTCCGACAATCGCGCCCCCTGATTCCGCCTTCCACTTCCAGATGCGCTCGATAAACGCCTCGCGGCCCAGATCGTGCCGGGTCACGCCTTCCTTCTCGAGTTGACGTTCGACCACCATCTGCGTGGCGATGCCGGCATGATCCATCCCCGGCTGCCACAGGACGTCGCGCCCGCGCATCCGGGCGTACCGGATCAGGATATCCTGAAGCGTGTTGTTGAGGGCGTGGCCGATGTGGAGGCTGCCGGTCACGTTCGGCGGCGGGATGACGATCGCATAGGCTCCGGCCTCGGGCCTGCGTCCACAACGGAACGCGCCCGACTCTTCCCAAGCGGCGTAGCGCCTGCCTTCAACCTCGGCCGGCCGGTAAGTTTTCTCAAGCATGTCTGTCTTAAAGTTTTGTGTCACACGCCGATAAAGACCGCGCCGACCACCGTCGTCGCGATCACGCAAGGCTTGTTAAACCTTGCGGCGTGTAAGCGTCAATCCTCGAGCCGCTCGGCTCGATTCACCATGAGGTCGATCTCTTTCTTGACGAGGCGTTCGATCAGGTACGGAAGATTGCGGTCAAGCCACTCCTTGAGCAGCGGCCTGAGCATTTCCCTGACCATACCCTCCAAGGTCACGTCGCGACTGCCGATCGCCATGTCGCGCCGGTCGAGGATCGCCTTGGCCAATTGCGCCAAGGCATCGCTCGAGGCTGCCGAAGCCGGCTGCGACAAAACCGGGCCCGCACGCATGCCGGGAGTCAGATCAAGCACATCGGCGAATTCAATGTCGGGCTCGGGATCCTTATCGACCGCGTCAACCGCCTTGCTTCGCGTCTCGAAGTCTTGGTGCTCACGCTTGTCGTTGCGCATCGGGCCGTCTTCGACAGTCATCGGCGCCTTCTCGACCTCGCTTGTTTCAGGCGCCCCTCGCGCCGACGCATCGCCTTCGCCCTCGCTGACTTCACCCGCGGATGGGGTCTGTTGTCCGTCATCCCCCTCCGACAGGATTCGCCGGATCGATGCAAGAATGTCCTCCATCGAGGGTTCTTGCTCATTGGCGGTGGCCTTATCGCTTTCAGTCATCTGCTCCGCATCCGGCGGTTTCGCCGATTTTAAGCCTTATCTGCCGTCGCACGCCAGAGCGCTCTCCATTCACCCGTCGCGCGCCGACGCCGGTTCCTGATCAGGGCGTGCGCGGGGTCGGTTCCGGCGCGCCGTCGATCTCACCGGTGCCGAACCATTTGCCGCGCACATTGCGATAATACGCATCGGGGTCGTAGGTGTTGACGGGCAAGTCCAGCATCTGCGCCGTCAAGGTTCCGATCGCCTGCTTCACGTCGTGAGCAAAGCGCAACTCTCTACGCCGCGCGTCGACAAGACTGCGCTGCGATAGAAGCAAATCCTGTTGCGTATCGAGAACATCGAGAACCGTGCGTGTGCCTACGGCCTGCTCGCGAACGACACCCTCGACGGCAACCTCGTTGGCTCTCACTTCCGTCGTAAAGGCCTCAACCGACGCACTCGCGGCGATAAATTCGCTCCACGCCGTCGTCGCCGCCTGCGCCGCGGCGCGCCGCACTTCATCGATCACACGTCGCTGTTCCGAAACGGCCTGTTTCGCCTGCCGGACCCGCGAATAGACCGCTCCCCCCTGGTACAACGGCACGACGA
>CAZRWU010000074.1:7904-14295 GCA_964603915.1 uncultured Rhodospirillaceae bacterium
CGCGCTTCCGCCTGGAAGACATCCGTGCGCGTCACTTCGCCGACGGCAAAACGATCGCGCGTGGCCTCAAGGAAACGGCTCAATCGCTGCTCGTTCTGGACCTCGAAATCCAGAACCGCCTCTGCCGCCAGCACGTTGACATACGCGACCACGGCACTGAACAGCACACTCTGCTCGATCGCCTGCAACTGGGCGCGCCCGGTGCGAACGGCATTTTCGGCGGCGCGCGTGGCGGCAACCGTCCGCCCGCCGCGAAACAGCGGCTGCGTGACATCGAGCCCAACCTGACGCGGGCTCAAGTCCTGCCGTCCCCGGGCGCCTTCAAACTCCACATTCCGCCGCGATAAACCGGCATCGCCGAGGACATTGAGCTGAGGGCGCCAGCCGGACAAGGCCTGGGAAACCTGCTCGTCGATCTGGCGCAGCTGTGCGCGCTGGGCGGCAAGCTCGGGGTTGGTGAGATAAGTGGTGGTCAGCGCCTCCGCGAGCGTCTCGGCCCGAGCCTCGGCGGTCGCCACGGCGAGGAAAATTGCGGCAAGAGTGGTGAGGCGCCCCACGTTCATGACGATATCCTATTTCGGTTGCAAATGTCGCTCAGGAAGGATGAAGCTACCGGAGCGCAAATGGACCAAATCGCGGTCACGACGTCAACCAAATTGCGAGAATGGCGCGGCTGTAACGGCAAAAAGGCGCCAGCTGACGAGTAAAAGACACAACCTAGGATCGATCAAAGGTAAACTTGGCGACAGGCTCGAATGCGGGGAGGAGCGGGGTGAAGGCATCGTGTGCCTCCTGCTCCACGACGTTGCCATGTGAGCGCGAGTAGACCTTGATCTTGCCGATTTTGGGGCGCGGCGAAACAACGGCGACAATGCGGCCAGGGTTGGTGAGTTGATTCATCATTTGCTGGGGAACTTCAACGACAGCCCCGCCAAAGGTGATGACGTCATAGGGCCCGGCCTTGGCGTAGCCATCGCGGAGCGGCCCCTCGACGACGACGACATTGTCAAGTTCCAGATCCGCGAACAACCGGGATGATTCGGCAACGAGATCCGAATCGCTTTCAAGGGCAATAACGGTGCTGGCCAACTGGGACATGACGGCGGCGTTATAGCCATTGCCGCACCCGATTTCGAGAACGACATCGTCGGCGCCAATGGCCGCGACCTGGAGCAGGCGCGCCAGCACCAACGGCTCCATCAGAAAGCGCCCCTTGCCGATGGGAAGATCCTCATCGATATACGCGATGCCCTTGAGCGCCGCGGGAACGAACATCTCACGCGGGATCCGGCCCATTGCCGTGAGAACTCGCAGATCCTCGATTTGATTGGTGCGAAGTTGATTTTCGACCATTTTCCGGCGAGCAAGCGCGTAGTCCATTGGCAGAGTCCATCAATCCTGGAGAAGAGCGAGTCGGGATCTCTTATAGCCACGCGCCGGACAGGGCACAATGCCGAGCGGCGCATCGGGATTCGCGGAGGCGATGGGCAGGGCTTCCCTCCCGGCTTGCCCCGCCTCCGGTGTGCCTGATCGGTGCTCGAACGGCTTGCATCCCTATTGCGCTGACCTATATCCGAGACATGATGAACACCATCCACAACGCCGGATATCTCGTTCCCAAGGCAACGGACGAGCCCATCGTGCGTCGCCGCTTCTGGGACAAGATACGCCGCACTTTGGGAAGGATCCCGTTCACCGAGCAGGCGATCGCGGCCTTCTACAGCGCCACCGACCGCAAGACGCCGCCGCACGTCAAGGCCATGCTGTTCGCGGCGTTGGCGTACTTCGTGCTCCCGATCGACATGATTCCCGATTTCATCGCCGCGCTCGGTTTTACTGACGACGCCACGGTCATTCTCGCGACAATCAGCGCTCTCGCACCCTACGTAACGGAGGCGCACCATCAGCGCGCCCGGGCGTTTCTCGCCAAAGAGGGATCCTAAGCGGACTTCAACCGTCCAGCGAACCCGCCACGCGCCTTTGGGCGAGCCATGGCTCCGCTGTGCGCGGGACGCAAAACTTCAGGCGATATGACCGGGAGGCCGTTTGCCAAGCCGCGATTCGCGATGCGTGATATATACCGCGCTCGCCATGATGATCGCCGCGCCCACATAGGTCGTTACGTCCGGCGTTTCGTCGAACAGGACCGCGGCGAAGATCGAGACGAACACAAGCCGTGAGAAGTCGAAGGGCATGACGGCGGACGCTTCGGCGGCGGCGAAGGCCTTCGTCAAGAGGAGTTGCCCGGCGGTCGCCGCGAGACCGATCAACAGGAACCACAAGAGCAGTTCCAGAGTCGGCGGCGTCCAGACGAGCAGCGCGGGCACAAGCGAAATGGGAGTCACCAGCAGTCCGAAGTAAATGACGATGGCCTCGGGATGCTCGGTGCGGGCCAACGACTTGACCGAGAGAAAGGCGCTGGCCATGAAGATCGCCGCGCCCAGCGCGACGACCGCCGCGGGCGTTACGATTTCCGCCCCCGGCCGCAGGATGATGACCACGCCGACAAACCCGGCGAGGGTCGCGGTCCAGCGCCTGACCCTGACGCGCTCCTTCAGCACGAGGGCGGCTCCAATGGTCGTGAAAAGCGGGGCGGCGAACGTCAAGGCGGTGGCCTCGGCCAGCGGCATCAGAGTCAAGGCCATGAACAGGCAGAGCATGGCCGACAAACCGAACACCGCGCGCACCATATGCATGCCGAGACGACGGGTCGCCAGCGCGCCCAAGCCGCTATGCAGCAGCCAGGGCATCATGAAGACGAGACCGAACAGGTTGCGGAAAAAGGCGGTCTCGAAGGGATGAACGCTGGCGGAAACGTGCCGCACCAGCACCATCATCAGAGCGAAGCTGATGCCGGATCCCGTCATCAACACCGCGCCGCGAACGGTGGCGGAGAGGCCGTTGAAGCGAGTGGTATACGCAGTGCGCTGAAGCATGATCCTTGACAGATGGCGTTGACCGGCAACCCTGCGAGCAGTCGGCCGCTTTCCTGGGCGCGGTTGCGCCCCCTCGGCCGCGGCGACATACTGCGCAAGAACATGAGCTAACGTCATTAACGACGGCGGCGTGAAAACATTCCGACGCAACGAGGTGCGAATTTGGATCAACCGTTGTGGCGACCTTCAGAAACCCAGGCGCAGCGCACCAACATGGCCCGCTTTATCGCCAAGGTGGAACAAGATTGGGGAATGAGGGTTGCGTCTTATGACGCCCTTTACGCGTTCTCGATTGAAGACCGCGAGCGCTTCTGGGCGAGCCTGAAGGACTTCGCCAGCATCAAGGCGCAGACTTGGGGCGCCCGCGTCCTCGATAATCCCGACCGGATGCCGGGCGCCCGCTGGTTCCCCGAGGCCCGTCTCAACTTCGCGGAAAATCTGCTGCGCCGCCGCGACGATGCCGACGCCATCGTCTTCTCCGGCGAAGCCGCGGTGCGCCGCCGCCTCTCGCACGCCGCTCTCTACGATGCGGTCTCCCGGGTCGCTCAAGCACTCGAAGACGCCGGGGTTACCGCCGGCGATCGGGTTTGCGGCTATCTGCCGAACATTCCGGAGAGCGTCATCGCCATGCTGGCGACCACCGCGATCGGAGCGATCTGGTCGTCCTGCTCGCCTGACTTCGGCGTCGAGGGCGTTGTCGACCGGTTCGGACAGATCGAACCCAAGGTTCTTTTTACGGCCGACCATTATCTTTATAACGGTAAGATCATCGATTGCGTGGAGCGCGCGAGAGAAGTCGGCGCGCGGCTTTCATCGCTCTCGCGGATCGTCGTCGCACCATACGACGGATCCGGGCGCGCCGTCGCCTCCGATGTGCCGAAAGCGGTCGATTACGCCGAGTTCGTCCGGCCCTACCCACCGCGCGACATGACGTTCGCGGCCTTTCCGTTCGATCATCCGATCTACATCCTGTACTCGTCGGGAACCACCGGCGTTCCGAAGTGCATCGTTCACGGCGCCGGCGGCACCTTGCTGCAGCACGCCAAGGAGCACCTCCTGCATTGCGATATCAGGCCGGAAGACCGTGTCTTCTACTTCACGACGTGTGGATGGATGATGTGGAACTGGCTGGTATCGGCCCTGGCCGCGCAGGCGACGCTGCTGCTCTACGACGGCTCGCCGTTTCATCCCGACCCCAACGTGCTGTTCGATCTTGCCGACGCCGAGCACATGAGCTTGTTCGGAACATCGGCCAAATACATCGACGCGCTCGCCAAGGCAGGGCTCAAGCCTCGGCAAACCCACACGCTGCACGCACTCAGAACGATGACGTCGACAGGCTCGCCGCTTGCTCCGGAGTCCTTCGATTACGTCTATCGCGACATCAAGAAGGATCTCCATCTTGCGTCCATTTCGGGCGGAACCGATCTGATCAGCTGCTTCGTTCTCGGCAATCCCATGGCGCCGGTCTGGCGCGGCGAGATCCAGACTCCCGGCCTCGGCATGGCCGTCAACGTGTTCGACAACGAGGGCCGTCGGGTTCGGCGCGGCAAGGGCGAGCTGGTCTGCGCGAAGCCGTTTCCGTCGATGCCGATCGGTTTTTGGAACGATCCTGACGGCTCCAAGTACCATGCGGCGTACTTCGAGCGGTTTCCGGGCGTTTGGCATCATGGCGACTACGTCGAATTCACCTCCCATGGCGGCGTGATCATCCATGGCCGCTCGGACGCGACTCTCAACCCGGGCGGGGTGCGCATCGGCACGGCGGAGATCTACCGGCGGGTCGAGCAACTCGACGAGGTGGTCGAATCCGTGGTGATCGGCCAGGACTGGAACAACGACGTCCGTGTCGTCCTTTTCGTCGTTCTGCGCTCCGGCATGATCCTCGACGCCGCCCTGGTCGACAAGATTAAAAGCCATATCCGCGCCACCTGCAGTCCGCGTCATGTTCCGGCGAAAATCGTGCAGGTTCCGGACATTCCGCGCACCAAGAACGGAAAGATCGCCGAATTGGCGGTCCGCGACGCGGTTCACGGGCGGCCGATAACGAACCTCGGCTCCCTCGCCAACCCTGAGGCTTTGCAAGCCTATCGTGATCGCGCTGAACTGACGGCGTGATCCTGCCGCCTCGCCCCGTTTGCGATGCCCTTTTCCGTCTCTGGTGCACTTGCTGTTCACGCCGACAATTGTGCCCGGGATCGTCGCGGCGCTGCGCCACCTGCCCATCCCCGACCGGCCCCTGCGCCCGGTTGACGCCGTTGCCTGACGATGGCCTCGACCACAAGCGCCTCACGCGGATGGATAGGCGAGATAGAGCTTGCCGAGGCCATTGAACGCGGTGAAAAGCGCCCGCCACTCGCGCTCGAAGGCGGAGCGGGCAAGGCCGCCAGCGGCCAGTCCAGCGTAGATGTTTTCCACGCTGCGCCGACCGTCGATGCAACGCAGGATCGGCGCGGTCATCGGCGGCAGCGTCCGACGCACGGGCGTCCCCTCGTGTTGGGCCGTCAATGCGGCTCCCGGCTGGCACCGATCGGCGAACGTCTTTCCATCGAGGTCACGAAGAATGGGGACAGCCTTCATGTCGTCTGGATCCGGAAGCTTCACGGGGTTGGACGCCTTGACCACGTAGAACACGTGCTTGCGCATGTTGCCGGCCAGAAGTTCGGCGAAGGCGCACTGTTGCAGCCAAGACAGCCGACCCAGGGCGCGCCTGAGGCCCGCGTCCCCCGGATCGGGGAGATATGTCGCCGGATCGTAGAAGGCGGGTTCGATGAAGGCGGTCACGCGCAGGCCCGCGGCGGCGGCGAGTTCGACGATCTCCGTGACCCGGAACGAGCGGTCGCAAGCGTGCAGAAAGAGATCGTAAAGTCCCGCATCGCCCTGCTCGAGATGGTCGCGGATGAAAGGGTTGCGGTGCAGCCAGTTCGTCGCCGGAAGCTGCCTCAGGAGCCGCTTGACGAGATCGAGCCGCTGGCGGTCGGAGGGAGCGCCGCCCGACTGCGCATCGACGAGCAAGCGCACCATTTCCTGCATCGGGTAAACCCCGGTTCGGCCGAACTCGCCATAGACCATGAGGCCCATCCCGCCATGATCGGCAAGAACGTCCGTCAGCATACGAAGCCCGGCCGCCGGATCGGGAAGGTGATGAAGAACGCCACAACAGTCGATGTAGTCGAACGGTCCGAGGCCGCTCCCGGCGAGATCGCCAATCCCGAGACGCTGAAAGCGGACATTGCCCAATCCCCGCACGCGCGCGCGCGCCTCGGCAACGCTGCGGGCCGACTCGGAAATGTCGATATAGAGAACCTCCGCCAAGGGGCATCGGTCGGCGAGCTGTTGCGCCAGCATGATCGCCCCGTCTCCGGTGCCGCCGCCGGCGAGCGCGACGCGAAACGACGCGTTCGGATCGAGGCGTCCGCCCCGTACATAGTGAATGAGTTCGACAAGAGGACTGG
>CAZRWU010000075.1:0-14225 GCA_964603915.1 uncultured Rhodospirillaceae bacterium
CGCTCACCACCCAGCACTACCCGATGCTCAAGCGCAACCTCATCTACACCGCCGTTACCAGAGGCCGGCGGCTCGTCGTCATCGTCGGCCAGAAGAAGGCGCTGGCGATCGCGGTCAAGGGCAAGCAGACGAGGCGGCGGTGGTCGAAGCTGAAGGAGTGGCTGGAGTCGGATCGTTAGGGACAGGCCGCAGCGCGCTTGATCTGTTTCACGGCTGGCCGGCCAACAGCTCAGCGAGCTGGCGGGCGTTACGAACGCCGTAATCACCGTAGCAGTTGTTCATCAGCACGTGCACCTGCTCGGCATGTTCGGCGAGACTGCGGATGAGGGCGACCCAGCTTTTCAATTCATCTTCCGTGTAAAGATAGCGGAACCGTTCGGCGACGCTCATGTTCGGCTTCCCATATGTCTCGGCGTTTTGGCCATGGAAGCGGACAACGGCAAGAGGGCTGGTGGATGCGACAACTGGCGGCGTCGACGAGGGAAATCCCTGCGGTTCATCGACAACGACATAGGCGAAACCCAGCTCTTCTAAAAGAGAAAGCGTTTGTGCGCGGTAGTTCTCGGTCATCCAGCCGCCGCCGCGGAACTCGACCGCGATCGGCCAGTCGCTGCGCTCACGTAGCCGTTTCAGGTAAGCGACGTGACCACGACGCGCCGTGAACCAGGGAGGAAACTGGAACAACATGCAGCCAAGTTTGCCGGCCGCCACTAAAGGCGCGAGCGCTTGCATTTGCATTTCCCAGGCCAGGGTTCGCAGTTCCTCCGGCACGTCGCGCAAATAAACCCGCGACTTCTCCTCGGCAATGGAGGCGGGCAAGAGCGCCTTGATGGCGCTCGGCAAGCGCTTGACCTCCACGGGATGGTGGGTGAACAAGCCGAACGCCTTAATGTTGAACAGAAAGGCGGGCGGCGTTCGCGCCACCCAGAGCTGGGCATTGCGCTCCGAAGGCAGAGCGTAATACGTTGAGTCGACCTCGACGATGGGAAACTGACTGGCGTAAAAGGCGAGGCGATCGGCGGCGGTTCGCACCTCTTTCGGATAGAACGCGCCTGCGTTGATCAACATGCGATCTGTCCAGCCGCAGGTGCCGTAATAAATATTGCCGATCGGCTGGCCCAGCTCGATTGACCGTGGGTAAGCGCTGCGCTGAGACGACATTTTCTAGGCTACCGTATTCGGCGATGGGCCGTGGAGCCGCGTCCCGCTTGGCAACAGCGACTGCGCCACGTTTCGCACGAAAGCATCGGAAGCGCGATTGGCGACATGACGATAATCAAGGATGAGGGCCGCGAGAGTACGATCTTGGCGGGGCCGCCGCCATGCCGAAATTTTGCATCGGTCTGTTTTCTTCCAGTAGGGCGCCGGGGCGCGCTGCCGTGTTCTGCTAACATATGAACCTGAAGGGACGGCCCCACGAAGCTGCCGGCGGCAAGCGTAACGATGGCGAAGGAACCGCGTTTTCTTTGCGACGAGATGCTGACGGGTCTTGGCCGCTGGCTGCGGATCGCCGGCTACGACACGGCGATCGCCGCGCGCGGCTGCCGTGATCGCGATCTTGTCGAACAGGCGCATGCCGAGGAACGCATCCTGCTGACGCGGGACCGGCGGCTTGTCGAAACGCGGCGCGCCGCCGACCGGACTGTTGTGCTTGCATGCGACGGTATCGATGCCTGCGCCAAGGAACTGGCGCAGCGTCTGTCCTTGGATTGGAGCCTCGATCCGCTCAGTCGATGCAGTGTGTGCAACACGCGGCTGAACCTCGCCGATCGCCGGTCGCGGGAGACGCTGCCGCCGCGCATCGGCACGTTCGGCGCGACGGTTCATGTCTGTCCTTGTTGCAGCCGGCTGTACTGGGAAGGAAGCCATGTCCGCCGCATCCGCAAGCGGCTGGAGAGCTTTGCGCGCAAGAGCGAGCATGGCGATCCATGCTGATACATGGCCTGCCGGGCCCGGATCATCCGCTCCTGATACGATCACGGTTTGCATGGACGGCCGCCGGTTTTTTCTTGCGCCGATTACCGGTGGCGCTGTTTGCTGTGTGGAATCCGTGACGATGACGAGGACCGGCAACGTGCTGCTTGTGGACGATTTTGTGCGCGACGATCTGGTCTCCAGGCTAGGCACGGCTTGGCGCGGCGTCAGCGATCGGGTGATGGGGGGTATCTCACAGGAAACCGTCGCTCTGACCACGATCGATGGTCGCCGTGCCTTAAGACTCAGCGGTGAAGTTCGGTTGGAGAACAACGGCGGATTTATTCAAGCGGGGATCGATCTGGCGCCCGCAAGGCAGACGCTCGACGCTTCCGGATACCGTGGCGTGGTCCTGATCGCGCGCGGCAACGGCGAGAGCTACGGCGTCCACCTCCGAACGCCTCTGTGCATTCGCCCCTGGCAGTCGTTCCGGGCAGGTTTTGTCGCCGGTCCCGAATGGCGGGAAATCCGGCTGTCGTTCGGGCAATTTACGCCTTACCGGCTGACCGCGTTGCTCGACATCCGATATCTGCGCCGGTTTAGCTTGGTCGCCATCGGCCGCGCTTTCCGCGCTGATCTCGCCGTCAGCGAAATCGGTTTCTTTGAATGACCCAAAGTTGGTGAATGATTGCGGCGGCCCTATCTTATACGGGGCGATGTGCGCTGGCGTTGCTGCGAAGCATCATGGCGAGCTTGTGCTGCGACAACGGGCCGCTCAGGTAATACCCTTGCGCATAGTCGCACCCGTGCGCCGTCAGGAAGGCTAGTTGTTGCTGGTTTTCGACGCCCTCCGCCGTCACTTTGACTCCCAAGCTTTCCCCTAACGCGATGAGCGCGCAAACCAGCATCTCCGCACGGCCGCTCTCGCCGAGTTCTTCGATAAAGGACTTATCGATTTTCACTTTGTCGACCGGCAAGCTGCGCAGCCTGCTGAGGCTTGAGTAGCCGGTGCCGAAGTCGTCGATTGAAATGCTCACCCCAAGCGCGCTGAGGCGAGTCAGCATCGCGACGGCCTCGCCGATTCCGGATGGCATGAAGAACTGTTCGGTCACCTCGATTTCCAGCCAATCGAGCGCGTACGGCGTATGCGCGGCGACGTCGTTGACGAGAGAAATCAGATCTCCACGAAGGCACTGGTTCAACGACACGTTCATGGCGATGAATATTGGCGGCAACCCTGCTTCCCTCCACTCCTGCATTTGCATCGCCACACGTTCGAGAATCCAGCGCCCCATCGGCAGGATCAACCCCGTTGCTTCCGCGATCGGAATGAAAGCATCGGGCATCAATAATCCGCGCTGCGGGTGCCGCCACCGTATCAACGCTTCGGTGCCGACAAGGCAACCGCTCGGCAAATCGAAGAGCGGCTGATACTCCAGATACAATTCATCGCGATCGAGCGCATGTCGCAGATCGTGCTCGATCGCCTTGCGAGCTTCGATCCGTTCCGCCATGTCCGCCGCGTAGAACTTATGGGTGTTGCGTCCTTCCATCTTGGCGCGGTAGAGGGCGAGATCGGCGGTCCGCAAAAGACCGTCGACATCGCTGGCGTCACGGGGGCTGATCGTGATGCCGATGCTGGCGCCGACGTAAAGGTCGTGACCATCGACGAAGAATGGCGCAGAGAGGTGGCAGACCACTTTCTGCGCGATGGACGCGGCATCATCCTCGCAACGAAGATCCGTCAAGATGACGGCGAACTCATCGCCGCCGAGGCGAGCGGGAGCGTCCGATGCGCGCAGGCACGCCTTCAAGCGGGCAGCGACGGCTGTCAGAAGTCGATCTCCCGTCGGATGTCCCAAGGTGTCATTGACGTCCTTGAAGTGATCGAGATCAATGACCAGCAAGGCGCAAATCTGCCGTGAGCGCTTCGTTCTGATCAGTTCCTGGTGAAGGTGCATACGGAACAGGGCCCGGTTGGGCAGGCCGGTCAACGGGTCCTGGAGCGCCAGTTGCTGGATTTCCTGCTCGGCCCGCTTTCTCTCGATCGCCGCCGCGAGAACGTTCGCGATCGACGTCAAGAAGCCGATGTCATGTGGAGAAAACTGCCGTAAGGCGCGATCGACCGCGATCAACGAGCCAAACGGACCGCTCTGCCCGGCAATCGCCACTTCCGCGGTCTTTGTCGCGTCGCAAGATTGGTCCCGGGGATTGGTCGCAGTATTGAGGGGCTCGTCCTTTTCTTCGCCATGAAAGGCAGTTTGAGGGTGATCAGCGAGACTCTGCGCCGCATGGTATGAAAGTTCCGCCTCCAATCCGCTTGCGGCCCGCACCAACCGCGTCGGTGGATCGCCGGCGTGCTCAATGACCGCCGCGCTGACGACGGAGAGGCGGTCGCGAATAAGGAAGACGGCCCTGCCGAACAACGCATCGAGATCGAATTCGGACAAAGCAAGGCGGCTGAAGTCGGCAAGCGCCGTTTGTCGCTCCCCGTACTCCGCGAGCGCCATTTCCACGTTCCGCCTTGCGAAGATATCCAAATGCAGCCGCTCGTTGACCTCGGCAAGCTTGGCCGTCCGCTCGGCGACGCGACCTTCAAGAGACTGGATCAGATCCGCATTCTCCAAACGGCGCCGGATGGACTCCGTCAGCCAGCGGTTCGCGCGTCGACCCAACATACTGAGCCCGAACAAGTACATGAGGCAGGCGGCGAGCATCACGAGATGGACCCCGTCTCCTTCCAAAGCAAGACGGGTGCAAAACGGAATGACCGATGGAAAGAGATACACGTAAAAGGCGGGAAGGAAGGAGGTGAGCGAGGAAACGGCGCCGGCGCCCATGCCGCCAAGAATGAAGCCGAGGACCATCAAATAGGTCTCGTTGCCCTGAGGATAGAACACCAGCCCAGCCGCGCCCCATAGCGCTCCGCTTGCCCCGGATCCCGCAATGGCGACCGCTGCCAGCCATCGGTCGGAGCCCCCGCGGCTTCGGTGCCAAAGCCATGCGGCTCCTCTTGTGAAAACCATCACCAAAAGAAAACCCCACCAGATCCCGACCAGTTGCGGCGCGTGAACCGAGCAGAAAATGGCCGCGATCAAGGTGCCATTGACAAGATTGGCGGCGAGAACGACAGGAGTCGTCGCGAACAGCATCACAAGCTGCTCGCGCTGAACATCTTGAGAAAGGCGACAAGGTTCGGGATCCGGACTCGCACCGTGAGAACGCCGCATCCGATCCCCCTCGACATGTGTTCAAAATCGGGCATGGGACGTGAGCGGCGCACTCGGGTCTAGATGCATTCCGAGTGTGCTTCCAATATTGTGCCCCGCCCGGGCGTGATCATGCCTCCTTTGGGGTTAGAAGCGCAAGAACAGGACACGCCTCGCGTCAGCCGTTCCCATGGCGGCGGGGCCTGTTGACAGGAACCTAACGGAACTCGAAATCTTCGAAATGAATGCGATCGCGAGCGACCCCGAGTCGCAGGAATTGTCTTTGTAGGTCGGTGGTGAAACGTGTGGGGCCGCACATGAAAATGTCTTTGTCCGCAGGGTCGCCGACATCAGCAGCTTTGAGATGTCCCCGCTCTTCGGAACAAACCAGTTCGGCCTGCAAGTTCGCGGACTGCGCGGCAATCCGTTCGAATTCTTGATATTGGAAAGCATCGCTCTGGCTGTGAACGCAGTAATAGAACTTTACCTTATACCTGCTGTCCTGCGCTTTCTGTATATGGCGCGCCCAGCTCAGAAACGGCGCCACGCCGACACCCGCCGCGATCCATATCTGCTGGGGCGATCCCGTCCTGTAATTGAAGCGCCCATAGGGTCCCTCTACTTTGGCGCGTGCCCCGCTTCGAAGGCTTCGGTACAGGTCTTCCGTGAAATCGCCCAGCGCCTTGACCGTGAGATGAATATCCTTTTGTTCCGGGACGGTGCAGATCGTGAAAGGGTGCGATTCACGTGAAAGTCCTTCTTGATAGAAGGTGACGAAAACAAACTGGCCGGGAGCGAAGGCAATAGCCTCGCGGCGCGGCGAAAGCTCGATCTGGAGGACCTTGTCGCTGAGCTTTCTGACGGTCTCGACCGCATACATTTGTCGTCTGGAAATAACAGGTAGAACAATAAGCTTGTATAAGAACGAAATAATACCGAGCGCCGCCAAAGTTACCATATAATACCATAGCAGGGAATCCTGCGTGATTGCGACAGGGCGGCCCGGTGTGCTCTCCACGGTCAGCATGTGGATCGCGCCAATAATGAGAACCAAGCCCAGGAACTTATGCGATATCTTCCACTTGTCGTAGGGGATTTTGATGAACAGCGTGACGACCATGAGCGGGACCATGAGCCAGAAGGCATAGGCGCCGAGGTCGACGGCGAGTCTTTCATGAGTTGGGAACAAGTAGAGGATGGCCCTGCCAAAGTCGTCCGGAATAAACCTGAGGGCGTGGGCCAACGGATGGACGAGCAAAAGGACAAATGCCGTTTGACCCAGTTGATGATGGACCCGGTACATTTTATCGAGTCCGCCAAAATAGGCCTCCAGGAAGCGCGCCCGCGAGGAGAGGATGAAGGCGATGGACAACATGGCCATGCCCAAAAGCCCGGAAGTCTGACCGGCATAAATGAGGCCTGCATTCTCATAAAAGCGGCGGCCGTGCGGTTCCGCCGATCCGGTCAAGAGCCATAGAAGAAGAGGAAGGAGAGCAGCGCTCCAAACGAGCAAACTGCCCACACTACGTTTCCGGATCAATTGCGGCCTCTTTCGTATGAGCTCTTTCTTTGACCCGCCACAAGCCGGCGCAACCTACCATCCGGAGACAGTCGCGGTCGGCGGCCGCTCATCGCTTTCAGGCCAAAGGAGTCGGCGCCTTCATTGCAATCGCAGAAGCGAGGGCGGAGAGTGAACCCGAAGCAATGAACTTTCTCCTCCGCGCGGAGGCTCAACTGCCTCGCGGCTCAGTCCAGGCTCGGTTCACCCACCGCACCGTCCGGTTTCAACCTAGCCCACAGTGGGCATCGCGTCTCAGATGTTCTAGCGGTTCTGGCCCCCCGGTCCCATGCCCTGACCTTGACCACTGCCCGGTCCCATGCCTTGGCCCTGACCGCCCCCGGGTCCCATGCCCTGACCCTGACCGCCTCCGGGTCCCATGCCCTGACCTTGACCGCTGCCGGGTCCCATGCCCTGACCGCCGCCTCGGGATCCGCGACCGCGCTTCTGAGCAAGTTCATCCTGTGTAATGACGCCATCGCCGTCACTGTCCAGCCAAGCGAACTGGCGTTCAGCAGAGCTTCTCAGTTCTTCCTGGGTGAGAACGCCATCGTTGTTGGCGTCGAGCCGATTGAAGCGAGCCTCGGCGCGGTCGGTGCGGTATCCCTGGCTTGGGCGTGTTTCAAGCCAGCGCTCAAGGGTCACTTCCCCCGTTCCACCCGTGTCAGCGGCCGCAAAGCGAGATTCATGCGCGGCGAGGAACTCCTCACGAGTCACCTGCCCATCGTTGTTCGTGTCGAACCACTTCAGCATCATCTGGCCTTTTTTACCGGATCCATATCCCGGTCCGCCACCTTGCGCCTGCCCATCAGAGGGCGAGAAAGCGCCAAAGCCAAGCGCCAACATCGCGGCAAAAGCGGTGGCCATCATCGTCTTGTTTGTCATCACAGCATTCCTTCCGAATCATTCGACCACCCGGTCGATCTGAAACGCAACGTAACCCTGTAATGTAACAGCATGATGTCAAAGAACGTCTTAGATTGTAACAGAATGTCACAGCATCCGGTCAAAGACTACCCACTAAAACCCGTCCAGAACCATGGAAAGGCTGCTCTTCATCTGCCCAAGCCTATGTGAGTTCTATTGAGAACGACTCGCCACTTTCGCGGAGGCAACTTCACTGACCTCCGACGTAGAAAGAGTTCCATCCATATTCATATCAAGCGTCGCGAACGACGGTGCTCGACTGGCATCGAACTCCTCAACGCTCAGGCGGCCATTCCGGTCGGTATCGAGACCATTGAACGCTTGGTCCGCGCGCCCAGCAGGCTCGCCTCGCATGCCCTGCATGAAGACGAATTCTTCGCGAGAAATTTCTCCATCATTATCCATGTCCAGCGTATAAAATCTGATCATATGAACGTCTTCAAATTCTTCAGCGCAAATCCGCCCATCGCCGTCCTTGTCGAACTTCTCGAACATCATGCGGATCTGCTTGTCCATGGCACCGCCGGCGCCCGCCGGTGCGGGGGACATGCTCAAGGAGGTTCCCAGAAGGGCAGCGGCAGTTGCGATCAAGAAGGCGCGCGTCATAAGACTTTCCTCCTCAGCGTTTTTCGCTGAAAATTTGTTGTAGAAAATTGCAAAGCCTCGAAGTCTTACACAATCATGACTCCATTCGCGCCGCGAGGCCATGCCTACGTTGCCCCTGCCTCACGGCACGCGGTCCATAGTCGAAAAACACGATTAAAGCCAAGGAGTTCCCTTGGTTGCGCTCCTGTACGCCGATGAACCCAGCGCCGCACATTCTCATTGTCGATGACGATGGTGAAATTCGCCATTTGCTGTCGCGCTACTTGGCGGGGCAGGGCTATCGGACGACCACCGCGGCCGATGGCGCGGATATGCGCAAGGCTCTTGCCGGGTCCGCCATCGATTTGATCGTTCTCGACCTCATGCTGCCGGGCGAGGACGGGCTGGCGCTCTGCCGCTGGGTTCGCGCCCAGTCGGAGATCCCCGTCATCATGCTGACCGCGCGCGGCGAGGAGATTGACCGCATTGTCGGGCTGGAGATGGGAGCCGACGATTACCTGCCGAAACCGTTCAACCCCCGCGAACTGGTGGCGCGCATCAAAGCGGTGCTGCGGCGCGTCAATCAGGCATCGATCGCTCTCGCGGACGCTGCTGCCGACGGACAACGGCCGCGGGGAGGCAGAGTCTTCAGGTTCGCCGGCTGGCGGCTCGACGTCGCCTCTCGCAAGTTGACCGCGCCCGACGGTACGCTCGTGCCTTTGAGCGCCGGCGAGTTCGGTTTGCTTGTGGCCTTCGCGGCTCATCCGCAGCGCGTGTTGAGCCGGGATCAGCTGCTTGATCTGGCAAGGGGTCGGGAAGCTCAGCCGTTCGACCGCTCGATCGACGTTCAGGTGAGCCGGCTGCGTCGCAAGATCGAAGAGGATCCAAGCGATCCGCAACTGATCGCCACCATTCGCGGCGGCGGCTACATGTTCACCGCGACCGTTTCGCGCGAATGATTTGCCAATGATGCGCTTGTGGCCGAATACGCTGGTCGGCCGCACGATCGTTGTCGTGCTGGCCGGGGTTGCCTTGTCCAACCTCATCGCGCTTGCCGTTTACATGAGTGAACGCATCGATGTCTTGACCAGCGCACACGGCGGATTTCTCGCGGAACGCATAGCCGATGTGACGGACGCGGTGGCTGCCTCCCATCCGGAAACGCGCTCAGCCGTCCTGCGGGGTTTTCGTACCCCCGGCGTGCGGTTCTCTTGGTCGCCTCAGGCTCTGGTCGAAGTCGGAGAGGAGGACTGGCGAACACGATTGGTTCGACGGGCGCTTGCAGAGGCGTTGAACGTCCCCAAGGATCGTCTTCGCCTCGATTTTCGCACGCTGGGTCCGGATGAAAGGCCCTTCCGCTTGCAGCGCGGACTTGGCCGTCGCCACGAGCTTGGCCGGAACGTTACGCCTCGCGCGCCACGGGACGGCGGCGAACTGAGAGTCCTTGCCGGCTCTCTTCGGCTGGAGGACGGCACTTGGCTCAATTTTCACACGCCCTTCACAGATCCCCAGCCGTTCTGGACCAGCCGGTTCTTTCTTATTTTTGTCCTCATCACCCTGGTGGCGCTGGTTGCTTCAGTCTGGACGGTCCGGAGAGCCGCGCGGCCCCTGAGCGATCTCGCCCTTGCCGCCGAGCGTCTTGGAACGGACATCGCGGCGCCGGCGATCCCCGAGGAAGGTCCGCGCGAGGTGCGCTTGGCTTCACGCGCATTCAACGAGATGCAACGCCGACTGCGGCGCTTCATTGACGATCGTACGCAGATGCTGGCGGCGATTTCCCACGATCTCCGCACGCCGATCACGCGGATGAAGCTGCGCGCCGAACTTGTCGGGGACCCGGAGCATCGTGCGCGGATGATCTCCGACCTTGATGAGATGGAAGCGATGATTGCGGCGACACTGGCCTTCGCGCGCGACGACCTTGCGTGCGAACCTCTGGTCAGGTTGGATCTTGCCGCGCTGCTGCAGAGCCTGTGCGCGGATGCTGTGGCTTGCGGCGCCGAGGCGCGGTACGAGGGGCCGGCGCGCCTCAACTTCACCGGTCGGGCGACGGCGCTCAAGCGGGCGTTAAGCAATCTCATCGACAATGCGATCAAGTATGGGCGCCGCGCGCGGGTGACGGCGATGGAAAAGGGAACGGACAAGAGGGAAGTGGTTGTGATCACCATCGAGGACGATGGTCCCGGCATTCCCGAAACCGAGCGAGAGCGGGTGTTCGATCCATTCTATCGCATAGAGACGTCGCGCAGTCGCGTGACCGGCGGCGTCGGTCTTGGCCTGTCCGTCGTTCGCGCCGTGGTCCGCACGCACGGCGGCGATATTGTGCTCGCCAACAGAAGCGAAGGCGGCCTCCTCGCCACGATCACCCTGCCGCGATTGCCGGTTTCCGAGACGCGCGGGTAGGGCTCGCGGCGTTCCCTCTCGCGCGGCGGCAAACGCTCATGCCGGTGGGTTGCGCAGCACCGCGGCAATGAGAGCCTCGACGACGTTGTCGTGGTCGGGCGACAAGCCTTCGTCGATGCCCATCTCGCTGCGCAAACGACGTTCCATATAGCTTCGCGCGGGCAAGTCCGTCCTGCGGCTGAGATCGCCATGGATCTTGCAGGCAACGCCCGCGGCAACCACAAGAAAAGAGGCGAGATCCCCTCCGTCCAACGGATCCTTCGGATTGGCCCCGGTGGTGGCGCTGAGGACGCGGTCAACGCGTGAGGAGAGACAGGGATCCATCTCGGCGCTGAGGTTCAGCGCGGCGCGTCTGGCGATCGTCTCGGCATCAACCACGGCAAGCCTCTCAAGCACAAAAGCCGGGCGGCATTATAGCCGCGTTACCGGGTTGGCGGTACCTGCCTTTGCAGTACTTTGCAGTTTTGCTTGGAGGGGCGTATCCTGCCGAGGTTCGGTTGCAATGCGCCCGAGCCAATAAGACGAATTCGAATTCCATCAAGGAGGAAGGTTGCCATGGCAAATGTCGACGAAATGATCGCGGTCTCACTTGATGCGGACCCGGTTCTGATACCGATCCTCGACTATTTGCTGCAAGACATCGAGATCTTGGGAGGCGACCCGGCCCAAATCGTCGCTATGATCCGGCCGCTAAAGATGGCGGGCGGCGTTCGTCTCGTTCTCGATCTTGGTTGCGGCAAGGGAACGGTGGCAACAGCTTTGGCGGCCGAACTCGGACTTCATGTCACCGGGATCGATGCGTTTCAGCCGTTCATCGACGAAGCGCGGGCCCGCGCCGCAGCCATGGGGATCGGCGATCAATGTTTGTTCGAAGTCGCCGACATGCGCCAGCTCATCAACCGGCTTCCCGCCTTCGACCTTGTCATGTTCATCGCTTGTGGTCGGGTGTTCGGCGACATGCAAGAGACGATCAGCGCGCTGAGGACCTTTGTTCGTCCGCGCGGGTTCATCGTTATCAGCGATCTTTGTCGGGTCAACGGAGTGACAGGGGCAAAACGCGACATTCCCGACCATGAGGCGGTTGCGGCGGCGCTCACCTCCCACGGCGACCGCATCGTCATGGAAAAGCATGGCGTCACTCAGGAAACGGAAGAGGTGGACGCCTATGCCGTGCGGGTTCTGGAGCGCCGGGCTCGCGAGCTGATGCGTCTTTACCCGGGATTGCACGCCTCGATGTGGGAATATATCGAGGCGCAACGTCGGGATCGGTCGGCGCAGCGGGGTTCGCTGGTCCCCGCCGTTTGGATCGTGCAGAAAGCCGAGAATGAAGAAGATCAGAAGAAGTAGCCGGGTTGTTGCATTGCGATGGCGGCTGCGGCCCCTTACGCTTTACGGCGCGGTGGTCGCGCCGGTTCTGCTTGCGACGGCATGTGCAAATGGCGGGCCGCCTCAGCAATTGGCGCAGGCGTGCCAGATGAAACCTTGCGTTTGTGTGGATACCGGCGTCGCCTGGTGGCGAAAATCTCCAACCGCCGAGCCGCTGTGGTCGCCTGATGGCCGCGCTTACTGCCCTGAAGGCCAGGAACTGCGCTTGAAGGACTCGGCGGGTTAGCCATGGGCATCGAGCGCGACGATCCAACCGTCGGTGCGCCGGCCGAGGCTCGCGCCCGCGTAAGAGCGGGCTAAGCTGGCCGACGCCAACCGCGCCTGCACGCCTTGGAAGCCATCACGCAAGCGCGGGGCCAGAGCTGACGAGCGAAACGGAGGAACACTCATGGCGGATGACATGTACCCGGCGGCGAGCAAGGAGCTGATCGGCAAGCGTAACGAACTGGCGCCCGATATCCACGCGGCCTTTCAGACATTCCAAAAGCGGGTGTTCGCGGATGGCGCGTTACCGGCTAAAACGAAGCAGCTGATCGCGGTTGCGGTTGCCCACGTGACCCAGTGCCCGTACTGCATCAAGGGCCATACCCGGGCCGCGCTCCGCTCCGGCGCAACCGACGCCGAGATCATGGAGGCGATCTGGGTGGCCGCGGAAATGCGCGCAGGAGGCGCCGTCGCCCACAGCCTGCTGGCCATGGAAACCCTTTGCGCGCACGACAAGAGCGAATGAAACGGTTGCTGAGCCCTTATGGAATCTGGCTTCGCCTTTCTTGGGCCGGTGCGATCAGGATTTGCCGGACGCCTGAGCGATGCCCACATCATCGAAGTCAATTCTCTTGAGGTTGTCGCCATGAACAGAACCAAATCTGCGCTGGCTGTCCTTGGCATCGTCGCTGCAATGCTCTTTCCGGGGCTTGGGGCCCAAGCAACAGATGTGATGGTCTGCAAGACGCCGTGGTGCGGCTGTTGTGACGCCTGGATCGACCATTTCCGCGAGAACGGGTTCTCCGTGAGCGTCACGGAACGGGATGATCTCACGGCCGTCAGGGAACAGCAGGGCGTGCCGGCGGCTCTTCAGTCGTGTCACACCGCGATCGTCGACGGTTATGTTGTCGAAGGCCATGTGCCGGCTGCCGACGTCCGCCGTCTTTTGAATGAACGTCCGCAGGCGACGGGATTAGCCGTGCCGGGCATGCCGATGGGCTCGCCCGGCATGGAGCAGGGCGATCTGCGGGAGCCCTATGCCAGTATTCTGTTCGGCCCTGACGGTTCCTCCGTCTACGTCCGCCATTGATCCAGACCAGATCGCTTCAAATACGCGTCGTGGGACAAATGACCTCCAGATCAAGGCAAGCGTATAGCCGCCGACCGCGATGTTTTCTCCGAGCGTCGCCTCAAGATCGAATAGCGGAAAGACGATGATCGGCGAGCCGGATCCGGACAAGGGGTGGTAGCAGGCCTCGTGCGGCCAGGCATGCCGGCGCGCGGGCATCACCGGGCGTTTCGGGCCCGCATTGCCCCGCTTCGTGCAGCTGCAACACCATCAAGGGTAGGTGACGGTCGAACGGCTGGTGGCACAGTTGCAAGCAATCGGCGTCAGCATTTCCAAGCGACAGATGATGCGCTTGCCGATCGATTTTCCGGACGACAAGACGATGCGCATCAGCCACGAAGCCATCTATCAGGCCCTGTTCGTCCAAGGCCAAGGAGCGCCGTGCCGCGAACGGACGGCCTGCTTGCGAACAGGGCGGGTGGTGCGGGCGCCGAGGGCGCGCCCGAGATCCTAACGGGGCGGTTGGGCCGAGACGTCGAGAACTTTGCGTCACTGCCTATGGGGAAGACTCTGTGGAAAAACTTGAGACAGTCGTGGGTAAGCCACCGCATCGGAGGGACGAAACCACCCCGTCCAGCCGGATGCGCCGGCCTAACGGTCTGAGCGGCCTGCAAAAACGGAGAAACGTGGGGACCGGCTCACACTCTCACTGCAGCGCGTCCGTTCCGCGAGATCGAAACGCGCCTGTGCAAAACTCTGTGAACAGTAACGGTACTGTTGTCCAAAAGCCCATGGCTAACCTCCAGAACATCCTGCTCGTTTTACGACAGCATTAAAATTTGCCCCTGACTCTGCTCCCCCCGCACCGGTGTTTCGGACGCCGTATGCCGATCCCTCGACGGCGGCCTCGAGTCATTCAGAGAATGCCTCCGTTCCAACCGGCGGTAGCCGTCGCCAAGCGAACGGGGCG
>CAZRWU010000076.1:0-14182 GCA_964603915.1 uncultured Rhodospirillaceae bacterium
TGTCCTTGTGCGGCGTCACGAAGTCGGGGTTCTGGTGGTAGAAGGCAATGGCGCCGCCCACGAGAAGGATCATCCAGTTCACGTAGAGCCAGATCATGAAGACGATCAGCGTCGCGAACGCCGAGTAGATCGCCTCGTAGTTTGCCGAGTCGGCGATGAACCACGTGAAGAGGAAGCTTGCCGATGCCCAGAGAACGCCTGCCGCGATGCCTCCGACGAGAGCCGAGACGAGCCGCACCTTGGTGTTGGGCATGAACACGTAGATGAACGTGAACGCGGCGACGACGAGAGCGTAAGGCACGAGGCTGGTGCCGATCGCGATCAGCGTGCCGATCGGCTCCACCGAGGCAAGTTGCTTGATCATCGGCGTCGCGGTGATGGTGGCGGTAACGCCGAGCGCGCTGAAAATCAGAACCGGGCCGATCAGAATGACGCTGAGGTAGTCGCTGAACCGCCGCGCCATCGAACGGTCCTGGGAAACGCGCCAGATTGCGTTGAACGCGCTTTCGATTTTCTGCATCAAGGTGACGACGGTGTAGAGCAGGAATGCCAACCCGACTCCCCCCAGGACGCCAATGTTGACGTTGTCGACGAACTGAATAATTCTTTCGGTCGCCTCGACGCTTTTTTCCGGTCCGAGAGCTTCGAGCGCCTCGATAAGCAAGGGCTCGAACTCCCGCTGCACGCCAAATCCCGCGAGCACCGAAAAGCTGATGGCGATGAGTGGGACGAGGGACAGTAGCGTCGTATAAACGAGGCTCATCGCCTGGAGCGTCAACTGACCCTGCTGGATGTCCCGGAAGGTGACGTAGGCCACCCTGAGAGCGGCGCGGAAGCGCCGCTTCCAGCGCGGCATGGCGGGCGTAGGCTCGCGCCAGAGACGCGCGACGAGGCGGTTGTTCAGATCCATCGCCGTTGTTCCTTTTTCGCCCGCGCGAAACGGCCGCGTTTGCGTCAGCTCAAACGAGGCCGTAGCCGAACGCCAACAGGATAAAGCCAAGGATGATGCGGTAGACGATGAACGGCGCGAACGTTGCCCGACGCAGCCACGCCATCATCAACGCAATGGTCAGCAACGCCGTTGCGAACGATAAAGCCGCCGCCGTCAGCGCGGCGTCCGTCAAGATGGCGTCCTTTTGCCGGTACACCACAAAACCTTCGAACACGCCGGCCGCGATCAATGTCGGTATGGACATGAGCAGAGAAAAGCGCGCCGCTTCCTCCCGGGCGAGACCGAAAGCGCGGGCGGCCGTCATGGTCACGCCGGAGCGGCTGACGCCCGGCACGAGAGCTGTTGCTTGGGCGAGACCGATCATCAAGGCGCTCGACATTCGCATATCGGCGATGCTGCGGGTGGTAGGGCCGAAGCGGTCGGCCAGGTAAAGCAAGATGGCGAATGTAAGCGTCGTCCACCCGATCAGGCGGATGCTACGCACATTGTCCATGCTCGAGTCGATCAAGAGCCCGACAACGACCACCGGAATGGTTGCGACGACAATCAGAATGACCAGCTTCGTGCCGCCATTGCGGCGGCCCAAGAGAAGATTGACGCAGCCGATAGCCATGGCGCTGAGGTCGCGCCAGAAGTAAAGCATGACGGCGAAGAGGGTTCCGACATGGACCGCGACGTCAATAACAAGCCCTTGATCCGGCCAGTCAAAAACCTTGGGAACGAGAATGAGGTGGGCCGAGGAACTGATGGGCAGGAACTCGGTAATTCCCTGAACCACGGCGAGAACGATGATGTGTAGTAGAGTCACCTGAGATCCATTCAATCTTTAGTAGTGCTTATAACACTGTGCCATGTTTGCTCGGCGCCGCAAAGATTCGATTGCCAGGGAGTTTTGAGCTTGTATTTTCTCTCCCCCGGACCGAATCTCTTCGCTCCCGGGGATGAAAAGTGGCCGCTGTAGAAGCAGCGGGAAAGCGCGCCTTCTGGAACAGGCGCGTTGTGACCATATGAACCGGTGATTCCGGGCGCAAGGCGATGCGCCACCCGGCCCCGTCGGTCGAGCGCTACATGATCCGGGCGCTGCACGAACATATGTTTTTGAGGATTGGGATGCTGCGGATGAGCGAGTATGGCTTGCCCCCAATGCAGGGGATGTATGACCCGACGAACGAGCGCGATGCCTGCGGCTTCGGGTTCGTAGCGGACATCAAAAACCGAAAGAGCCATAGCATCGTCGAGCAGGGCCTGCAAATTCTCGTCAATTTGCGGCACCGCGGAGCGGTCGGCGCCGATCCTCTGGCGGGCGACGGCTCGGGCATCCTGGTTCAACTTCCCGATCGGTTCCTGCGCGAGGAATGCGCCGCTGCGGGCTTCGATCTGCCCGGAACCGGCGACTACGGCGTCGGGATGGTTTTTCTTCCCCGTGACCCGCAGACCCGCGCGCGCTGCTTCGCGGCGTTTTCCAAGGTGGTGGAGGACGAAGGCCAGCGGCTTCTCGGGTGGCGCGACGTCCCGACGGACAACTCCGTTCTCGGCTATAGCGTGCGGCCCATCGAGCCGATCATCCGGCAGGTTTTCATCGCGCGCGGTCCCTCTTGCCCGAACGCGGACGCCTTCGAGCGCAAGCTTTTCGTCATTCGCAAGGTCATTCACCACACGATCTGGGATGAGAATCTGCCTCAGGCCGACTGGTTCTACATCGTCTCGTTGTCGTCGCGGACGCTGACGTACAAGGGAATGATCCTGGCGGAGAACCTGAAGATTTTTTACTCCGACCTGCAGGATTCACGTTTGCTGTCGGCATTGGCGCTGGTGCATCAGCGCTTCTCCACCAACACGTTTCCGGCCTGGAGGCTGGCTCACCCGTTCCGCTACCTGTGCCACAACGGTGAAATCAACACCCTTCGCGGCAATGTGAACTGGATGCACGCTCGCCGTCACTCGATGTGGTCGGCGCTGCTGGGCGACGATCTGCATAAGCTATGGCCGCTGATCGGCGACGGCGTTTCGGATTCGGCGACGTTCGACAATGCCCTCGAACTGCTGGTCGCCGGCGGCTACTCGCTCAGTCATGCAATGATGCTGATGATCCCGGAGGCGTGGGACGATAACCCGCTGATGGACGAAAAGCGGCGGGCCTTCTACGAATACCACGCGGCGCTGATGGAGCCATGGGATGGTCCGGCGGCCGTCGCCTTCACGGATGGACGTCAGATCGGAGCCACTCTCGATCGCAACGGATTGCGCCCCGCGCGCTGGATTCTGACCGACGACGGCCTTGCGGTGATGGCGTCCGAGGTGGGCGTGCTGGCGATCCCCGAAGAGAAAATCGTCAAGAAGTGGCGCTTGCAGCCCGGCAAGATGTTCCTCATCGACCTCGAGCAGGGCCGCATTATCGAAGACCAGGAGTTGAAGGATCAGCTGGCGGCGGCGCGGCCTTACCAGCAGCGGCCCGGAGCGACACAGGCGCAGGTTTCCAGCCTGCCGCCCGAGGTGGGTACGATGACGCCGGATCCGAAAACGCTGCTCGATCGCCAGCAGGCTTTCGGCTACACCCAGGAGGATATAAAGTTCTTCTTGACGCCGATGGCGACCAGCGGCCAGGAGCCTGTCGGCTCCATGGGCCGCGACACGCCGCTCGCGGTCCTGTCGGACCGGCCAAAGATGCTTTACGACTACTTCAAGCAGTGCTTCGCGCAGGTCACCAATCCCCCGATCGACTCGATCCGCGAGGAACTGGTGATGTCGCTGGTCACCTTGATTGGGCCTCGTCCCAATCTTCTCGAACCCGAGGGCGCGGCGGGGCATCGGCGGCTGGAGGCCAATCACCCGATTCTCTCCAACGTCGACCTCGAGCGGATCCGGCGCATCGAAAATCATCTCGATCGCGCCTTCCGCACCTATACGCTCGACATTTGCTATCGCGCCGAACACGGCGCGGAGGGCATGGAGGCGGCGCTTGACCGGATACTGCGCGAAGCCGAGAGCGCCGTCCGTCAAGGCTATAACATCATCATTCTTTCGGACCGTGACGTTGGCGCCGATCGCGTTCCCATTCCGGCTTTGCTGGCGACGGCGGGCGTTCATCATCATCTCATCCGCGAAGGCCTGCGCACCGAGGTCGGGCTGGTGATCGAGACCGGCGAGGCGCGTCAGGTTCACGATTTCTGCCTGTTGGCAGGTTATGGCGCCGAGGCGATCAATCCGTACCTGGCGTTCGACACGATCTCCAGCATGCGGCGGATGTTTCCCGCCGATCTGAGCGAGGCGGAAGCGCACAAGCGTTACGTCAAGGCGGTTTGCAAGGCCATCCTCAAGGTGATGGCGAAGATGGGCATCTCGACCTACCAGTCCTACTGCGGCGCGCAGATCTTCGACGCCGTCGGCTTGAACAAGCGCTTTGTCGACAAGTACTTCCACGGCACCCATAGCGCGGTCGAGGGCGTTGGACTCGCCGAGATCGCCCAGGAAACGGTGCGCCGCCACCGCGCCGCCTACGGTGACGATCCCGTTCTCCGCCGCGCTCTCGATGCGGGCGGCGAGCTTGCATTTCGTCTCCGCGGCGAGGAGCACGTCTGGAAACCGGAAACGGTGGCGTTGTTGCAGCATGCCGTGCGCGCGGGCGATTACAACAAGTTCAAGGCTTACACCCGGAAGGTCGACGATCAGACGGCCAAGCTGAAGAATTTGCGCGGGCTGTTCGGGCTGAAGAAGGCGCCGTCGCCGGTGCCGCTGGAAGAGGTCGAGCCGGCATCGGCCATCGTCAAGCGGTTCTCCACCGGCGCCATGTCGTTCGGCTCGATTTCCTGGGAAGCCCATACCACGCTCGCCATCGCGATGAATCGGATCGGCGGCAAGTCGAACACCGGCGAGGGCGGCGAAGAGGCCGAGCGCTTCAAGCCGCTGCCGAACGGCGACTCGATGCGTTCGGCGATCAAGCAGGTGGCTTCGGGCCGGTTCGGCGTGACAGCGGAGTATCTGGTCAACGCCAACGATATCCAGATCAAGATGGCGCAGGGCGCCAAGCCCGGCGAGGGCGGCCAATTGCCGGGCCACAAGGTCGACGAGACGATCGCCCGGGTGCGGCATTCCACTCCCGGCGTCGGGCTGATTTCGCCGCCGCCGCACCATGACATCTACTCGATCGAGGATCTCGCGCAGCTGATTCACGATTTGAAGAACGTCAATCCGGAAGCGCGGATCAGCGTCAAGCTGGTCTCGGAGATCGGTGTCGGCACCGTCGCCGCCGGCGTTTCGAAGGCGCACGCCGATCACGTCACCATCGCCGGTTTCGAGGGCGGCACCGGCGCCAGCCCGCTGACGTCGATCCACCACGCCGGATCGCCATGGGAGATCGGCCTTGCCGAGACTCATCAGACGCTGGTGCTCAACGATCTGCGCGGCCGGATCGCGGTTCAGGTCGATGGCGGCTTGCGCACCGGCCGCGATGTCGTTGTCGGCGCCTTGCTTGGCGCCGACGAATTCGGCTTTTCCACGGCGGCGCTGATTTCGTCGGGCTGCATCATGATGCGGAAGTGCCACCTCAACACCTGTCCCGTCGGTGTCGCGACGCAGGATCCGGAGTTGCGCAAGCGATTTGCCGGTCAGCCCGAGCACGTGATCAATTTCATGATGTTCATCGCCGAGGAAGTGCGGGAAATCATGGCCGAACTCGGCTTTCGCACGATCGACGAGATGATCGGCCGCACTGACCGCCTGGAGATGCGTCCGGCGATCGATCACTGGAAGGCGCGGGGTCTCGACTTCTCGCGGCTGTTCCACGCCGTCGAAGCAGGCCCGAACGTCGCTCGTTACAACTGCGAACAGCAGAATCATGGTCTGGAAAACGCTCTCGACCACGCATTGATCGAGCAGGCGCGACCGGCTCTTGAATCGCAGCGGCCGGTGCGCATCGAAACGCCGATCCGCAACGTCAATCGTACCGTCGGAGCGATGCTCTCCGGCCAAATCGCCAGACGGTACGGGTACGAGGGCTTGCCTGACGCCACCGTGCACATCAAGTGCGTCGGCACGGCCGGACAGAGCTTCGGCGCGTTTCTCGCCAAGGGCGTGACGCTCGAACTTGAGGGCGATGCCAACGACTACGTCGGCAAGGGTCTCTCCGGCGGCCGGGTCATTGTTTATCCGGCGAAATCCAGCCCGATCGACCCGCGCGCGAATATCATCATCGGCAATACCGTGCTTTACGGCGCGATCGCAGGCGAGGCCTACTTCCGCGGCGTCGCGGGCGAGCGCTTCGCCGTGCGCAATTCCGGGGTCCATGCGGTGGTCGAGGGAGTCGGCGATCACGGCTGCGAATATATGACCGGCGGCTGCGTCGTCGTGATCGGCGGCACCGGGCGCAATTTCGCCGCTGGGATGAGCGGCGGCGTCGCCTACGTCCTGGATATCGACGGATCGTTCAAGCGGCGATGCAACTTGGCCATGGTCGAACTGGAGCCGATTCTTCAGGAGGACGACCTGCTTGAGATGTTCAGCCATCAGGGGGGCGATCTCGAAACGCATGGGCGGGTCGAAGTCATGAACGACATGAGCCGCTTCGACGCCCAGCGTATTCACATGCTGATCGAGAATCATCACAAGTACACGGGCAGCCGGCAGGCGGCGGAGATTCTGGCCGACTGGAACAGGTACTTGCCAAAGTTCATCAAGGTGATGCCGGTCGATTACCGGCGCGCGCTCGCGCAAATGCAGGCGCCGCGCAAGGCGACGGAGCGGCCCGGCATCAGCGTCGCGGTGGGAATGTAAGACAATGGGTAAACCGACGGGCTTCAAGGAAATTCCACGCCGGGATCGGGCTTACGCGCCGATCGAGGACAGGATTCGGCATTGGCGCGAATTTATCATCCCGCTCAGCGAGACCGAATTGAGCCGGCAGGCGGCGCGCTGCATGGATTGCGGCATCCCGTTTTGTCACGAGGGCTGCCCGGTCAACAACATCATTCCGGACTGGAACGATCTCGTTTATCAGCACGATTGGCGCGAAGCGCTGAATGTGCTGCATTCCACCAACAACTTTCCGGAGTTCACCGGCAGGATCTGCCCGGCGCCGTGCGAAGCCGCCTGCACGCTGAACATTTCCGACAATCCGGTTACGATCAAGACGATCGAATGCGCGATTATCGACAAGGCCTGGGAGGAAGGATGGGTTCTTCCGGAAATTCCCGCGCATCGGACCGGCAAGCGGATCGCGATCGTCGGATCCGGACCGGCCGGACTGGCCTGCGCCCAGCAGCTCGCCCGCGCCGGCCATTGGGTTGTCGTGTTCGAGAAGCGGGATCGGATCGGCGGTCTGCTGCGATACGGAATTCCTGACTTCAAGATGGAGAAGCACCTGATCGACCGCCGGATGGCGCAGATGCAGGCGGAGGGCGTGGAGTTTCGTCCCAATACCCATGTCGGCATCCACATCTCGCCCGTGCAACTGGTCGATGACTTCGATGCCGTTGTGCTTGCCGGCGGCGCCGAGGAGCCACGCGATCTGCCGGTGCCGGGGCGCGAACTGATGGGCATCCACTTCGCCATGGACTTCTTGACCCAACAGAACATGCGGGTGGCGGGCATCAAGACTCCCGAGGATGAGCAGATCCTGGCGACGGGTATGGATGTCGTGGTGATTGGCGGCGGCGACACCGGATCGGACTGCGTCGGGACATCCATTCGCCAAGGAGCGCAGTCGGTGACCCAGCTGGAGATCCTTCATAGGCCCCCCGATCGCGAGAACAAGCCGATGATATGGCCGTTCTGGCCGCTGAAGATGCGAACGTCGACCTCCCATGAGGAAGGGTGCGTGCGCGACTGGGCTGTCCGTACGACGAAGTTCACCGGCAGCAATGGCCGGGTCAACAAGCTGCATCTGATCCGCCTCAACTGGGAAAATGGCGACAACGGTCCCAGCAAAATGCAAGAGATCGAGGGCACCGAATTTTCCATCGACGCGGATCTTGTTTTTCTGGCCATGGGCTTCATGCATCCGGTGCACGACTGGCTGCTCAACGAGATCGAGGTGGAGCTCGATGCGCGCGGCAATGTTCGCGCCGACACGGAGGCGGAATCAGGCGCCTATCAGACGAATATCGACAACGTCTTCACCTGCGGCGATATGCGGCGCGGTCAGTCCCTGGTGGTCTGGGCGATCCGCGAAGGTCGGCAATGCGCGCGTTCGGTGGATCAGTTCTTGATGGGGCACAGCGATCTGCCCCGCTGATGGGCGGAGCGCGGCCATGGGAAGAGAAACGACAGGGAGCCGGCGATGATCGTCTTCGATCTGCACTGTGATCAGGGACATACGTTCGAGACGTGGTTTGCAAGCCGCGCCGATTACGACCGCAGGCAGGCGGCGGGCGAAATTTCCTGCCCTGAATGTGGCGATACTCAAGTAACCAAGGCGCTCTCCGCGCCCCGCATCAACGGCGGCGCGGCGGCGCCGGCGCCGGTTGGGCCGTGCGGTCTTCCTGCCTGCGGCGCCGGCGTCTGCCAGAATGCATTGCAGCGTTAAACGATCCGCATGGGCGTCTGGTTGTTTGTGGCCGGCGTGAACGCGCTGCTGGCCGTGGCGGCGGGCGCCTATGGGTGGCATCGCCTGGGGGGAGACGCCATTTTCACCATGGCGACCCACTATCACATGTTCCACGCGCTGGCCCTGCTCGCGGTCGCTTGGCTCGCCTCGATCCGGTTTGGGCGAGCGCTCGTCACGGTTCATGTGGCGGGAATCGCCTTTCTCTTGGGAATTCTCCTGTTCTCCGGGACCCTCTACGCGTTTGCCCTCACCGGGAGCGTTCCGTTGGAGGGGGCTGCGCCGGTGGGCGGCGCGCTTCTCATGATCGGCTGGTTGATCATCGCGGCAATCGGCGCGACGGCGGCGTTTCGCCGTTCTTAGGCGGATCGCGGCGAGGAAGCGAGCCGCCACTCCGGCGCTCGTCGGTTGTTGCCTGTTCAAGAACCGATTTTATGGTAGAAATGATGAGAAGGTGACCGAACTGCCCGTTCCACGTGGATATCGATGATCAGGCGTCGGAGAAGGAAGATCTTGGCGTGGAACTTTCCTTTTTGACAGACCCACAGTCCCCGAAAAGTGAACTCCCGGATTGACGAACACGCGCGCGCATGGGTTGGGCAACGCCTGAAGCATAACGAGGAGATGCTTCGGCTGGCGCTCGACGCGGCGGATCAGGGAACTTGGGAGTATGACGTCGTCAACGATGCCTGGATGTACGACGAGAAGACCGGGCTGCTCTTCGGCGTCTCGCCGGACGCGCCGAAAAATCCTCGACGGCTGATCGAGGAACACGTTCACCCGGAAGATCGAGCGCGGCTGAAAGCCGCCATGCATGCCGCGATGGATCCGGCCCGCGACGGGCGTGTCGTTGTCGAGCATCGGGTCATCCACCCGAACGGCGAGACGCGCTGGCTGTCGATCCACGGTCGCATCTTGTTCGAGGGCGAGGGGGATGAGCGGCGTCCGGTCTGGATGCTGGGCACGGCGCGCGATGTCACCGGGGCGCATTATTCCGAAGATGCGCTGTGGCGGGAGCGCGAGGCGCTTCGAACGATTATCAACGCCATTCCGGTGATGATCACCATCTACGACTCCAAACTGAATTTCCTTCTCCTCAATCGGGAGTTCGAGCGCGTCACCGGCTGGTCGGCCAGGGACGCCGCCAATGCCTCCTTGATGGAGGAATGCTTTCCCGATCCACAATACCGCCAGGCAGTCCAGAGCTTCATGAATACGTGCGAAGGCTGGATGGATATCCGCCTGCGGACACGCGACGGACGCTTCATCGAGACGTCTTGGGCGAATGTGCGCTTGTCGGGCGAGAGGCAGGTCGGCATCGGTCTCGACATCAGCGAGCGCAAGGCGAGCGAGAAGGCGCTTGCCGAAAGCGAAAGGCGGTTGCGGCGGCTCTTCGACTCGATTGACGAGGGGTATTGCCTTTGCGAGCTTGTCCTCGGAGAGGACGGCGAGCCCAAGGACTACCGGTTCATCGAGGTGAATCCGCTGTTCGAAGAAATGACGGGGCTGAAGGGCGCGAGGAACCGCTCGGCTTACGAGATGTTGCCCGATCTGGAGCCGCACTGGCTGGACGCCTACGCGCGTGTCGCGCTGAACGGGGAGACGCTGCGCTTCGAGCAACATTCGCAGAAGATGGGGCGATTTTTCGACGTGTTCGCGACAGCCGTCGAGCCGCATGGGCGTTTCGCCATCGTCTTCCGGGACATCACCGCGCGCAAGAAAGCCGAGGCGGCATTGATCGAGAGCGAGGCCCAACTGTGGCGCGTTCTTGATCAGCTTTTCGCTTTCGTTGGCGTTCTGACGCCGGAAGGCATCGTGAAGTATGCGAACCGAGCGCCGCTGGAGGCGGCGGGCATTGCGTTTCGCGATGTCGCCAGCAAGCGGTTCGACGAAACGTATTGGTGGTCTTACGACGAATCCGTGCAGGCGCAACTGCGTGAAGCCATGCGGCGAGCGGCGAAAGGCGAGGCGGTGCGCTACGACGTGGCGGTGCGCATGGCGGGCGGGCGGTTGATGAACATCGACTTCCAAATCGCCCCCATGCGCAACGAGACAGGCGAAATCGTCGGGCTCATTCCCTCGGCCATCGATATCGACGGACGCGTGGCCGCGCAGGAGGACCTGCGGCGCGCGCACGCGCTGCTTGAAGGGATCGCCCAGGGAACGGCAGACCTGATCGCCGCGGAAGACCACGATTTTCGCTTTCTCTTCTTCAACGAGGCGTACAAGCGCGAATTCAAGAAGCTTTGGGGGCAGGATATCGAGATCGGCACGAACATGGTTGAAGCCCTGGCGCCGTGGCCGGAGGATCAACGCAAGAAAAAGGACATCTGGAGCCGGGCGTTGAACGGCGAAACGTTCAACATCACCATGGAGTTCGGCCCCACGCAGGCGGAAAAGCACATATACGACCTGCGCTTCGCGCCGGTTCTCGACGCGGAGGGGCGGCAGACCGGCGCCGCGCACATCTTGCGCGAGGTGACCGAGCAAGTGCGTCTTCAGGAAGCGCTGCAGGAAAGCGAGCGTCGCGCCAACAATATTCTGCAAAGCATCGCCGACGGCTTCATCACGCTCGACGAGGACTGGCGCATTACCTTCCTCAATCAGCGTGGGGAGGAAATCCTGCGTCCTTTGGGGAGAGGAGGGCGCGAGGACCTTCTCGGCCAGAATTTCTGGGACACGTTCCCGGAAACGCGCGGGACGATCTTCGAGGAGACGTATCGCCGAGCGATGCGCGAGCGAGTGACGGCAAGCGTCGAGGGGTTCTACCCGCTGCTCGACAGCTGGTTCGACGTTCGCGCTTACCCCTCGAGGGAGGGTCTGTCGATTTACTTTCTCGACATCAGCGAGCGGAAAAAGGCGGAAAAACATCGCGAACTTCTGGTCAACGAACTCAATCATCGCGTCAAGAACACGCTTGCGGTCGTCCAGGGACTGGCTCTCCAGACGTTCCGGCGGTCCGATGTTCCGGCGGCGGCGACAAAGGCATTCGAGAGCCGTCTCGCCGCACTCGCGGCGGCGCACAATCTCTTGACGCGATCCAACTGGGGCGACACGCCGCTCGCCGATCTCGCCAGAGAAACCCTGGAAGCGACCTGGGCGCAGGATTCGCGCATTCATCTGCACGGACCGCGCGTTATCCTGCAGCCGAAACAGGCGGTTACCCTTGCCATGGCTCTGCATGAGCTGTGCACCAACGCCATCAAGTACGGCGCCCTTGCAACGCCAACGGGCCATGTCGATCTTCATTGGAGCGTTTCGGACGCTCCTGAGCGACGGCTGAAGCTTGTCTGGCGGGAGAGCGGCGGGCCTCCGGTCGAACCGCCCCCGCGCCGCGGCTTCGGCTCGCGCATGGTGCTCCGGGCAATCTCTCAGGAATTCGGCGGCAAGGTGACCATGGATTTTCGCCCCGAAGGACTCGTCTGTACGGTCACCGACGCCGTGCTCGGCGGGGGCCCGCGAACACCATGATCACGCTCGCGGGAAAACGAATCCTGCTCGTCGAGGATGAATTCTTGGTTGCATTGACCGTTGAGGACGCGCTGGTCGACCTTGGAGCGATAGTCGTCGGGCCGACATCCAACATTCAGGACGCCATCCTCCTTGCCGAACGAGAAACCATCGACGCCGCGGTCCTCGACGTCAATATCAACGGACAATCGAGCGATGCTGTCGCCAAGATCCTGACCAACCGCGACATTCCGTTCGTGTTCGCGACAGGTTACGGAGCGGCGGGTCTGGAGCGTTTCAAGGTCCCTGTCCTCGACAAGCCGTACACGGCGGAAAAGCTCGCGGCCGCCCTTGAGCGCGCCATGGCGGGCAGAGCGTAGCGAGCCCCCTGTTTTCCGAGGCCGAGGCCTGTCGGCCTCGTCTCAGTCAATGATCAATTGCCGATAGAGCACCCGCGACGCCGCGGCCGGGGCGAGGGTGGTGTTGATGATCGCGAGAATTTCGGCGCGGAGACGGTCCGCGCCGCGGCTCCCCTCGAGTTCCCGGCGCTCGTAGCGGCGAAACCGCGCCGTGAGAGCCTCTTGAATCGCAATCTGGCGCGCGTCGAGGTGGGCCTGCTGGCTCTTGGGCACTTCAACGGCAAGAGCGATCTTGATCACGTGCGCGCGCGCCGAACCGCGCTTCAGTTCGGCGAGCAACGGAGGAAGGTCGCTGAACACGGTGTCTTCGCCAAGTTCGAGAACGACCTCCGGGGCGGCCGGCCACGGAAACGCCATCGCAAGGGCAAGACCGAGCGACAGGACAAGGCCCGAGGCGAGCGTGATCGACACGCGGCGTCGGCCCCTAAGTCGCTCCTTGAGCTTCACCGCGCGCACGAGGAACGGCCAATCCGATGGCGGCGCCGATTGGATGCTTCGGCGCCGGTGGCCGGAAATTCGCCATCGCGGATCGGTCGATGCTCCGAGCGCCACACGCCCACTTCTCCACCTTTCCCAGGTTTGCCGCCTGCCGCCGCGGCGCAAGAACAATGCCTGCAAAAGGTTAGAGAGGGCTTATGATCCGGTTGTATCCTTTCGGGGCCATGCCGTCTCGGCGCCTGGTCATCGTTTACTCGGCTGGCGACGCGCCGCTGAGAGGCGGCACCGCTGCATAGTCGCCCGGTTGACGCAGCATCTTATCGACCTCTCCGGCGTGCCGCGTTTCCTCGGCGATCATTTGCCGCGCGTATTCTTCAAGCATGATATCGACGCCTTCGGTCAGGCTCAGCAACTGCCGATAGAGACCGCGCGCCTCATGCTCGTGTTCGAGCGATTCGCGGAGAATCGAGCCGATATCGTGTTTATGGCTTTCCAGCAACCTGCCGATCGCCAACGAAGGATGCCCGCCCATCAGCGTGATCAACTCTCCCGCTTCCTGGGCATGAATCAGCGATTCGTCGGCCTGTTCCCGGAGCCATTTGACGATGGGTATCCGTCCGTAACCGTACACCATGAAGGAATAGTGAGTATAACGCACCACGCCCGCGAGTTCGGCCTCGAGAATTTTATTGAGCACCGCAATAACGGCCGCTTTATCGATCGTTTGCTCCGGCATCATGACCTCCAGGTCTCTTTCGAACGAAGCATCCGCTCCACGGCTCGGGAGCGGCGTCACCGGCGTCGCTGTCGCTATCCTCGCTTCTGCCTAACAGAACGGGATTGTCTCCGCAACGAACCCTTTGCGCAAAAATCGCCGCCGCGAATGCAACAGCGCCCACGCATAACTTCGCAAGGGGTGGCGTCAGAGCGCTCGCGCCGCCGCCAAGACCTCCGCGGCATGGCCGGGCGCCTTCACTTTTCGCCATGCCCGCAGGGTCACGCCGGCGTCGTCGATCAGGAAGGTCGAGCGCCCGATACGCATGTAGCGCCTGCCGTACATGCTCCTTTTGACCCAGACCCAAGCGCCTGACACAAGTAACCATCTTCATCCGAAACGGGCAGTGAACCGCCCCAGGTTTGCCGGAGGCTGATTGGTCTTAGTTATGCGACCATGTCGGATTGTTCCAGAGCTGCGTAGAAGTTGGCTTCGGCCTCTGCGGGCGGGATGTTCCCGATGGGCTCGAGCAGACGACGGTTGTTGAACCACTCGACCCATTCGAGCGTCGCATATTTGACGGCCTCTAGGTTCCGCCAGGGACCACGACGATGGATCACCGTGGCGTGGAAGATGTGCTGCTGGCCGTCGTCGATGGCCTCAAGGGCTTT
>CAZRWU010000077.1:0-14102 GCA_964603915.1 uncultured Rhodospirillaceae bacterium
TCGAGCACGGCGATTGCCTGCGTCGACGCCGGCAGGGCGGCAAGAAAATGCGATGCCGAGAACGGGCGATAGAGATGAACCTGAACCACGCCGACCTTCTCGCCGCGCTCGGCGAGAAATTCCACCGTCTGCCGCGCCGCTTCCGCACCGGAGCCCATCAGGACGATGACGCGCTCGGCATCGGCCGCGCCGAAATATTCGAACAGCTTATAATGCCGTCCGGTCAGCGCGCCGAACTTCGCCATCGCGCTTTCGACGATCGCTGGCGTGCGCTGGTAGAACGGATTGATCGCCTCGCGGCCCTGGAAATAGACGTCCGGGTTCTGCGCGGTGCCACGGATGAAGGGATTATCCGGGTTGAGCGCGCGACGGCGGTGCGCCAGCACTAGGTCGTCGTCGATCATCTGTCGAAGGATCGAGTCGGGCAGCAGGGTGAGCTTGTTGACTTCATGCGAAGTGCGGAAGCCATCGAAGAAGTGGATAAACGGCACGCGCGCCTCAAGGCTCGCCGCTTGCGCGATCAGCGCCATGTCGTGCGCTTCCTGAACGGAGCTCGACGCCAGCTGAGCGAAACCCGTGGAGCGCACCGCCATCACGTCGGCATGATCGCCGAAGATCGACAGCGCGTGGGCCGCCAGCGCGCGGGCGGCGACATGAAAAACGCAGGCCGTGAGTTCGCCCGCGATCTTGTACATGTTGGGGATCATCAGCATGAGCCCCTGCGAGGCGGTGAAGGTCGTGGTCAGCGCACCACCCTGAAGCGCGCCATGAACCGTACCCGCCGCGCCGGCCTCGCTTTGCATCTCGACCACATCGGGAATGTTGCCCCAGATGTTCTTCTTGCCTTCGCTCGCCCACTGATCGGCCAATTCCGCCATGGTCGAGGATGGCGTGATCGGATAGATGGCGCAGACCTCGTTGAGCCGGAACGCGACGTGCGCCGCGGCCTCGTTGCCGTCAAGAGTTGTTACTTGCTCTTCACCCATTTTGCTTTCTCCACCACCGGCCCGACGGGGGGTTCGCGCGAACCCATCGCCGTCGCCCGGCGCAGTTGTCTTCCCTGATGATGAGAACCCTGCTGCTTGCTCTTGCCGTGGATTTACGGTTCCTTGCCTGGCTCAGGGATCATTTCGATGGCGTGGCATGGACATTGCTCGAAGCAGATCGCGCAGCCCGTGCATAAGTCATAGTTGTACTTGTAACGCTTGCCGGGGCCGAGCTTGATGATCGCGTCTTCAGGGCAGGCGGCGTAGCATCCGTCGCACTCGAAACAGTTGCCGCAGGACAAGCAGCGCTTGGCCTCGTAGCTGGCGTCCTTCTCGCTCAGGCCCTTCAGCACTTCATCGAAGCTTTCGCGCCGCTTGAGCAGGTCAAGGTGCCCTTGCGGGCGTTGCGCGGCGTCGGTGTAGAACCAAAGGTGCAGCTTATCGAAGCTCGCGATGTCGTGCTTGGGCGGCTTTTGATAGGTCGCGCCGCGCAGGTAGGCATCGATGGTGCGCGCAGCTTTCTTGCCGTGTCCGACGCCAATGGTGACGGTCCGCTCCGATGGAACCATGTCGCCTCCGGCGAACACGCCCTCCGCTCCCGTCATCATGTTCGCGTCGACGATGACCGTTCCGTCGGTCTTGAACTCGATCCCCGGGACGCGTCGCAGGAAAGCGGTGTCGGTATCCTGACCGAGGGCGAGGATCAGGTCATCGGCTTCCAGGGTCTCCATCTCTCCCGTCGGCTGCGGTCGACCGTTTTCATCGACTCTCATGACCTCGACCGTGAACGTGCCTGGCTCGATCGATTTGATCGTGCGCAGCCAATGGATCTTGACGCCTTCCTCGATCGCTTCGTCCGCTTCGAACTCATGAGCCGGCATGTGCGCCCGGTCGCGGCGGTAGATGATCATCGGCTCGTAACCCAGGCGCATCGCCGTGCGCGCGGCGTCCATCGCCGTATTGCCGCCGCCGTAGATCGCCACGCGGCGGCCCAGCTTGACTTCGGCGCCCATCTCGACGCTCTTGAGAAAACCGAGGGCGTCATAAATCTTGCCCGCATCGCGGCCGGGAATGTCGACCTTCTTGGAGAGGTGCGCGCCGATGGCGACGAACACGGCATCGAAATTGCCCGCCTCCTTCTCGGCGGCGAGATCTTCGACCTTATGATTGCAGACGATCTTCACGCCCATCCGCTCGATGCGCTTGATCTCGCCGTCGAGAATATTCCGCGGCAGCCGATAGGCGGGAATGCCGAAGTGCATCATGCCGCCGGCGATCGGACCGGCGTCGAAGATTTCCACGGTATGTCCCATGAGAGTGAGATGATGCGCCGCCGACAGCCCACTCGGCCCGGCCCCGACAACGAGAACGCGTTTGTTCGTGGGCGCCGCCCGGACCTGGGGAATCCAGTCTTGTTCGAGCGCCTTGTCGCCAAGGAAACGCTCCACCGCATGGATGCTGACCGTGGCGTCGAGATTGCCGCGGTTGCAGGCGCTCTCGCAGGGATGATAGCAGACCCGGCCATGCACCGCCGGAAGCGGGTTGTCCTGAAGGATCGTCTCCCAGGCATCGCGGAAGCGTCCCGCCTGGGTGTGCGCCAGCCACTCCTGAATATTTTCCCCCGCGGGACAGGCGTTATTGCAAGGCGGGAGGAGATCGACGTAGTTGGGGCGCTGGATCCTGGTCGGCCCGATATGGCGTTTCCGCCCGAGATCCGGGGGCGGGGTCAGGTCAGATTCATAACTCATTCTACGTGTTCCTCCTTTAGGCGTCATGGCTGTGGACGGCTGCGTTGGCCATCGCGCTGACGGTGTTGCGCACCCGGGCCGGGGCGTATTCCGCCATGCAACAACGAGGTGCTGGGACAAAGCGTGCGGGCGCGCCGCACCTTTGAGTTGTGCATTCCTTCGGACAATGATCATCCCGATCCGCGCGAATGGGATGTTGGCAGGCCTTCAGCAGCGGGCCCAGACGCGGATCGGATCTCCTCCCATCCGACTTGTTCGATCTTTATCTTAAAGGCCTCATCTCCGCACCGCCACAATACCCCGCAACGAAAGGTGATACAAGGCGTCAGCCCCCAGCACGGCGCAAGGGTGATGCCGCATTTACGCAATGCTGGCTGTATTTCGCGCCCTTGACCCCGCTTTCCGCCGCGCCCGCCGCCCGAAACCTGACGATGAAGAGATTGACTCGGTTCGGATCGGTCGCGCTAATGGGGGAACTCAACTTCCCACGTGGTTCCGACGTTTCTGTCCAGCCGCAAGGCGCCGTCGATCTGCGAGGTCAGCGCGCGAACGATATTCAGCCCCACGCTCCGCACGGCTTCCAGATCGAAGTCAGGAGGCAACCCGCAGCCGTTGTCGGAAATGCGGACGGCGACGCGGTCCTGCTCCCGCTTTTCCAGCGCAATCGTGATTTTGCCGTCATTGCGGCCGGCGAGCCCATGCTCCAGGGCGTTGCTGACCAACTCATTGACGATCAGCGCCAGGGGTATGACCTTCTCTTGCGGCAGCCAGACGCTGGCGTCGCCGTCAACCGCGCAGGCGACGGTGTGGGGCGCCGTCGCTTTCATGAGATCACGGGAAAAATCCTTGAGGTACCCCGCGAATTCGATGCGCTCTTCTCTGCCGACGGCATAAAGCCGGCGGTGAATGTCGGCAAGCACATGAATCCGGTTCGACGCTTCTTCGAGGTCCCGCTTGGCATCCGGATTGGTGACGCTTCGCCTCTGAAGCATCAGAAAGCTGGAGACGAGCTGCAAGCTGTTGGCCACACGGTGCTGAATTTCGCGAACAAGGATTTCTTTCTGGTGGACCGTCCGCTCCAGCCGTTCGGACAGATCGCGGCTGTGATCGCGCTCGACGCGGAGAGTTTGCGCTGTCCGCCTCAGCGAATGAAGGACCCAGCAGATGAACAGCGAAGCGGTGACGAACAGGATGACGGTCGCCATATCGGAATTCGCCTCGATGTCGAAAGAGGAGCGCGGTTGGAGGAGAAAAAAACTGACGCCGGCCACGCAGACGAACGTCGCCAGCAATCCCGGTCCAAGGCCCCCGGCATAAGCGCTGACAACCACGGCGGCATAGAGGGACGTAAAGGGCCGGTCTCCGAAAAGACCGGCGCCGACCATGTTGACGGCCATCGCCAAAGCGGATGCGACAAGGGCGATCGCGTACGCCGCCAGCGCATTGCGCGTCAAGACGTCGCGTATATCAAAGATCACGTAAGATTCTGTTCTCGCGGACGCCCATCCTCGAGTTCCCTCCCCTGACCGTGCTCATCACCCTCCGATCCATACCCGCGCATTATGGCCGCTTTAAGATCCTGACGACGCACCGGCTCGCGGCACAACGAACGGCCGCACTATGAAGCATGATCTCGCACGCGAACAATTGTCACCCTCTTTATTACTAGCATAGAGCTGAGCCCCGCAGAATGAAAAACCGGGGACAAAAGGCTGCCGCCAGCGCCGACGGCAATGCTTGTCGGCGCCGCGACGAGGCGCTTGCCTTGATTTACCGCTCAGCCCGATAAAGATCGGGGAGGGTGAAGAGATGCTGCGCGTTACTGACGCCGCGCAAGACGTGGCTGCCCAGATCAACGAGCGGCTGGCGCGCAATCTGCGCCACCGTCGCGGATATCAGCACCGGCCTGCCGAGCATCTTGGTCATGTTCTCGATGCGGGCCGCTTCGTTGGCGGCGGCGCCGATCACCGAAAATTCCAGGCGTTGCGGGGTTCCGATGTTGCCGTACAGCACCTCGCCGATGTGCAAGCCAATGCCGAACTTGATGAGGCGGTCGCCGCGCGCGCGCCGCTCGGCGTTGACGGCGGCAATCCGCTGCACGGCGTCGCGCGCCGCCTGGATCGCGGTCTCGCAGGCCCGGACGTGCGCCGGGCAGTCCCGCAGATCGGTCTGTGGATCGATTTCCATGACACCAATCGGGAAAATCGCCAGCGCCGCATCGCCGATGAAGCGCAATACCTCGCCGCCATGATCAAGCACGGCTCCGGCTATGCATTCGAAGTAGTCGTTGAGCAGATCGAGAAACGCCTCGCGGGGCATGCGGTCGGCAAGGCGCGTGGAGCCGCGCAGGTCGCTGAACCAGATCACGGCATGGATCGTTTCCCCGTCGCCACGCTTGATCAGTCCCTTGAGGACGCGGGCGCCGGAAAGGCGACCGAGATATGTCTCGAGGATCGTCGTGGCGGTACGTTGCAGGGCGTGGCGCTCCATGACGTTCGCCAACAAAGGCATCATGCCGTAAACGATTTCCAGTTCCGCGGTGGTGAACCCTCCTGGGCGATCCGCCGCGAGCGTGAAAGCGTTGATCTTGCCGTCGGAGAATACCAGCGGAAGCGCGACGTAATCGGTGGCTCCCGCGTCGCGCAGGTCCTGCAAGATCGGATAATCGAGGACGATGCCGGGAACGTCGAGTCTCCGGCGGATGCCGCCGGCGCCGTCGAAAATGCCGGCGTACGGGCTCTTCAGGTACTCATCCGTGAGAAGGATCTCGTGGGTCGGCAGATACTCGTCGACCTCGTCCCTGCCGCGAGTCCACGTATAGCTGGTGCCGAGGTACTGGGGATGCAGCGTTCGGATGGTGATCCGCAACCGGCAGACCGGCATGCCGATCTCGACCATGTGCTGCCCGAGACGCCTGACCAGCTCGCGCGGAAGCTGGATGGTCAGTCCCTCGGCCAGCAGCCAATCGATCAGGGGATTGTTGCCGACCGGCGTTTGCTGCGGCAACCGTTCTTGCGCAAGCGCTCCAGTGTTTTCCTCCATCGCGGTGGGCTTTCGTATCGATCCGTCCCGACAACTATATGTCATCTGCATAGACGTCACTCGAATCAGGCGCGGCGGTTTAGCGTGCGCGCCTCGTGGAAACGAACGTACAGCTTATCAACATTTCGCGACGGTGAAACTGCCATGCCGGTCATTGAACGCATCGCCGACTTTCATAAAGAGATGACGTCTTGGCGCCGCCATCTCCACGCGCATCCGGAAACGGCGTTCGAGGAGCACGCAACGGCGGCATTCGTCGCCCAGCGCTTGTCCAGTTTCGGGCTCCGTGTGCATGAAGGACTGGCCGGGACCGGCGTTGTCGGCAGCCTGATCACGGGTGACGGGCCGGCCGTCGGCTTGCGCGCCGACATGGATGCTCTGCCGATCGACGAAGCGAACGCCTTCGCGCACCGATCCCGGCATCCTGGCCGCATGCACGGTTGCGGCCATGACGGCCATACCGCCATGCTGCTCGGCGCCGCTCGCTACCTCGCCGAGACGCGCGGCTTCAGCGGAACGGTGCATTTCATCTTCCAGCCGGCCGAAGAGGCCGAGGGCGGCGGCCGCGTCATGGTCGAGGAAGGCCTGTTCGCGCGCTTCCCAGTGGAAGCGGTCTATGGCATGCACAACTGGCCGGGACTGCCCGTCGGACGCTTCGCCGTTCGCCCAGGGCCGATGATGGCGGCGTTCGACATCTTCGAAATCACGCTGACCGGGAAGGGGACGCACGGAGCGATGCCGCATCTTGGCGCCGATCCCATCGTGGCTGGAGCCGCTCTCGTCCACGCGTTGCAGACCGTCGTCAGCCGGAGCATCGATCCACTCGATGCCGCCGTGGTGTCGCTCACGCAATTTCATGCCGGAGACACGTGGAACGTCATTCCGGAGAAGGCGGTGCTGGCGGGGACGACCCGGTCGTTGCGCGCCGCGGTGCGCGATCACATCGAGGCTTCGCTCCGTCGCATCACGGCGGCCGTGGCGAGCGCTTACGGGGTCGCGGCGGACGTCCGTTACGAGCAGCGCTATCCACCGACGGTCAATGATCCCGTGGAAGCCGATCGGGCGTTCCATGCCGCCGCCCTGGTGGTCGGCGACGATCGCGTCGATCAGGATCTTCCGCCCAGCATGGGCGCCGAGGATTTCGCTTTCATGCTGCAACAACGGCCGGGCTGCTATGTCTGGATCGGCAACGGTCCGGACGACGGCAACCGCAATCTGCACAGCCCGCACTACGACTTCAACGACGAGATCCTGCCGCTCGTCGCGAGTTACTGGGCGCGCCTGGTCGAGACCATCCTGTCGCCCGGCGGCTCGGCGAGCAAGGCAGGGCCGCGCTGACGGCGTTTCCGGCTCAGCGCGTCGGCCCAGAAATCAAGGCAAGGGCGATGATCGCAAAGAACGCCGCGATGACGAAAAGACCGGTCAGCCACTTGCGCAGCGGTGAAATTGGCGGCCCGAATTCGCGCTCCCAACGGTGCTCCGACTCCCGCGCGCGCCGCTCCTGATCGTCCATCGCGTCGTTCATGCCTTGCTGTTTGGACGCCGCGATCGTTGAAACGCGGCCATGGCAACCTATCTTCTATTGAAATCAAACCAATCTTAACCCCGATGGCCGCTCGGCGGCAATCGGGCCCATCATCGCAGAGCAGGAGCGCGGGCTGCTGCGGCGCACTGCGCCACCAGGGGAGCCGACGATGAGCGCAGAGGGGAAACAGCTCGGACAGGTTAAAGCGGTGACTCCGCGCGCCGAGGTCGTTGAGCAGGTTGTCGGCAGCGTCGAGTCCGACATCATTTCCGGCATCCAACCGGAGGTTCGCGAGGTGCGCATGCTGATCGCGGACATCCGTCATCTGACCGCTTTGGCGTTCAAACGCATCTTTCGCATCCAACTTGCCCTTCTCGCCATCAATGTGCTCACCCTGATCGTGGCGGTCTCGCTTCTGTTCTGATCATGCGCCGTCCCGGCAAACGGGGTAGCAGCCGACCCGCTCCAATCATCCGCCCGCGCAACCTCTTGTCATCCCTGGGCCTGTTCGTTTTTGATTGGCGTTGAAGAGGCGTGGCTTCAAATTGTAGCGTGGACGTCTCTTGCGCAAACGTGCTCGGGTATGCGAGCTATCGCATGGCCTAAAAAATGATTGGGGGAGGACAATGTTTATCAGCGTTCGTCGGTATTCGAGCGTGCGGTCCGTCAACGAAGTGTGCCGCAAGATCCAATCGGGGTTCGTGCCTCTGTTGCAGCGTTCTCCGGGGTTCATCGCCTATTACGTCGTCGATGGCGGCAACGGCGCAATGGCGACGATCAGCGTGTTCTCGACGGAGGAAATGGCGCTCGAATCCAACGAGAAAGCCGCCACGTGGCTCAAGGAGAACGTCGCCGATTTGCAGCCGGAGCCGCCCCAGATCACGTCGGGCGAGGTCAAGGTCAGGGTCGACGCCAAGTAATCGGACGGGCCGAACGATCGGCGGCCTGCAAGCGGGGCTCGCGCGGCGACGGGCCGCTCCGGGTCTCGGCCCTTGGGTCCCGCGCTCGCCGCAAAGGGCGGCGCCGACGGCGCTTGCGCCTGCGCTGTCGTGGAAGCGCCGGCCGCGCAAGCGGTCCGCATGGAAATAGCGGGAAAAGGATAACGGCAACGATGGCAACGGCCAACCCGTGGATAAGCGATCGGACGGTGGCGCTGTTCACCGATCTTTACGAGCTGACGATGTGCCAAGCGTATTTCGTCGAGCGCATGTTCGAGCCCGCCACGTTCAGCCTGTTTGTGCGCCGTTTGCCGAAAACCCGAAATTTTCTCCTCGCATGCGGGCTGGACGACGTGCTCAGCTACCTTGAGAACCTCAAGTTCGAGACGGAGAGCCTCGATCATCTCGCCGCGCTCGGCCTTTTCCGGGACGAGTTCCTGAGATGGCTCGGGGATCTGAGGTTTTCCGGAGACGTCTGGGCCGCGCCGGAAGGAACGCCGGTATTCGCCGATGAGCCGATCCTTGAGGTTACCGCGCCGGTCGGCGAGGCGCAGCTCGCCGAGACGTTCATCATGAATCAAGTTCATTTGCAAACGACGCTTGCCTCCAAGGCGGTTCGGGTCGTCACGGCGGCGCGCGGGCGCACGGTGGTCGACTTTGGCCCGCGCCGCATGCATGGCACCGATGCCGCGGTCAAGGCGGCGCGCGCCTTCCATATCGCCGGCGTCGCGGCGACGTCCAATGTGTTCGCGAGCAAGGTCTACGGGGTTCAAGCATCGGGAACGATGGCGCACAGCTTCGTCGAGGCCTGGGATCAGGAAATCGACGCCTTTCGGTCGTTCGCGCGGTTGTATCCGGGCACTGTTTTGCTTATCGACACCTACGATACGTTGCAAGGCGTCGACAAGGTCTGCCAGTTGGCCCATGAACTCGGCGACGATTTCAAGGTGCGCGCGGTGAGGTTGGACTCCGGCAACCTGATCGACCTCGCTTTCGAGGTGCGCGCCCGCCTCGACAAGGCGCGATTACAAGACGTCGCTATTTTCGCAAGCAGCAGCCTTGATGAAATGCTGATCGAGGAGATCGTCGCCAAGGGCGCCCCGATCACGGGCTTCGGCGTGGGCACGAAGATGGGGGTCTCCGAGGATGCGCCGAGTCTTGATATTGCCTACAAGCTGTGCGCGTACGCCGGCAAAGGGCGGCTCAAGACGTCGACCGACAAGCCGGTTTTGCCGGGGCGCAAACAGGTGTTCCGCGAGGAACAAGGCGGCCGCGCGGTCGGCGACGTCATCGCGCGCGCCGAGGAAAAGCGCTCCGGACGCCCGCTGCTCGCTCAGGTCATGGAGCGTGGCGCGCGAACGGCCGCCGGCCGAACGACCCTGGATCAGGCGCGGGCGCTTGCCGCGGAGGAGTTGAGCCGGTTGCCCGAGAGCATACGCGCTCTCGCTCCGGCCGAGCGGCCGTATCCGGTGGAGGTGAGCGAAGCCCTGCGGCGCTATCAAGATGCGGTGAAGCAGGAAATCTTTCGCGAGAAGGAACACGAACATGACGCCTCATGACGCTTTCCAGGAAGGCGATGCGTTGATCGTCGTCGACGTCCAGAACGACTTCTGTCCCGGCGGCAAGCTTCCGATCCCCCAGGGCGACGAGGTCATCCCGATCCTCAACGATATGATGGCGGCCGCCGCCGAAAAAGGCGTGCCCGTTTTCGCGTCGCGCGACTGGCATCCGAACGTTCACATCAGTTTCAGGGAGCAGGGCGGGCCATGGCCGCCGCACTGCGTACAGGACAGCGAGGGCGCCGCCTTCCATCCCAATCTGCGCCTCCCTGAGCAGGCCATCGTCGTGACCAAGGGCGTGCGATTCGACCAGGATCAGAATTCCGCGTTCGACCAGACGGGTCTTGCGGCGTTCATGAAGCGGCTCGGCATCCGGCGGGTCTGGGTCGGGGGGCTGGCGCAGGACGTTTGCGTCGCGGCGACGGCGCTCGACGCGCGCGCCGAGGGCTTCGAGACCTTCGTGATCGAAGAAGCGACCAAGCCCGTGACGGAGGAGCAGGGGCGGACGGCGCTGAAGAAAATGGCGGCGGCCGGCGCTCACATCGCGCGGTGGACCTGAGCGGGAGATCGGAAAGAGCGGCGTCCTGATCCGCTCGAGCGGCCTGACGGATCTTTGCCTAAGAAAACAATCGGCGCACGCGGGAGGTTAGCTTAAGTCATGGTGTTTGCGCAAAAAGGGATGCCTAGATATGCCCTTGGCGCGTGGCGCCCTTGAAATGGTGAACGAAAGGTCGAGGATATGGCAATCCAAATAACCAATGACGAGGAGTATCGCCGGGCGGTCAACCGAGTCGACGAGTTGCGCGCGTCCGGACAGACGGTGGCCAACAATGGCGAGCTTGCCGATCTGACCGCCGCCTTGGAGGCATATGAAGTCGACCCGACCCAGCCTGGCGAGTCGATCGGCAAACCAACGCCCGATCCGTATCGCCGCACGTAAGGTTCCTGACATGGAGGGGCCTTATCTCCGCCATTGGCTCAAGACCTGGCGGAGAGGGCGTGACGGCGCGCCTTTCATGGGAGCGCGCGGCACAACGACGAGCTTGCTCGCTTTCACGTTGGCGGGGGCATTCGTGGGCGCCGGAGCCGGCGCCGCTTCAGCGGACGAACAGGGGGTTAAGGTCGAGTGGGACCCCGGTCCCAAGCTGTCGTTCATGGACGGCCGCTTTACCGTCCAGCTTCGCGGCCAGCTCCAGATCGACTACGTCTACGTTGCCGGCGCCGATGGCGCGATCGACGACAGCGATATCGATGCGCGCCGGGCGCGACTGGGAATCGAGGGCGAGATCGGGAATCGCCTGGAATACGAGTTCGAAGTCGATTTCGCCGACGATGGCGTGGCGGTCACCGACGCTTTCGTCGCCGTCCGCGCCATCGGGCCGTTGACTTTTGTGGTTGGGCAGTTCGAAACGCCGAACTCGTTTTCGGAGCAGACGTCGTCTGAAGTGACGACTTTCATGGAGCGGCCGCAGTTCACCGACGCGTTCAATCTCGATCGCCGACTCGGCGCCGCGGCACGTCTCGACGGCGAGAGGTGGCATGTGAAAGCCGGCGCGTTCTTCCAGAATATCGATACCGAGAACGGAGCGGTCCCGGACAAGAACACATGGGGAGCGGTCGCGGCCCGCGGCCATTACGCCTTTGCCCTTGCCGATGGCGACTGGCTTCATCTCGGGACGTCGATCCGTTATCGCGATTGCGACAATAATGTCGACAGCGCGAGCGCCTGCGGCGACGGCGAGGTCCGATATAGGGAGCGCCCGTTCTTTCGTTCCACGAGTGTGCGCACCGTCGATACCGAGACCATCGAAGACATGCGAAGCGACCTGTTCTGGGGACCGGAAATTGGCGTTTTCTACGGCCCGTTCGCCTTCAAGAGCGAGGCCGGACTGCTCTGGGGAAGCCGTGATAACGCAGATGCCGATGATTTCGGTCCTCTCTGGGGCGTCTATGCGGACGTCGCCTATTTCCTGACGGGAGAAAGCCAGCCTTACGATGAAAAACGGGGAGAGCTCGATCGGCCAAAGGTCAAGAATCCGGTATTCAAGGGAGGCTGGGGAGCCTGGGAAATCGCCGCGCGCTTCGATTACCTTTCGCTGGAGGATGACGGCAGCGCGATCGACGGCGGCCGGCAATGGATCGTCGTGGCCGGCGTGAACTGGTGGCTCAACCAGAGGATGAAGCTGCAGGCGAACTACGCCCATACGCAGGTCAAGGGCGGGCCGCTCGCGACGAACGGCAGTTATGGCGTCGACGGCGTCGGGCTACGCGCGCAACTCGACTGGTAGAAACGGATCTACGGCGTTTTTTGCCTCGAACTCACGGCGCCGTCTTCGCGGCGGTCCGCCCACCGTTCTTCCAAGGCGATAATCTGATCGCGTTCGGTGATGAGAACGATTTCGTCGCCCTTCCTGAGCATCGTGTCGTCGTCGGGAACGATGAAATCGCCGTCGCGATAGACGCATATGGGTTTTGTGCGTTGGGGAAAAGCGACATCGCCGACCCGCACGGCATCGTCGCTTCTGGCGACAACGTAGGCGAAGAACCTGACGTCGCCACGAATCATGGTGGAGAGTTCCAACATGGTCTGCCCTTCGACCATGTCGACGAGGTTCCGCGAGATGGTTCGATCGGGAAAGATGGTATGTTCGAGACCGACCTCGGCGCAAACCGGCTCATAGGCATCGTTTTCGATCTTGGGAATGACGTTCTTGAACCCGAGGGATCGCCCGACCAGGCTGGCAATGATGTTGTCCTGATCGCTGTTGGACAGGCAGATCAAATGGTCCGTATGCTCGGGACCGACCTCGCGAAGAACCTCCGGGCTGCTCCCATCGCCATGAATGAAGCCGCAATCCAGCCTGGGGCTGAGCTCGTCGATGCGCTCTCGATCGCGCTCGATCAGAACGACGTCATGGCCGTTGTCGATCAGACAGCGTGCCGTCATCACCGCCAGCGGCGTGGTCCCGATCAATGCAACGCGCATGTTAGATGATCCCTTTCCTGCCGAGCCACGTGCCCGGATAAAGCAAAACGAGGAGGGCGAGGACCTCGAGCCGCCCGAGAAGCATGTCGAACGCGAGAACGAGCTTGAGCGCCGCCGGTAGCTCGTGGCTTGTCACGCCTGCGGAAAGTCCCGTCGTCGCGGTGGCCGAGACGACGTCGAACAGGGAGTCGAGCGGCGGATACCCGTACGCGAGAAAGACCAACCAACTGGCGACGATCGTCAGAGCAAACAAGGCGATGACGCCGATCACGCGCTCGAAACTCGGCAAGTCAATCTTCTGATCGTAGACGCGCAGATCGGCGATCGCGTGCTCGGGTAGCGTCGTTCTCGCAACGATGATCTGAATCAGGCGGAACACGATCAAGAGCCGGACGACCTTGATTCCGCCCGCCGTGGACCCGACGTCGCCGCCGATGAACATCGTGATCATCATCGCCGCTTTGGTCGCGGCATCGAGGCCCGGCACATCGATGGATGAGAAACCTGCCGTAACCTGGGCCGAGGCGGCCATCAGAGGCGCGTTCCTGATGACCTCCGACCAAGTGAAGCGACCGGATACGCTCATGAACAACGCCGTCAAGGCGATGCTGACGCAAAGGCTGATCAGCAGGGTCCGGCAGGCGGGATCGGCAAGCGCGTCGCGCCATGCTCCCTTCAAGAGGCGGTGATAAAGAGAAAACGAAACGCCGCCCAGCACACACAAGAGTATGACCGCAGCCTGGATCGATAGCCGTTCATAGGCGGCGAGGCTCTCAGGAGCAATCGAAAAGCCACCGGTGGAGACAGCCGCCAGGGTATGACAGACAGCGGCGAATAAGGGCATTCCGAGAGCCCAAAGCACGAGAATGCCCGCGACGGAAAGGGCAACGTAGATGGCCAGGAGTTCGCGCGCCCGCAGCCGCGCGCTGCCGACCATTCCTTCCGCCATGGCGCCGCTCGTCGCCATGCTCTTGCTGACAGCGCCGGGAGGCAATAACAGGCCAACCGCCAGGACGATGATGGCCATTCCTCCGTACCATTGCATCCAGGCGCGGGTGAACAGGTGAACGGCGGGAAGTTCGGTATCTTCCGGAATGGTCGACAGGCCCGTTGTGGTAATGCCCGAGACCGATTCGAAAAAGGCATCGAGCAGACTCACCCCCGCGGCCATCAGCGGCCAGGTCATGACCAATGCCCCCAGGAGAAATCCAGCGCAGGTAATGACCAGCGCCTCGTGAGGCCGAATATCCGGCTCGGCCTTGCCACGGCTCAACAGCCAACCCGCGACAACGAGAGCGAAGGTGACGGCCGCGAAGCG
>CAZRWU010000078.1:0-14082 GCA_964603915.1 uncultured Rhodospirillaceae bacterium
ACGATGTCGCCGCGCGGCTCGTCTTCGTCGACGGCCGGTTCCGCGCCGAGCTGTCGGTTCTTGATCGATTGCCGGCGGAAGTCGCGCTCGCGGACTTGGCGACGGCGCTCGCCAAGTATCCGCGGGTGGTGGAGGCCGGTCTTGGCGGAGAGGACAGTTTGACGGCGCAACCGCTGCTCGCGCTCAATACCGCCTACATGGACGACGGTTTCGTTCTGCGGGTGCCGCCGGGCGTTGTGGTCGACAAGCCCATTGAGATCGTTGCCCTGGGCGGCCTTGCCGATGTTCCGATCGCCCATCATCCGCGGAGCCTGATCGAGATCGGGGAGGGCGGCGCGGCGATGGTCGTCGAACACGCCGTTGGCGGCGGCGATGCGGCGTACTTCACGAACGCCGCGCTCGACGTGCGTGTCGACGGTGGCGGAAGATTGCGCCACTATCGCGTCCAGGCCGACGGACCCGAGGCGTACGGTGTCGTCAACCTGCGTGTCACGGTCGGCAAGGACGCCAGTTATGAAGCGTTTTGCTTCGCGATCGGCTCCCGGATGTCGCGTTGGGATGCCTCTGTACGCCTTGATGGGCGTGGCGCCCGCTGCGGATTGAGCGGCGCCTTTCTGATGCGGGACAACCAGCATTGCGACACAACCACGGTCGTCGAACATCGGGTGCTGGGAACCTCTTGCCGCGAAGTCTTCAAAGGCATTCTCGATGGCCACGCGCGCGGCGTGTTCCAGGGGCGCCTTGTTGTCCATCGGGACGCTCAGAAAACCGACGGACATCAGAGCTGCAAGACGTTGTTGCTGAGCGATGCCGCCGAGATCAACGCCAAGCCGGAATTGGAGATTTACGCCGACGACGTGAAATGTAGTCACGGCGCGACAGCGGGAGAGTTGAATGCCGAGGCGTTGTTCTATTTGTGCTCGCGCGGCATCGACAAGGTGACCGCCCGTCGGCTGCTGATCGAGGCATTCGTGGCGGATGCTTTCGACGAAGTGAGTTGGGCGCCGATGCGATCGGTTCTGCTGGGTCTTGTCGAGCGCTGGATGACGCCGGCAGGGAAGGACGGAGAATGAATACGGCAACCATAGCGGCAGGTCTCCGTCGCACCGGAGAGACAAGCCCGCCGTACGACGTCGAGCGGGTGCGCGCCGATTTTCCGATCCTCTCGCAAACCGTTTACGGAAAGCCGCTGGTTTACCTGGACAGCGCCGCCAGCGCGCAGAAGCCGCGCGTGGTTCTCGACGCGATGCAACATGCTTACGAAACCTGCTACGCCAACGTGCACCGGGGCGCCCACCGGCTCAGTCAACTGGCGACGGATGCCTATGAGGACGCCCGCAGCGTGGTTGCCGGCCACATCAATGCCCAGAGCGAGAACGAGATCGTCTTCACGCGCAATGCCACGGAAGCGATCAACCTCGTCGCCGCCAGCTATGGCCGGACGATGCTGCACCCGGGCGACGAGATTGTCATCTCGGAGATGGAGCATCACGCCAACATCGTGCCGTGGCACATGCTGAGGCAGGAAAAAGGCATTGTACTCAAGATTGCTCCCATCGGCGACGCCGGCGAACTTGATCTTGAGGCGTTCGCCAAGCTGCTCGGGCCGAGGACTCGGCTGGTCGCCCTTACGCACTGCTCCAACGTTCTCGGCACGGTGACGCCGGTCAGGGAAATTGTGCGCCTCGCGCATGACCGCGACGCGGCGGTTCTGATCGACGGCTCGCAGGGCATCGTGCACAGCGCCGTCGATGTCCGCGCGCTCGATGCCGACTTTTATGTGTTCACCGGCCACAAGCTGTACGGCCCGACCGGCATCGGCGTGCTTTACGGCAAGGCCGAGTTCCTCGACAGCATGCCGCCGTATCAGGGCGGCGGAGAGATGATCGAGCACGTCACCTTCGACGCGGTCACGTACAAGGATCCGCCGCACCGGTTTGAAGCCGGCACGCCGCCGATCGTCGAGGCAATCGGTCTTGCCGCCGCGATTCGCTATGTGGCGGGCTTGGGTGGCGACGCCATCCGGGCTCATGAACGGGAACTTCTTGATTACGCGACCGGGCTTCTGATTGACGTCGGCGGCGTTCGCATCTTCGGAACCGCTCCCGGCAAGGCCGCGATCATCTCGTTCCTTGTCGACGGGATTCATCCTTATGATCTGGCCGCGGTGCTCGATCGCGCGGGCGTCGCCGTTCGCGTCGGTCAGCATTGCGCCGAGCCGCTGATGATGCGTCTTGGCGTCGACGGAACGGCGCGGGCATCCTTCGCCTGTTACAGCTCCAAGGCGGAGGTCGATGCCTTCGTGGCCGCGGTGGCCAAGGCCAAAGCCATGCTGAGTTGAACGCCAAGATGGCCGACTTGTCCAAATACGAGGAGTTCGCCGCAACGCTCGACTTCATCGACGATGAGGAAATGCGATTCGAGTACATCATCGATCTCGGCAAGCGACATAGCGAGGAAGCGCCGTTGCCGGAGGAATGGAAGACGGACGAGAACCTCATGCACGGCTGCATGTCGCGGGTGTGGATTGTCGACGAGGTCGACAGCGAGGGCCGTCATCATTTCCGGGGCGGCAGCGATGCGATCATCGTCAACGGGTTGGTGGCGATGATGACGGAAGCGTTCAGTGGGCTGACCGGCGAGGAGCTGCAAGAACTGACCGATGATCAGGTCCGAAGGCTCAATCTCGGCGCTTTGACGACGCAACGCCAAGTCGGAATGATGGCGATGCTGAGGCATATGCAAAAGCTGGGCCGCACCCGTCGGAACATGCGAAGGGGAAACAGCGATGACGAGTTACGATCCATTTCTTCCTGACTTCACGGCGACGCCCCCGGACGGCGAATTCGTCGCTTCGGCGGGCGAGCCGTTGGAGGAGGGCGCGCCCGTTGCTTCCGAGGACGCCGTGATCGACGCGCTTCGCACCGTCTACGATCCCGAAATTCCCGTGAACATCTACGAGCTCGGCCTGATCTACAATCTGGACGTTGGCGAGCGGGGCAATGTGGCGATCGAGATGTCGCTAACCGCGCCCGGTTGTCCGGTAGCCGGCGAGATGCCGGGACAGGTGGCCGATGCGGTGGCGGTAGTGGAAGGCGTGGGCGAGGTCGAGGTGCGGCTGGTTTGGGAGCCGGCGTGGACACCGGAGCGAATGTCCGAGGATGCCCGGCTGGCCTTGGGATTGATTTGAGCTACATCATGCGTGTTGAGCGAACGGAACGAGGTGCCACGGATGATCACGATTACTGAAACGGCCGCCAACCGCGTCAAGGCATTGATCGCCCGGTCTGAGAAACCGGTGGCGGGATTGCGCGTCGGCGTCAATTCGCGCGGCTGCTCGGGAATGAGCTATACGATCGAATATGCGGATGCGCAAAAACCTTTCGAGGAAGTGATCGAGGATAAGGGCGTGCGGATCTTCATCGATCCGACCGCGATTATGTTTCTGCTCGGCTCGGAGATGGATTACGCCGAGGACAAGCTGCAATCGGGATTCGTCTTCCGCAATCCCAATGAGAAGGGCCGCTGCGGCTGCGGTGAGTCATTTCACGTCTGAGAAGCGTGTCGCGCCTGGGATGCGGTGGCGCTGAGCGTACCTGCGGAACGCATCGGCGGGAAGAGGCGGAGAGAAATGGTAACCCTGGGCGTAATTGACGCCGCGATCCCGTAAAAAACTCGCTTGCTGCGGCGTCTCCACTCCTTCGGCGATGGTCTTCAATGCGAGCGCTTCTGCCATGTCGATGATGACGTCGATAAGCCGCGCCGAGGGCGCGTCGAGACCGATCGCCGAGACGAACACCTTGTCGATTTTGACGTAGTCGATTTTGAACTTGTCGATGTAGGCGAGGCTCGAGTAGCCGGTTCCGAAGTCGTCGATCGCCACTTCCGCGCCAAGGCTGCTCAGTGTGGCGATAACCTCCCGGCAGGCGGGGTGATCCATCAAGCCCCTCTCGGTGAGTTCGAAAAGAACCTGTGACGGTTGGATGCAGAATTCGGTGAAAATTGTTCGGGCGTCATCGACGATATCAAGATTGGTGACATGCGCAGGAGCAAGGTTGATGGCGATGTGCAGTGAGGGGTCGTCATGCAGCAACGAGGCCATTTTCGTTGCGACCTCCCGCATCAGCCACCGCGTCAGTGGAATGATGGCGCCGCTTTCCTCGGCAAGCGCGATGAACAGGCTCGGCGGCATCAGGTCGCGTTTCGGGTGGCGCCAGCGGATGAGGGCTTCCGCGCCGCTGCAGCGACCGGCCTGCAGGTCGATGACCGGCTGATACCAGATCTCAAACTCGCGGTTGGCCAAACCCTCGCGGATTTCCGAGGTCGGCGACGGGCGCCGCCTGGCAAGTCGCAGCGCTCCCAACGCCAACAAGAGGCCGGCAAGAGCGCCCGTTCCAGCCGTAACAAACAAGGTGTCGCGCCAGGGGGCGAGAGCCGCATCGCGGCTTGCTCTGACCGAGACAACGGTATCGTAGATGCCGAGTTCCCGTGTCGCTTCGAGGAACTTCTTGTCATCTTGGGCGCCCTCCGAGGCAAGGATCGTCCCCGCCATGCGCACTTGCAAACCGCTGCCCTCGCCGAGGGCGGCGAGATGGCGTCCGCGCACCAGTTCATGGGGAGCAAACGTCGCGACAATGCTGTCGCCGGTGCGCAGGAAATGGCTGGCGGCGATGCTGAGGCCGGGCGCGTAGGGTGTCTCGGCTGGTGGCGAGAACCAAACGATCGCTCCCTCCGGCTTGATCAACGAGTGGTGGGTCACCGGCAGGGGCGGTTCGATGAAGCCGAACGCGGTGCAGCGCAAATGGCCATCGGCGGCGACATATCCCATTCCGGTGATCGGGGTAAGGGTCAAGCTTTTGACCTGGAACGCATGAACCAGCTCGATGGTGCAGCCCCGACGCGCGATGAAGATCACATCGGCAATGGCGGCTTCTGCCCCGAGCAGGACATCGGTGGCTTGACGCGCGACCGTATCGGCAACCAGCGCAGCCCTGTCGTGGGCGCGCGAGAGCGTCTGCAGGTATGTGAAATAGAGCGAACCGACCACCGGCAGCGCGGCAAGAAGCACCGTGCCCGCGACCACCAATAGTCCCTTGCGCGTTCGTTGCTTCACCGCGGGCCTTGCCAGAGGTTTCCTTCTTATCGCATGAACCGGGGAGAGCGGGCCAGACCATGATGGTTCCCGGTGAAGGAGCAGAAGAAAGGCGCGGATCGATGGAAATCAGAGGAGCGGTTGCGATTGTGACCGGAGCGAGTCGGGGTATCGGACGGGCATTCGTCGAAAGGCTGCTTGCCCGCGACGCCGCCAAGGTTTACGCAGGCTCGCGCGATCCGAAGATGCACCGGGGTCTTGCGGCTTGCGACCCGAGCCGGGTGGTGCCGCTCGCTCTCGATGTCACCGATCCGGCCGCGGTTGCGCAGGCTGCGAGCGTCGCGAGCGATGTCAACGTTGTCGTTAACAACGCCGGAGTCATGAGCCTTGGGGGTTTCCTCTCCGCGCCTTCGCTGGATGCGGCGCGGATCGAGATGGAAACCAACTACTTCGGCGCCCTGGCGATGATCCGCTTGTTTGCTCCGGTTCTGGCGCGGAACGGCGGCGGCGCCATCGTCAACATGCTATCGATCGCGGCGCATGTGAGTATCCCGGCGGTCGCGTCCTACAGCGCCTCCAAGGCGGCGGCGCGGTCGATGACGCAAGCGGTGCGGGCGGAATTGGCGGCGCAGGGAACGCATGTCGTCGGCGTTTTCCCCGGTCCGGTGGACACCGAAATGGCGGTCTCGTTGCCGGGCGAGAAAGCATCGCCAACGGAAGTGGTTGATCGCGTTCTGGATGCGGTTCGCGACGAAGTCGAGGATGTCTATCCGGATGCGTACGCGCTCAAGCTCAAGGAAAAGTTGGAACGCGACGCCAAGGCCGTCGAGAAGAAGCTGGCCGCGGCGGTCGGCCGCCGCTAACGTTTAGCGCAAACTTCCCAACAGGATTTGACGGCCCGCCCCCGCCGGTGCTAGTTCCATGGCTACCCAGCATAATGGGAAGAGCGCTCGGATCTTAAGGGGGGGGACAGCCATGAAATTGCCTCGCGAATTCTTCAAGCCACTGGCCGCCGGCGCGCCCGAGCCGGTGCGCGAACTTCCCGTTCGGCCTGAACGGATGATCCACTTTTTCCCGCCTCACATTGAGAAAATCCGCGCCCGGGTCCCCGATATGGCGAAGCAGGTGGACGTCCTGCTGGGCAATCTTGAGGACGCTATTCCCGCCGACGCCAAGGAGGCGGCGCGGGCCGGCTTCATTGAAGTCGCGGCAAAAACGGACTTCGGCGATACCGCGCTGTGGACGCGCGTCAACGCGCTGAACAGCCCGTGGGTCCTGGACGATATCATCGAGATCGTCGCCGCCATCGGCAACAAGCTCGATGTGATCATGATTCCGAAGGTTGAAGGACCATGGGACATCCACTTCGTGGATCAGTTGCTGGCCCTGCTTGAGGCCCGCCACGGCGTCCGTAAGCCGATCTTGATCCACGCGCTCTTGGAAACCGCTCAAGGGGTAAAGAATGTCGAGGCGATCGCCACGGCAAGCCCGCGGATGCATGGCCTGAGCCTCGGGCCGGCGGACCTTGCCGCCTCCCGCGGCATGAAGACGACGCGGGTCGGTGGCGGCCACCCCTTCTATGGCGTTCTCGCCGATCCCGAAGAGGGCAAGGCCGAACGCGGGTTTTTTCAGCAAGACCTGTGGCATTACACCCTCGCGCGTATGGTTGACGCCTGTGTTTCGGCCGGAATCAAGGCGTTCTATGGTCCATTCGGCGACATCAAGGACGAGGCGGGCTGCGAGGCTCAGTTCCGCAACGCATTCCTTATGGGATGCGCCGGCGCCTGGTCGCTCGCGCCGAACCAGATCGCCATCGCCAAGCGGGTGTTCAGTCCGGATCCCGATGAGGTGGCGTTCGCTAAACGCATTCTCGAGGCGATGCCCGATGGCTCCGGCGTCGCCATGATCGACGGCAAGATGCAGGACGACGCGACTTGGAAGCAGGCCAAGGTCATTTTCGACTTGGCGCAACTGGTCGCCAAGAAAGATCCGGAACTCGCAACACGCTACGGGTTCTGAGCCGAGCGGCGAGGCGGCGGACGGACTATGCAAGCGGAACGGGACGACAGAGGGCAAAAATGAGCGTTAAGAACAATCCCGGCAACTACTTCGAGGATTTTCGCGTCGGGCAGCAGATTACGCACGCGACGCCACGGACGGTCACCGAGGGCGACGTCGCCCTTTACATCGCGCTGTACGGTTCAAGGTTTGCGGTAAATTCGTCGACCCAGTTTGCCGCCTCGCTCGGTCTGGATCGGGCGCCGGTGGATAGTCTGCTCGCCTTTCACATCGTGTTCGGCAAGACCGTGCCGGATATTTCTCTCAACGCCATCGCCAATCTGGGATATGCCGCCGGCCGTTTCGGCGAGCCCGTCTTCCCGGGCGATACGCTCAGCACGACATCCACCGTCATCGGACTGCGCGAGACCAAGGACGGCAAGTCGGGCGTGGTTTACGTTCGCTCCGTCGGGGTCAATCAGCGGCGTGAAATGGTTCTCGACTACATCCGCTGGGTCCTCGTGCGCAAAAAGAACCAGGAAGCGCCGACCCCCGACGAAGTCGTTCCCGACCTGCCGGAGGCCGCCGACGCCGGCGAGTTGTTGGTGCCATACAAGCTGCGGGGCGACCGCTACGACACCAGTCTCTCGGGAAGCCCTTATCTTTGGGAGGATTACGAGGTTGGCGAGAAGATCGACCATCAGGACGGGATGACGATTGAGGAAGCCGAGCACATGATGGCCACCCGCCTTTATCAGAATACGGCGCGGGTGCATTTCAATCAGCATACCGAGAAGGATGGCCGGTTCGGCCGGCGCATCGTTTACGGAGGCCACATCATCAGCATTGCGAGGGCGCTCTCGTTCAACGGACTCGCTAACGCCATCAAGGTGGCGGCGATCAACGGCGGCCGCCATACCGCTCCCTCGTTCGCCGGCCACACCATCTACGCCTGGAGCGAGATCATCGACAAGCAAACGCTTCCCGGGCACGCCGCCTTCGGCGCCTTGCGCGTGCGCACTGTCGCGACGAAGGACCGGCCATGCAGCGACTTCCCTTACAAGGACGAAGCGGGCGCCTATGATCCGGCTGTGGTCCTCGACTTCGACTACACGGTGTTGATGCCGAAGCAGCCGGCTGTCTAACGCGCAGGCGCCAACTTCGCGATAGGGCGGAGACGGTCAACGCGATGAGCGACCCTTGAACAACGATCCGAGAACGCCGCGGACGATCTCCCGGCCGAGTTGCGCGCCGACGCTTCTCAAGGTGCTATTCGCGACGGCTTCGAGGGTTGTTTGCCGCGGGCGCGAGAGTCGCCGGTTGGCTGTGTCGGCTCGTTCCGCCGATCGCGCCGCAGCTTGTGCCCGAGCCGTGAGCTGCTCGTAAGCGGAGTGTCGATCGACAGCCTTGTCATAGCGACCGGCAAAAGGACTGTCGGCGATTGCCTGCGATCGCGCGGATGGACTTGCCGGGCCGATCCGCGATAATGGCGGGCGGATCAGCGTGCGCTGCACGATCGTCGGGGTGCCTTCGGCCTCGAGCGTCGAGACGAGCGCTTCACCAGTGCCAAGCTCGGTGATCGCGCGCGCGGTGTCGAGGGCCGGGTTGGCCCGGAATGTTTGCGCCGCCGCGCGCACCGCTTTCTGATCGCGCTCGGTGAAGGCGCGCAAGGCATGCTGGACGCGGTTTCCCAGCTGACCCAGAATCCGATCGGGCAAATCGGTGGGATTCTGCGTAATGAAAAAAACGCCGACTCCCTTGGAGCGAATCAGGCGCACCGCCTGCTCCACCTTGTCAAGCAGGGCCTGTGGCGTGTCGTCGAACAAAAGGTGCGCTTCGTCGAAAAACAGTACCAGCTTCGGCTGGTCGACGTCTCCGATCTCGGGGAGTTCCTCGAACAACTCTGAAAGCAGCCAGAAGAGGAACATTGCGTAAAGCCTGGGCCTGTTGATCAGCTTGTCGGCTGCGAGAATATGGATGTAGCCCGCGCCGTCGCGATCGCGGCGCAACAGGTCCTGGATGTCCAGGGACGGCTCGCCCATGAACAGGTCGCCGCCTTCCCGTTCAATCATCAGCAGCCGCCGCTGCACCGCGCCGACCGAAGCCGTGGCGATGTGGCCATAGGTTTTCGCGAGTGTTTTTGCATTGTCGGCGACAAACCCAAGGATGGCCCGCAGGTCCTTGAGATCAAGCAGAAGCATTCCCTGATCATCGGCAAGAGCAAATGCGGCGTGAAGCACGCCTTCTTGCGCATCGTTGAGTGCGAATAGACGGGCGAGCAACAGGGGCCCGATTTCGGAGACCGTCACCCGCACGGGATGGCCTTGCTCGCCGAACACATCCCAGAACACGCATGGGAACGCTTGCGCCTCGAGCGCCGGCAAGCCTACGGCGTTGGCGCGCTCGGCGAGCCTGGGAGATGGCTCGGCGGGAGCGCACAGGCCGGAGAGGTCGCCCTTGACGTCGGCAAGGAATACAGGCGTTCCGGCCTTGGAAAATCCTTCGGCGAGAACCTGCAATGTCACCGTTTTGCCGGTACCGGTGGCGCCGGCGATCAACCCATGGCGGTTGGCGTAACGCAATGGCAGTTCAACAGGTCCATCGGCTTTACCGAGAAAAATGCTGTCGGATCCCCTCATCGTCGTCATCTCCCTTCCGCGCTCCATGGCCGCGGCGACTTTAGGTCATTGCTCCGGTGAAGCGTCAACCACATTGGCGTTGGCGCGACAAGGGCTGGTGGTCGCCTGGACATCTTGCCGAATGATGCGAGCATGAATGCTCTACTTCCATTGTACCGATATCAAATATCACAGTTTGCTGTTATAACGGGAAGTTGTTCTGCAACTGCCACGCGTTTTAGATGAATAATGTGCCGGACTGCTACCGAAAGCACCTCGCAAGCTGCGGTTCACGAATAATTAAACGTTCCCGGCCCAGATTAAGTTTGCAGAGCGTGTGGATCGTTGCATGATCCGGGAAGCAGGAGCCGTTGAAAGTGAATGTCGTTCGCCTCAATTCCCGCTGTCTCAGCGAGGCCGATGTCCTTGCTGTTCGGCCCCATATTCTCAACCTGATCCGCCGCGGTCTGGCGAAGTCGTGGGACCTCGACATGGGCGCGGAGGGCTATGCGTCAATCAGCGTGCTGGGTCAGGAAGACGATCTGCTGTTCGCGATCACCAAGAAGGACGGCGCGTATCACGTGGTTGATGTCAAGGGGAGGCCGATGCTGCAAAGCCGCAAACTGGCCAACGTGCTGGCAGTCTTGCCGTAGAACCGGCGCGCCGTCGCGGGAGTTCAGGGCTTCGCGAACCGCGCTCGCGCACCGCGTTCAATTGCGGCGGAGAGGAGGCGATCGAGCCCCAGTTCATAGCGGATCATCTCCAGCATGCGCGCTTCCTCCGGCCGGACGCGGCCGTCGGCCGCCGCGATGTCGCACGCGAGCGCGTAAGCGGTTTCCCGCAAGTGATCGGGCAGCGAGGCCTTGATCAGCCGCAGCGCCTGTTCCAGGCCGTCATCGCTGTCCAGCAACTCGGCGCAACTCGCAGCCGTCGATGGCAAAAGTTCTTGGTTGTAATCCTGAAAGACGGGAAGCCCGCTGATCAGATCGCCCATCATCCGCAACTCGGCATCGGTCATGTTGCGATCCGCGGCGGAAACCAGGACCATCGTATAGATCAGGGCGGCGTGATAGCTGATCATCCAAAGCCTCTTTTGCCCGTGACGGCGCACCTGGCGGCGCTTCCGGCCGTTAAATTCCAGGAGGGAGCCAGGGTCTCTTAAAGCCCGCTGGAGCCACGCAGGTCAAGCGGCGTGATTGCCGTTCGGTCGGGAAGCGCAATTGCTCTTCCGCTCCCCATCGAAGCGTGCCCTTTCTCAGGACGTGCGAAAGAGAAAGGCGCGGGTTTCGGCGATGGCTTCGCTGAGGCCGACGCGGGATACGCCTACGCCCGGCGGCAGGGCAGTGGCGAGGCGCGAAGGCATTGCCCGATCGAGCATCACGAAGACGCCGCGGTCGCTGTGGCGACGGATCAGCCGTCCATACGCCTGCTTGATCTTCAATCGGGTCAGCAGTTCATCATAGCCGCGGCCGCCAAAGATCTCTCTGCGCGCCCGATGAAGAATGGTCGGGCGGGGCCAGGGCACCCGGTCGAACACGATAATCCTCAAAGAGCGCCCTGGAACATCGACGCCGTCACGCACGGCGTCGGTGCCCAGCAGGCAGGCGTTCTCCTCGCCGCGAAAGATGTCGATCAGGGTGCCGGTATCGAGACCATCGACATGCTGGGCAAGCAACTTGATGCCTGCCTCGTCGAGCGGGACGGCAATCCTTTCCCAGGCCGCCCGCAGCCGCTGAATCGCCGTGAACAGGCCAAGTCCCCCGCCGCCGGCGGCGAGGAAGAGTTCGCGATACGCTGCGGCCACTTGCGCCGGATCGTTGCGGTTGACGTCCGTGATGACGAAGACGCGGGTCTGGCGACCATAGTCGAAAGGGGAAGGCAGCGCCGACATCAGTGGCGGCGACGAAAGATAGCCGATCCCGAAGCGGCTCTCCGCCGCGGCCCAATCGGCTTCCGTGTCGCCGGTTCCGTCGCGCAGCGTTGCCGACGTGATAAGCATGCCGTGCGCCGTATCGCTGATGGTCTCGATGAACGGCTGCATCGGATCGCGCCAATGCCGGTACCAGCCGACGTCGATCTCGGCGCCGTCATAGCGCTCGATACCCAGCCAGTCGACGAACGTCGGGGGCGTTTGCGAGTTGAACGCATGCAGCATCAGCCGCCAGGCCGACACCGGCGCAATGGCGCGCCGCTCCAGGCTTCGGCCAACGGCTTCCAGGCGATGGCGCAGCGCTGGGTCGAGCGCCGCCGCTTCGACATCCAACCGCCGCGCCAATGCCTGCGCCACCGCGACAAGCGGGTTCAGCAAACGTCTGAGCGCCAACTCCAGGTTTTCCGCGGCCTCGATCAGGCCGTCGATCGGCGGCTGCAGCAGGCACTCCAGGCTGTAGCCCGGCTCGTCGTCGCCGCCCCGTGCGTATACCTGCGTGCGGACCAATTGAAGGAATGCTTCGGTCACGCCGATTGCCCCACCCGCCAAGCGGCGTCGCCAGCCGCGAGCCGGCAATGCCCGGGCGGCATGTCGCGCTTCATCGACGGCTTCGACCGCCGCCGGATCATCCCCAATCAGCTCGTTCAGCCTTTCCTTGAGGCCCCGGCTGCGCGAGCGTCCCCGGTCCTCGCCGCCGAGCAGCCAGCGCCGCAACTCCGCGGTTTCGCGGCCGGTCAGGCGAGCCGAGAACGCCGAGTCGGCGGCATCGAACAGGTGGTGCCCCTCGTCGAATACGTAGCGCGTGGGAAGGTTCTGATCGTCGCCGCCAAGGGCCGCCTGAACCATCACCAGGGCATGATTGCCGACGACGATCTCGGCGCGCCGCGCCCTGCGGATGGCGCGTTCGATGAAGCACTTGCGGTAGTAGCGGCAGGCGCCGTAGATGCATTCTCCGCGGGTGTCGGTCAGATCGACGGTCAGGCCGGCGCCAAGCAGGTCGGCGAGCCAGCCTGGAAAATCGCCTCCGACCATGTCTCCGTCTCGCGTCGCTGCCGCCCAACGGGCGACAAGGCCAAGGGCGATTCCGGCGGTGTCTCCGCCGCGAGCGGGCAGTCGTGCGACGGCCTCCGCGAAGTTGAGCAGACAAAGGATGTTCTCGCGACCTTTGCGGACGACCACCTTGCGCGACTTTTCCCGAAGATCCGGGTAGAGACGGTCGAGTTCGCGGTCGAGTTGGCGCTGAAGGTTGCGCGTGTACGTGCTGATCCAGACCGGCCCTTTGTTCTTTTGCGCCCAGACGCTGGCGGGCGCGATATATCCCAGCGTCTTGCCGATTCCCGTCCCTGCCTCGGCAAGCACCACGCGCGGCGCGCCGGCGCGATCCCGCGGCCGAAATGCCGCGGCTGCATGCGCAGCATACTGCATCTGTTGCTCGCGCGGCTCGGCGGTGAGTCCCAGCAACTGCACCAGCCTCGCCCGCGCCTCCACGCCTTCCACCGGCCACGAGTCGGGTCGGCCGGACGGCGCTTGATCCTCCCATTCCTTGAGCCGGTTCCAGATGCTCAGGCCACTCATGCCGTCGATCTGGGACGGCATTCCGCGTCCGGCGATGGCGTTGATGACCGCTGCTGCCCACGACCAACGCGCCAGGGCCATGGCTGACGCGATAGCCAATGCGTCGTCCTGGGGCGAAGCCCTCAGCTCGGCCAGCAAGGTGCGGCTCACCGCGATCAGGGTCTGAGCTTCCTGCTCAGCCGTCTCGGGCGGAGTCAACAGCAGGCACTCGGCCAAGCCTTGGGCGGTCGGCAGGCAGAATCGCGCGGGCCGGACGAATGCAAACAGTTCAAGCACGTCGTAAGCCGGGAACGGCGCGATGCGCAGGCGGCGGGCGACGGCCCTGGCGTGGCAGAGGAGCGGCTGCTCTCCTTCCTGAATCCGATGAGCAGCCTCTTTATGCGTCAGGTTTTCGACGGTGCCGGAAGGGGCAAGCCAGAGAGCGCCCCGGACCCCGGCGATCACCACGGGCGCGTCAGGCACGCGAACCGGCGGAGCGGCCGAACAAGTCAAGGGCTTCATCGCGGTCATCAAGGCCTGTATATAGTCTCGCCGGCACCGTGACACGAGCCGCAGTGTCGCGCAGCTCCCTCGTTGAAGCAGGTTGGCCGCGGCGAGTCTTTCTACGGCGCCGGCGCAAGGCCGCGCAGTTTCACCATCGGGACCTTCATTCCGGACAGACGCTCCCTTGCGCCACATCCTCCTCCTCACACGACAGGACGAATTCGCGCTCGACGCTTCTGCCGAGATCGCTCATTGCCGTGCGGGTCAGCGTGCGGACAAGAGCCTCCGGCTCGGGAACGGTCCCCGAGGCCGCTACTGTCGCCATCCACATCGGCTCCTTACCGCGTTCGAACAGCATCAAGGTGACAGTGTAGCTGCCCGTGGGA
>CAZRWU010000079.1:0-13494 GCA_964603915.1 uncultured Rhodospirillaceae bacterium
ACCCAATGCCAAGCCGGGCGCGGCGGTACATCGGCAACTCTGTGACATCCTGCCCGTCGAGCACCACATGGCCATGATCTGGCGCGACGAGTCCGATCATCATGTAGAAGCAGGTTGTCTTTCCCGCGCCATTGGGGCCGAGGAGACCGACAACTTCACCCCGCCGCAAGCCCAGGCTGATCTTGCGCACAACCGGACGCTTTTTATACCTTTTTCCGATGTCCACGGCAAAAAAGCCGCCGCCCCCGGCGACGACCTGCGGCATTCGGCTTTTCTGCCCATCCAACGCCACGGCACCTGGTTTCTTCGCACGCATCGCCGTCATCTTCGCGTCGCCGGCGCAACCGGCGACGGCGCTGCTCCTCCATCCGACTGCGCTTCTCGCGGATGAATGAGACCTTCGACCCGCCCCTGTTGCGAACCTTCGGCGCAGCCGAACAGCTTGCTGACACCGGTGTTCAAGTTCACTTCAGCGCTGCATCCGTTCAATTGATTTGGCCCACGGGTAATTTTGACGGCGCCCACCATCGAGACGACGCCATCGCTGACTCGGTAAACCCCATGATCGGCACTGACCGTCTCCCGAGGCGTTTGTACCACGACATCCTCGAAGGCTTCCACACGTTCAATGCGATCCTCACCGGCAGCCGTCCTTTCCAAATAGGCAACAAGAACGTCGGCGCTGAGCGTGCGATCGCCTTGCAACGCGCGGGCGGCGCCGCGCGCCACGAACATCTGCTTTTCTTCCCAGAATTCCATTTGCTCCTGCGCGGTGATATCGCCGCTTTTGCCGACCACCCGCACCGGCTCCGCATCGCGACCGCCCGGTTGCAGAACAACGATGCGGCTATCGACGTCATAGGTTCCCTTATCGGCATAGGCGGTATCCGAAGGCGTTACGATTCTGACGTGGCCTTCCGCCTCCACCCGCCAAATCTGGCTCTCACCGGTGGCGGCTTCACGGTAGTAGGCGCTGAGAACATCGGCGATCACCTCAACGTCTCCCCGGATGGCCCGTGCATTGCCGCGGGCCACGACGACAGACCGTTCCTGTTGCCACTCAATGCCGTCTTCCGCGAAAATCTCGATCGGCAGGCCGGCCCCCTCGCCGCGCATCAATGGGCTCGTCTGGGCTGCTCCATCGCTCTGGTGAGAAGCCAGAAGAAAAACGAGAAAAGCGACCACAGCCCGCAGCGAAATCGTCATGTCGGTTCCCGGAATGCGCCGGGGTAGATTTTCAGCCGCGAGTGGCCGGTCAACATCATCGTCTTGCCGTCCTTGCTGAACCGGAACCCTTCTCCTTCGAGTTCACCGAAAGGCCCCCGGCCAACAACCGGGTTGGTTCCCGAAACGATATTCTCCTCGAGGTCAACGTTGGCTTCACTGCTCGCGAATTCGTATCCGCTGTCATGGAACAGCCTGACGGCGCCGGCGACGTGAAGCAGGCGCTCAGCCACGCGATAGTCGCCTTTGTCGGCAGTAACCATGACCCATGAACCATCCTGCAAATAAATATCGGCCTGGGGTGATTCCAGCTCCAGTATTCCCTCGCCCGACACGGGATGCCGCGCGGCATCGGCTGTGATCGTAAAGGGGCGATTGTTGCGGTCCGTCCCGACGTATCGCGCGTTGATCATGCTGAGGTCATCGCCCGTGACATCGAGATCGGCAAACGCGATCCTCAGGCGATCGGGACTCGTCGGCAGCTGGGGCCACAGCACAAGCAGGGCGATCAGGGCCGCCGCGAGAACGGTCAGAGCGATCTTGAGGAAACGAATCGCTCGTATCCGCCCCGGCTTATACGCTCGCGGCGGGGCACGCATGGGAAACAAGAAAGGCTGAACGCCACTCGGGGACTGCACCGAAGCGTTCACCGAATCATGCCCCGCTGTCCCGGCGCTCTCGATATCCAACTTTAGAGAATGGTTGCTCCGCCCCAAAACTCCGCACCTCCTTAAGCGACACCGGCGCGTAAACAGTCGTGGATATGAACCACGCCGATCGGCCGGGCGTTTTCCAGAACAAAGACAGTCGTGATCTTGCGCGCGTTCATCAGCGCGACCGCTTCGCTCGCCAGCGCATCCGCGGCGATCGTCTTTGGATTCGGCGTCATCACCTCCCCGACGGTGCGATTGAGCAGGTCGTCGCGCATGTGACGCCTGAGGTCGCCGTCGGTAATGATGCCCGACAAACGACCGTGATCATCGACGACGCCGACGCAGCCGAAGCTCTTGGCGGTCATGGTGATCAGCGCCTCGTCCATTCTTTCGTCCGGATTGACCAAAGGCAGCGAATCGCCCCGGTGCATGATATCTCCAACCCGAAGAAGCTTCCGGCCAAGCATCCCACCCGGATGCAGCATCTGAAAGTCGGATGCCGAGAATTTTTTTCTCTCTAACGTGGCGACGGCAAGGGCGTCGCCGAGCGCAAGCATGATGGTGGTCGAGGTGGTTGGCGCCAATCCCATGGGACACGCCTCCGCCGCGGGCGCCAGCAGCAGCGTCACGGTCGCCGACCTGGCGAGAGTGCTCTCGGCCTTCCCCGTCATGGCAATCAAGGGAATGGCAAAGCGCTTGGCGTAAACAAGAATGTCGGCCAATTCAGGCGTCTCGCCGGAATTGGACAGAGCAATGATGACATCTGCCCGCGTGATCATGCCAAGGTCGCCATGGCTCGCCTCGGCCGCGTGGACGAACATGGCGGGCGTGCCTGTCGATGCCAGAGTCGCCGCCAGCTTCCGTGCGATGTGCCCGCTTTTGCCCATTCCCGTGACGATCACCCGACCCTGCATCTGCTCAATGAGATCGAGCGCCTGAAGAAGCGTTTCGTCGATTCCGCGCGCCATCGCTTCCAACCCTTTGGCTTCGAGTTCCAACACCCGCCGCGCTGAAAGGAGGCTTGCGCGCTTAGACGCGCTGGCAGCCGGCTCGATGGTCACGGCTCAACCCCACAAAAGGTAAGTCGTAGATTGAACATTAGCAAACCCACATGGTCAGGATTGGCGGCATACGCGCGGCTTGTCGCCGGCACGACATCGCATCCAGAAAAAATGATTGTTCAAGTATGCTCGGGCTGAACCGCGGCGGTCAATGTCGCAGCGCCTTTTCGAGCAACGCCGACGGCGCATTGCCGCTATCGGCATTCCTCATCGTCACAAGGCGTTGTCAGACGCGGCGCACCTGATGCGCGAAAATATCCTCGTCCGCCCAGCCGGCAAGATCGAGACGGGCGCGGTGGGGCAGGAAAGCGAAGCAGGCATCCGCCAGTTCGCGCCGATTCTCCCGCTGAAGCATCTCATCCAGCTTCCGGCGCAATCGATGAAGATAAAGGACGTCGCGCGCCGCATAATCCAGCTGATCCGCTGTCAACGCCGCGGCGCCCCAGTCCGACGATTGCTGTTCCTTGGAGAGTTCGATCCCAAGAAGTTCCCGACAGAGATCCTTCAATCCGTGCCGATCGGTGTAGGTCCGCACCAAGTGGGAAGCGATCTTGGTGCAGTAGTTGGGCGCGCACATCACGCCCAGGTATTTCAGCAAGACAGCGAGATCGAATCGGGCAAAATGAAACAGCTTGACGACCGTGGCGTCGGTGAGGAGCGCGCGCAAGTTCGGGGCCGCAAAGGGAAGCGCCGAGGCGGACGGAAACTGGACGATATGGCAGACGCCATCTCCGCCGGAGAGCTGGACGAGGCACAGCCGGTCGCGATGAGGGGCAAGACCCATCGTTTCCGTGTCTACCGCTACTTCCGCGCCAAAGTGGATGCCCGCAGGAAGGTCGCCCGTATGCAGCTCGATCTCGCACGTTTCAGGTTTCACGGCGCGGGGAAGATCCCTCAAGGCAAGAGATTTAAAGTTGGTGCCCAGGAGAAGACTCGAACTTCCACGGCCTTGCGGCCACAGGTACCTGAAACCTGCGCGTCTACCAATTCCGCCACCTGGGCGCCCGTCAATTGCGACTGGCGACTGAACACACTGGTACGGTGCCGGACCCTCAACTGTCAACGCCCTCCTTGCCACATCCGAGGCGTCTCTTGCGAGAGACCCGCCGTTTCACCGCCGCACCTCTCGCACCTTTCCGTTAAAATGCATCGTCCGACACCAGCCCGATTTCCTTATAGTACCGCGCCGCGCCAGGGTGCAGTGGAATGGCGATGCCATCCAAGGCGGTGTCGAGGCTGATCCGGGCGCCATCCGGATGGCCGCTATCCAACACCTGACGATTATTCGGATGCCAAAGAGCCTGGGTGATTTGGTAAACCAGATCATTGCCGAGCGTGGCGGGAACGACAAGCTGCGCGCCAACGCTTACGGTTGGCGTTTTGTCGACGCCGCTGTAAATGCCGGCAGGAATGGCCGCCGCCGTGAAGAATAACCGCTTCTCGATGAGGTGATCCGCTTCGGGACCTGAAATAGGAACGAGGGTGATCTTCCCCGTTTCAGCCGCGTGCGCAACTGCGCCGAGCGGATACCCGCCAACCATGAAGAGTGCGTCAAGTTCTCCCGCGATCAGTTGATCGCTCGCTTTTCCAAGTTTGTCGTAGCGCGCGTCGACATCACGTTCGCTAAGACCGTAGCTGTCTAGAACGACCCGCGCGACCACCAGCGTGCCCGAGGCCTCCTCACCCAGCGAGACGCGCTTGCCCTTCAAATCGGCGACGGAGCGGATATTCGCATCCGGGCGAGCGACGAGATGCACGACCTCGGGATAAAGATTGGCGATCGTCCGCAACTCCTTGATCGGCGGCGCGCCGGCGAACGCATTCTCGCCAAAGTAGGCGTAATACGCGACATCGGCTTGACTCAACGCCAGATCGAGGTTGCCCTCGGCAAGAGCGCGGACATTCTCAACGGAGCCTTGGGTCGACACCGCCGCCGCAATGACGCCCGGCACGCCGCAACTCCCTCCGACGTTACATTCACGCGAACCCGGCGGCTTGCTGATGACGCTTGCGATCAAGCTTCCAATCGGAAAATAGGTACCGCCCGTGCCGCCCGTGCCAATCCGCAAAAACCGCACATCCTGGGCGATCGCGCTTCCAAATCCCAAGACAAGGGAACAAACAATTCCCAGAGAGAGTAAAGCGTTTCTGATCGACTTCGCGCGCACCACCGGCACTGTGCTCATTGCGTTACCGTTATCAATCGCGCTCCTTGCGCATGCGGCCACCTCAGGATTTAAGCTTCCCGACGCCTATCTCGCAAGCATCCGCCGTCTTTGATCATGCCGGCTTGCGAAAGGCGCCTGCCGACACTATCCCTAAGGCATCAGGCCGCAGAGCGACGGCGCCATGCCGAACTTCCTGACACGGCCATTCCTTTGTCGACGCCGGCCTGGACCTACTGGCTCGCCCAGAGAATGCGCGCGATCCATTCTACATCTTCAATCGCGAGACTGCGATCCTCATGCTCTGGATTAAGCGATTGAAGCTCGTACTTATGCGCTGTCCGGCGAAGAAGCTGTTTGGCCATCACCTCGCCCTCGCGCGTCTTGACCACGACCCGATCGCCGCGCCGTATGCTGACCTGGGGAGCGACGATGATAATATCGCCGTCGCGATAGATCGGCTCCATGCTGTTGCCGCTGATCTCGAGGGAGTACGCATGGGGATCGCCAATGTCGGGAAATGGAATTTCATCCCATCCTGCCCCGGCGGGATAACCGGCGTCATCGAAGTATCCCTCGGCCCCCGCTTGCGCGAAACCGATAATAGGAAAATTTCTATAAGACGGCTGCTTGGCGGTTTCCGAGATGTAAGCCACCAGTTCGTCGAGAGAAGCACCGGTCGCCTCCAAGATCTTCGCGATGCTTTCGGTGCTTGGCCAGCGCAACTTCCCCTCGCGGGTGACCCGCTTACTCTTGTTGAAGGTTGTCGGGTCCAGCCCGGCCCGTTTGGCCAGTCCCGAGGGAGAAAGACCGTGCGCCGCGGCGAGACGGTCGATCGACCGCCAGATGTCGGAATGCCTTAGCATGGGAAGAGTGTCTTATAATCTCGCTTTCCCTGCACCAGGAACATATTGCTACATCGTCCTTGACGTAGGCTAAAATTCCGTTACCTCATCACCTGTCTCTGTCGGGGAGGATTCGCGTTGCGCCAGCGGCACTTTCCGCGCTGCGAAGATGAGGTGTCGGCGACGCCGTTCGCAAGCGCCGAGGAAGCCTGGTTCTGGTTCGTCAGATGCCATCGCATACGCCGCGAAGGCGGAACCTTCCGCCACGCGGCGACCAGCGCGCTCCAGCGCCCGTGCGACCCGGACGACATTTACCGGGCCGTCGTCAGGACCGTGCGAGAAGGATTCCTGCATTCCGCACATCTCACCGCCCTTGGCACGTTCGGCCTTCTTGGCCGTCCGCCAGATCCACGGCGGGAGGACGAAGAAAACGCCGCGCGTCTTTGGACAGAGGCGCTTGACGCCTTGTCGTATGTTCTTCGCAAGAAGGGCATCCTTGCATGAAATCGCAAACAGCGGATCGTCGGCTTGTCGACGACAGCCTGCCTGCCGGACGAGTCCCCGCCGTCGTCGTGTTTTCCAGCGATTCGTCTCTCGGCTATTTGCGGATCCTGAAGCCTGGATTCCGCCATTGTTTCGTCGCCATCAGTCAACAGGACCACTGGATCATTTGCGATCCCCTTTGTCACCGCACCGACCTGTTGGCGATCGATAAGAGCGCGGCGCTGAACCTTGGCCAATGGTACCGTGACCATGGCCTTACCGTCATTCACACGCACGTTCGGACAGCGCCGCTTCGGTTGGCGCCGCTGAGGCCATTTACGTGCGTTGAAGCGGTGAAGCGCATTCTCGGCATTCATGCCGGAGCGGTCAACACGCCCTGGCAACTGTATCAATACCTTTTGAGATCCGAGTAGCCTGTCGTCGTGTTTATAGGTATAAATTCCTTGACTTTGATCCGTCTCATCTCTATAAGTGTCTTCACGAACAGGTGAAGTGCGCGCGAAGGCCAGTCCGGTTCAAGGCGCGCCATTCTTCCTCCGTCGTCAAAAGAGGAGTTCATTAATGGGGAGCTTGTTTCGCCCGCCGTCACCTGCGGCCGCGCCGGTGGCAGTGGCCGCAGCGCCGCCGCCAGTCGCGCCGGCCGTCCAACCGGCGGTGGACGCCGAGGACGCCGAACGCCGCAAGCGCCTGGAGGCGATTGCGCGCCGTCAGCGCGGTTTGGCCAGCACAATCACGACCTCTTCGCGCGGCCTGTTGGTGCTGAACGAAACCCTCCCTCAGCGCAAGTCCCTGTTGGGCGAATGACCATGCACGTTCTCGATCCGAAAGCGGTTTATGAGCGCTATCAGCGGGCACGGAGCCGCCGTGCCGCCTGGGAGAACCTGTGGGACGAGTGTTACGAGTACGCGTTGCCCCATCGCGGCGGGATCATCTCGCCGCGCCGACCCGGCGAACGGGCGACCGACCGTCTGTTCGACGGCACCGCTCCCGATGCCGTCGATCAGCTGGCGGCGAGTTTGATGAGTCAGCTGACGCCGCCATGGGCCCGGTGGTTCAGCGTCGCCCCAGGCCCGGATGCCGACATCACCGGCCGCCGCGATCTCGCCGCCGAACTCGAGAGGAGCACGCGCATTCTGCTGTCCCACTTCGATCGCTCCAATTTCGCGGTCGAGATCCACCAGTGCTTCCTCGACCTTGCGACCGCGGGGACGGCATCGCTCATGTTTGAAGAGGCCCCGCCGGGGGAGTTCTCGGCGTTTCGCTTCGCCGCCGTTCCCTTGTCTCAGATCGCTGTCGAGGAGGGGGCCGGCGGCCGCCTCGACACGACGTTTCGGCGCAGCGAGCTCAACCGGGCGCAACTTCTGGATCGCTTCCCGGCAGCGCGCGCCATCGAGGCGCTGGCGCAGCACATTGCCGATAATCCTGATGCGCGGATCGCGGTCCTGGAGGCTGTCATTCCCCAGCGTACCGGATATTCCTATTGCGCCCTCGTGGACATGGCCGCGCTTCAGGCGAAGGATCCAATCGTTCTGGCGACAGGGAGCTTTTCCTCGCCGCCGTTCATCAACTTTCGCTGGCTCAAGGCGCCGGGAGAAATATACGGCCGCTCGCCGGTCATGAAAGCGCTCCCCGACATCAAGACCGCCAATAAGGTGGTGGAGTTGGTGTTGAAAAACGCGTCCATCGCCGTCACCGGGATCTGGCAAGCCGACGATGACGGCGTCATCAATCCCGCAACCATCAAGCTCGTCCCGGGCACGATCATTCCAAAAGCCGTCGGATCGGCGGGATTGAGACCATTGGAGGCGCCGGGCAGATTTGACGTCTCGGAGCTTGTTCTGGAGCAGTTGCGCGGGCGCATCCGCAAGGCCTTGTTCGTCGATCAGCTCGGCCAGGTCAACGGGCCTCGGATGACGGCCACGGAAGTTCTCGAACGCGCCGCTGAAATGGCGCGCATTCTCGGCGCGACCTTCGGACGGCTGCAAACGGAGCTGCTGACGCCGCTTCTCAACCGGGCCCAGTCGATCCTCGCGCGGCGCGGCGAGATCGCCGATCTGCCGATCGACGGTCGTGTCGTTGTCCTTGAGTATCAGGCCGCCACGGCGCGCTATCAGGCGCAGCAGGATGCGCAGAACACCATGCTGTGGTTGAACGTGCTCAAGGACCTTGGACCGGAAGGCATGGCCGTTGTCGATCAGGCCGCCGCCGCCCGATGGCTCGGGCGGGCGCTCGGCGTTCCCGGAGAAATCATCAAGGAGCCCGGCGAGCAGGCCATCGAAGCAGCCTCGACCGGGGAACTGCCGGAGTCTTCCGTGTTTGCGCTCGGGCAGCGCGAGTTGGCGGATCTCGCACTTGCCGCCGCTCGGCCGCCAAAACCGGGAAACAAGGAGCTGGGTCTTGACGACGGCGCATGACGGCTGGGACTGGTTCGAGAGTTCGGGCGCCAGCCCCGAGGACATCGCCGCGGCCGAAGAAGCCGACGCCGATCTCGAGCGTGCATTTGCCTGCTGCTTCCGCGGAAGCCATGGCGCGCGAGTCTTGAGACACCTGCGCGCCTTGACGGTGGAGCGCGTTCTCGGCCCCGAGAGTCCCGATACGCTGTTGCGCTACGTCGAAGGCCAGCGGCAGCTGGTCGCTTACATTTGTGCTCTCGTCGAGCGCGCCAGCCGGCAGCCTCTTGTCGCAGAAATTTCCGCGGGCATCGCAAGGCCCGAGAACAATGTGGAGTCGTCATGACCGATAATCTTCTTGAGGCTGAAGCCGACGCTACTGGCGTCGAAAGCGCCGCGGACGCGATGGCGCCGAACGAGGAAGCCGCGGGCAGCGCCGAGGCGGCGGCGACTGCGCAGCGGCCCAAAGACATTCCCGAGAAGTTCTGGGACAGCGAGCAAAAGACGGTGCGAACGGAAGCCTTGCTCAAGTCCTACCTCGAACTTGAGAGGAAACTGGGCAGCATGCCGCCGCCCGACGTTCCGCAATCTCCGGAGGACTACGGCATCAAGCTCGACGATCCGCTGCTGCAAAGCGACCCCGATATCAATCGCCGTCTTCACGCAGCCGGTTTTACGCGGCAGCAGGCGCAGTTGGTATACGACCTCGCGGGCGAGCGGCTAACCCCGATGATCGCCGAAGTTGCTTCGGTTTTCGAAGCAGACCGCCAGATTACGCGACTCGTCGACCACTTCGGCGGGACGGAACGTTGGCGGGAGGCCTCCCGGCAAATCGCGGCGTGGGGCAAGTCCTCGTTGCCGAGCCATGTGTTCGAAGCGCTCGCGACGACGTCCGAAGGCGTGCTCGCTATGCACCGGATGATGAGCGAGGGAGAGCCAAGCCTGGTTCGCGGCGGCTCGACGGCCAGCAGCGCCCCAACCGAAGCAGAATTGAAGGACTGGATGCGCGATCCCCGTTATTGGCGGGATCAAGATCCCTCCTTTATCGAGAAGGTGCGCCAGGGCTTCCGTACGCTCTATCCGTAATCGCGGATCGACCGCAAACGCGCCGCGGCCGCGCATGTCCGGCCGCCGGCATGGGCTAATGCATTGAAATGCAGGGGTTGAAGGCGCTGGAACCCGCCTTCGACCCGATGCCCGACAGAACCGATTTCCGTTTTAGCCGGACAACCGACGGCGGCTTCAGCCAACCGAGGCCCGGCTCGCCATCGCCCGCCGCGTCCGGCGGCTCGCCCAGAACCGGACGCACGGCTTTTCCAACCCGCAGTCCACGTAGCAATAGGAGTCTCGTGCATGTCAACGCACGTTGAGCTGGCTTTCGTCAAAAATTTCGAGGCGGAAGTTCATGTCCAGTACCAGCAGATGGGCGCAAAGTTGCGCAACACTGTGCGGACCAAAACCAATGTCGTCGGCTCAAGCACTACCTTTCAGAAGGTAGGGAAAGGAACGGCGAATACAAAAGCCCGACACGGGAAAGTGCCCGTCATGAATGTCGATCACGACTCTGTTGAGTGTGTTCTTCAGGATTATTACGCCGGCGACTGGGTCGATAAACTCGACGAACTCAAGATGAATATCAACGAACAGCAGGTCGTCGCCAAAGCCGGGGCCTACGCGCTCGGCAGAAAGACCGACGAGTTGATCATCGCTCAGTTGGCGACGTCGGCCAATCTCATCGGCGGCAGCACCGGCGGACTCACCCGGGACAAGGTGCTCGCCGCCTTCGAGGCCATGGGTGAAGCCGATGTTCCCGATGACGGTCAGCGATTTGCCGTCGTCGGCTGGAAGCAGTGGAGCCAGCTCCTCACCATCCAGGAGTTCGCCAACGCCGACTACGTCGGGGACGACGAGTTGCCTTGGAAAGGCACGCAAGCGAAGCGTTGGCTCGGGACGCTGTGGATGCCGCACTCGGGCCTGCCGAAGAACGGCGATACCCGCAAGTGCTTCTGGTACCACAAAACCGCTGTCGGCCATGCCATCGGCTCCGAGGTCAAGACGGACATCACCTGGCACGGCGACCGGGCGGCTCATTTCATCAACAACATGATGAGCCAGGGGGCCTGCCTGATCGATCCGACCGGGGTGGTCACGTTGTCCTGCGTCGAGAGCTAAAACGGAGACGACTCAAGATGGCTTACAACTCGAAGAACCTCAGCGTTCTTGCCTATGCCAATGGCTTCACGCTGTGGCACTACGTCACCACCGACAAAGCGGTCGATGTCGACACGGCGGGCTATTTCAATGCCGCAGCCGACATGTTGCGGGTCGGCGACATGATCATCGGCAACGTCGATACGGCGGCCGCTCCGCAGGCCGGGATTTTCGTCGTCCGCTCCAACACAGGGAGCGCCGTCAACGTCTCGGATCTGACGCCCTTCGGCGCCGTCAACACCGACTGAAGATCGGGCGGCCGCGACCTGATTGTTCAACGCTGGCGGACGGCAACGTCCGTCAGCGTGCCCGGCATCGGACATCAGTTGCTCATGGAAGGGGGCCGGCGGCACGGCTGGCCTCCGTCATGCCCTCGTGGCGCGGGGCGATCCGTCCAGCGCCCGCTCACAACCTGCCGCTCACACTGATCGCGCATCGGCATGAGGTCTGCCGCCAACGAGAAGGCAGCGCCGCCATTGTGGAGATTTGCCGTGATTGTAACGAGTATTGACCTTTGTTCGCGCGCGCTCGTCAAGATCGGCGCCAACAGCATCAGTTCCTTCGATGAAGGAACGGCCGAAGCGCATGTCGCGGCGAGCATCTATCCCGCCATTCGCGACGGACTGCTGTCGACACACCCTTGGAATTTCGCCCTCGCTCAAAAGCGACTTGCCAAGCTGGAGGAGTCCCCGATCGCCGACTACCAGAACCGCTTTGCCCTTCCTGAAGACAGCCTGCGCATCATTTCCGCAGGCAGCGGCACGCGCGGGCGGGGACTGCCTTACAAGATCCAGCACCGGACTTTGTGCATCGACGCCGACGATGTGGTGCTGACGTACATCTGTCGCGCGGCGGAAGCGGACTTTCCTCCCTTTTTCAATCTCGCGCTCATCGCACGGTTGGCGGCGGAGTTTTGCATCCCGCTGACCGACAGCACAAGCCGCTGGGCGGCCCTGCATAAAATCGCCGAGGACGAACTGCGGCGCGCGAGACTGACCGACGCTCAGGAAGACACCCCGGCGCGGATCGAGGATTTCACGCTCACGGAAGGACGCGGTTGATGGCACACGTGCGCATCACCAAGACGAGTTTCGCCAGCGGCGAAGTCTCGCCCTGGCTCATCGGCAGAGGGGACTTGCGGGCGCACGAGAACGGAGCGACGAAGCTGCGCAACATCTTTGTCCATCCGACGGGCGGAGTCGTCAGACGCGCGGGCTTACGCTACGTCGCCACCGCCCGCGGCCGCGGCCGTCTCGTTCCACTGGAGTTCAACACCGAGCAGGTGTATTTGCTGCTGTTCAGCGATAGATACGTCGACGTTTACCAGAACGGCGAACTCGTCGCCGTCCTGAACGCGCCTTGGCGCGAAAACCATCTCCGCCAGCTGAGTTGGACTCAGAGCGCCGATACATTGCTGATCGTCAATCCGGACGTGCCTCCGCAGAGAATTTCCCGGCATGGGCCCAACGATTGGCGAATCGCCCCGTGGACCTTTGCCCTGCAAGACAACGGCCGCATCGACCAGCCGCATTACAAATTCGCGGCGGTGGGAACCAGTTTGCAGCCTTCCGCCGTAAGCGGAACGGTGCATGTCGTTGCTCGCAACGCCGCCGGACAGTTCGACGACACGGCGTTCGTGCCCGAGCATGTCGGCACGCGCCTCAGGCTGCAGAACAAGGAGTTGCAGATCACCCAGTATATCAACGGCGCGAGCATCTATGCCCAGGTCTACGAGCCTCTCGTCGACGCCAATCCCACGAGAGACTGGACCGAGCAGAGCTTCTCGCCTGTCCGCGGCTATCCCACGTCGGTGACCTTCCATCAGGATCGCCTCGTCATCGGCGGCTCGCGCGACCTGCCCAATCGATTATGGCTGTCGAAGTCCGCGGATCTGTTCAACTTCGATCAGGGCGAAGGGCTCGATGACGACTCTATTGAATTTTCCGTTCTTTCCGATCAGCTGAACGCCATTCGCGCAGTGTTTTCGGGGCGGCACCTGCAGGTGTTCACGTCGGGAGCGGAATGGATGGTTACCGGAGATCCGCTGACTCCGACCAACATCCAGTTGCATCGGCAAACCCGCGTCGGCTCACCCACGGATCGCGCCATTCCACCGCGAGACGTGGACGGCGCGACCATATTTGTCCCGCGCAACAGCGGTCAATTGCGCGAGTTCCTGTTCGCGGACGTCGAGCAGGCCTACCAAGCCACGGATCTTGCGATCTTGTCCCAACATGTCGTCAGGGCGCCCGTGGACATGGATTACGATCAGAAGAACCGCCTGCTGCACGTGGTCATGGCCGATGGCGCGCTCGGCACCCTGACCATCTTCAGGGCGGAACAAGTCGCCGCGTGGACCCTTCAGGAAACCACGGGAACGTTCCTCGCCATCGCGGTCGTCGGCGACGATGTCTACACGCTCGTCGACAGAAACGGGGGCA
>CAZRWU010000080.1:0-13415 GCA_964603915.1 uncultured Rhodospirillaceae bacterium
GATGAACGGCAATTTCGCGGTCGATCTTGGCAAGCAAGGCCCGTTTCATCAGGTTCGGCGCCGCCAGGATCTTGCGATAACTGCGCGACGGCCGGCACCCGGTGGTGAGATAATTGAACAGTTCCGTCAGGTCCATGCCGATCTGCGGATCGCCCGTCAGCAAGCCCAGATCGCAGTAAAGCCGCGCCGTGCCGGCATGATAGTTGCCCGTGCCGATGTGCGCGTAACGGCGAAGCCCTGTATAGTCGCGACGAACGACAAGAATGAGCTTTGCGTGCGTCTTGAGGCCAAGAACGCCATAGGTAACATGAATTCCGGCTTCTTCCATCCGCGCGGCCCAGCGCAGATTGGCGGCCTCATCGAAACGCGCCTTCAATTCCACGACCACCGCGACCTGCTTGCCGTTGCGGGCGGCATCGATCAAATGATCGATGATGTTGGTGTCCGACGACGTTCGGTACAGGGTCATCTTGATTGCCTGAACCTTGGGATCGCATGCCGCTTCGCGTACGAAGCGCGTTACCGATGTTACAAAGGATTCGTAAGGATGATGTAGCAGGACCGGGCCATTCTGCCGGATGATGTGAAAAATGTTGTCACGATCCTGTAATTTAATGTTGGTGATCGCCTCGTGCGTCGGGTCGTGCAGTTCCGGGATCGGAAGGTGCGCCAGTTCCATCAAATCGCGCATGCCGATCATGACGTCCGTGGCGTAGACGTCGTCCTCGGTTAGCCCTAGCTCCGCCGCCAGCATGCCGCGATGGGTCGGGTTTATCCCGATCTCCGTTTCGAGGCGAACGATCGGCGCGAACTTCCGCTCACGCAATTCCGCCTCAATCATCGCAAGGAGATCGTCGGCCTGTTCTTCGTCGCGTTCGGTATTGGCGTTGCGCGTGATCCGGAAGATCTCGACCGACTCAACGTCCATCCCCGGAAACATGTCTCCCAGGCAGTGGCTCATGACGTCTTCAAGCATGACGAAGCGGTGGCTTTCTCCCACCTTGACCAAGCGCGCGATTCCCGGTCCGACCGGCACCTTGATTCGCGCCATCGTCAGCTCGGGTTCTTCCGTAAACCGCAAAGTGACGAGCAGGTTGAGAGAGAGATTGGAGAGAAACGGAAACGGATGAGCCGGATCCATCGCCAGAGGCGTCAGCAACGGAAACACGTTTTCGTAATAATAGTCCCGCACCGCCGCCTTTTCCGCCGCAGTGACGTCTTCAAAGCGGAGAATTTCAATGCCGCATCCGCGCAACTGCGCAATGAGATCCAGGTACACCTGCCGTTGTTGCAGCAGAAAATCGCGGATCACGGCCTGAATTTCTGTAAGTTGCTGCGCCGGGCTGCGGCCGTCGACCGTCAACTTTTGCAATCCCGCGCCAATCTGCTGCTTGAGACCGCCCACCCGCTTCATGAAGAACTCATCCATGTTGTTGGCGGCGATGGCGAGAAACTTCACCCGCTCCAGCAACGGCGTGCGCTGATCGGCAGCTTCGTGGACGACCCGATAATTGAATTGGAGCCACGTCAGCTCGCGGTTGAGGTAGAATTCGGCGGCGCGCAGATCCAGCTCGCACGCCGCTTGACCGGCCTTCCATTCAGGAAGCGCCGGTTTGCCGGGCAAGGGTTGGTTTGCCGCGTCGCCCAGATCCGCCGTCGCCGGCTTCATCGAATCACTGCTCTCAAGAGCAACCAAAGGCTGTGCAGGTTGTTCCGCCGCCTGGTCCACCGCTCGGCTCATGCCACCCTCTCATGCTGCTGCTAACGCGGTGGTTTTTGCGAGGAGGTCTCAGAGCGAGCGAGAGCCGCATCGAGGCCGTTACAGATGGTGTTGAGAACCTTGATCCGGGCGTAACGCTTATCGTTGGCCTCGACAAGCGTCCATGGGGCCGTCGATGTGCTGGTTCGCTCGACCATGTCATTCACCGCCGCCTCGTAGGCGTCCCAGTTTTCGCGGTTGCGCCAGTCCTCGTCGGTCAGCTTCCACCGTTTGTACTCGACTTCCTGGCGAGTCTTAAATCGCGCCAGTTGTTCATCCTTCGTGATGTGGAGCCAGAACTTGCAAAGCACAATACCATGACGAACGAGTTGATCCTCGAAATCGTTGATCTCGGCATAAGCGCGTCGCCATTCTTGCTCCGTCGCGAATCCTTCGACGCGTTCGACCAGAACACGGCCATACCAGCTGCGATCAAAAATGGTGACGCGGCCGGCGCGCGAGAGATGGCGCCAGAAGCGCCAGAGATAATGGTGTTCGCGCTCCTCGTCCGTTGGTGAAGCTATCGGAATCACTTGGTAGTCGCGCGCATCGAGAGCTGCGGTCACCCGCCGTACGGTTCCGCCCTTGCCGGCGGCGTCCCATCCCTCGAATACCAGGATCGTCGAAATGCGGCGCTCCTTGGCGCGGCGGTATCTTCGATTGAGCTTGCCCTGATACTTCTCCAGCTCATTGCTATACTCCGCCTTAGGAACGAACTTGCTCATGTCCAGGCTGTTGAGGATCGTGTCATGGGGCATGCGCAGGATCTGCGTTCCGATGCGCGCGTCGCCGGGAACGGGGTCATCGGGATTGGCCTTGGCGTTCTCCGATTGACCAAGAAAGCGCTCGCGTCGCGTCGCCGCGATCTGCTGGCGCAGCTCGATTTCCTGTAAGTGCTTCAGCAAGGCATTGCGCAGGGTGATGCCGACCGTCAAGCTGCGATAGCGTTTGTCGAACCCCTCGACGATATGCCAGATGGCGTGGCCGCTGCTGGTCCGCGTGATCAGCCGTTCGGCAGCCGCGACGAAGTTGTCGTACATTCGCCAATGCTGCCAGTCCGTTTCGGTCACCCGCCAGCGGGTGAGGGGGTCTTTCTCCAGAGCCTTTAGCCGATCTCTCTGCGCCTTCTTGCCTAGATGCATCCAGATCTTCAGGATCAGCGCGCCATCATCGGCCAGCTCCTTCTCGAAGGCGGCAACCCGGTCCAAGGCCTCGTCGAGCTCCGCTTCGGTCGTCCGTGCGTAGGCTCGATCGAGGAGCGGCGCCGAGTACCAGCAACTGAGGAACAGCCCAATTCGCCCGTTGGGCGGCAGGTCTCGCCAGTATCTCCAGTACTCCGGCCGCTCGGCCATTTCATCGGAAGGCGGGCCATAGGCGCGGGTGATCAGCCAGCGCGGGTCCATCCATTCGTGCAGCAGGTTGATCGTTTCGCTCTTGCCGGCGCCGTCGACGCCGCCGAAGACCATGATCACCGGAAACGGTTTTTCGATCCGGAGGCGCTGTTGAATCTCCAGCAACTCGGCCCGCAGGATCGGAACCTGCTCATGATAATGTTCCTTCGGGACCGCCCGGCCCAGTTCGGCGGTTCGAAACATGACTCTCGCTCCTTTTGCCCGCGCCAGCAGCTTAGCCAATGCATTTGCATTTGTCGCTTTTCCGATCGTCCTCTCCTTCGATTGACGCGGCTGAAACGGGTAATCAGGCGAAAGCGATGCGCGTTGTGCTCCGGCCGAGGCTTGACGGGCAACGGTGGTAGCGCCGATAACCCTGGGCAGTGTGCGAAATGCAGGGGCGGTAGGTTGCAATGGCGCAGGCTAAGCAATTGACCGATGTGCAGCGAGCGGAGCAAGGGGCGGGTCTTGCCGGCGCCGGACGGGTCGGAATCGTCGATATCGGTTCCAACACCGTGAGGCTCGTGGTTTACGAAACCCACACGATATCGCCGATACCGATTTTCAATGAGAAGGTTCAATGCGCTCTTGCACGCGACATGAGCAGGACAGGACGCCTCAGTCCTCGCGGCGTCGGTGAAGCGCTGCGCAGTCTCGCCCGGTTCAGTCGGCTCGGCCAGGCCATGGGCGTCAGCCGCCTTGAGCTGGTGGCGACAGCCGCCGTTCGTGACGCCATCGACGGTCCTGTTTTCGTTGAACAGGTAGAAAATGTGAGCGGCCATCCGGTCCACGTTTTAAGCGGAGCGGAGGAAGCCCGACTGGCGGCGGTCGGCCTGCTCAATGGCGTTCCCGAGGCCGACGGCGTTCTTGGCGACCTCGGCGGCGGAAGTCTGGATCTCGTCAGCCTCGATAAGGGCCGCATCGGCAACTTCGCGACCTTTCGCGCAGGCCATCTGCGACTCGCTGAGGAGGCCGATTGGGACCGGCAACGGGCCCGGCAGATCATCGACGAGGCGCTCGCCGGCCTGCCTTGGCTCGCCGATGTCAGTGGCCGTTCGGTGTACGCAGTTGGCGGGTCGTGGCGAGGACTTGCGCGCATTTTCATTGAACAGACGCATCACCCCCTGCATGTTCTCGACAATTATACGGTGAATTTTTTCGAGGCTTTGCGGCTTTCACGGCTCATCGCCAGCGTCAACGAAAGCATGCTGCAAAAGCTGACGTCGATCACGAATCGCAGGCTCGACACCTTGCCTTATGCGGCGATCGCGCTTTCCGCCCTCGTCGAGGTTGCCCGGCCCGCGCATGTGGTGTTCTCGGGCTTTGGCATGCGGGAAGGGCAGATGCTGGAATTGCTGCCCCCGGAGCTGCGGCCCCGGGATGCCTTGATCGGGGCGTGCGAGTTCCAGGCGAAGAGGTCCGGCAGGTTTGCCATACACGGTCAGGAAATTCTCGATTGGATGACGCCGCTGTTTCCGGATGAGACCGCGGTGGAACGCCGGTTAAGGCTGGCGATCTGTCTGCTCAGCGATATCGGCTGGACCGAACATCCCGACTACCGCGCTCAGCACGCTTATCAACGCGTCCTCCGAATCCCTTATCCCGGGCTCACCCATCCAGAGCGGGCGGTGATGGCGCTCGCCATCTTCATCCGTTACGGATGCGATGTGAGCGATTCCCTTCTCGATGGCACGCCAAGTCTGCTTGACGAAACCCGTATCGCTCTTGCGCGCACGATCGGTCTTGCGCTTCGCCTTGCGCACACCTTGTCGGGCGGCGCTCCCGGCCTCCTCGCGCAGACTCGGCTGAAAATCGAGAAGGACAAGCTGATCTTGTTGCTGCCTGCCGATCGCGCGGTTTTCTTGAGCGAGGCGGTCGATCGCCGCTTCAAGCAGCTTGCCGCCAGCAAGGGATTGAAAGCGAAGATTGGATGACGCGAGCGGCCAAGTCCGCGCCGCCTTAGATCAAGGCTTTTGCCCGCAACCGTAACGAGCGCCAGCGTCTACCAAGCAGTCCAGCCGCCGTCAACGACAAGGTTGGCTCCGGTCATGTAGCTTGACGCATCCGAGGCAAGAAACAGGATCGCTCCCTGATATTCATGAGCCTTGGCGAGACGCGCCAACGGCGTGCGCTCGGCGTAGTTCTCGACAAAGTTCGCGCTTTGCGCCGGGTTGGCGACGCCTCCCGGCGACAAAACGTTGGCCCGCACTCCGCGGTCCGCCCAATGCGTTGCGATGTATCGAGTGAAATTGATGATGGCCGCTTTCGTCGTTGCATAGGCAATAGGGCTGTTAATGCCGCTATTGCCGTAAATCTTGTGGTTCGGGCTGACAATTCCATAAGTAGAAGATGTGTTGATAATGCTTCCAGATCCGGCCTTTAACATTTCCTTGCCGAACTTCTGGCAACAGACAAACAGGCCGGTGAGATTGACCCGGAGCGTTTCATTCCAAATTTCTAACGGGTAATCTTCGAATGGTGCGAAAAACGGGTCGTGCGGCTTGAGCTGGCGCGAACCACCTTTGTAGTGGGCATGGTTGATCAGGATGTCGACCCGGCCCCATCGGTCCATCACGCGCTGTCTCGACTCCTCGACCGCGTGCTCGGAGGTGATATCGGCCGGCGGGCCCATCGCCATGTCCGGCAGCGAAGCGTTGCAGTCGCTGACGAAGGCATCGATATGCTCCCCGGGCACATCCATGACGGCAACCCGGCAACCGGCGTCAAGCAGAATGCGGCAAGTTTCTCGGCCGATCTGCCCGGCGCCACCTACGACGACGGCGACGCGGCCGCGTAAGGAGAACAGATTTTCGACTAGCTGCACGTTGGAGCGCCCTCGTTGATGTCGATAACCGATCGTGTTCCGAGCGATTGCAGAATCGCCATACAAAGGTCGAGAGTCCGCCGTCCTTCCCGGTAAGAGATTGCCGAGCCATCGGGTTCTCGCGCATGCACGGCTTTCAGAACCGCTTTGAGTTCCTCGACGTAGACCTGGTTGAAATCGTCAGGACGTCGCCCGACCTCCCTGCGATCACCATCTGATCCAATCACTTCCGCGCAGCCGCGGAAAAAATCCCATTCGGCGGCGCCATTTTCACCGATTACGCGAATCGCGCGATGCGCCGGACGATGTGCATAAGTCAAATGCAGGTGGCTCGCGATACCCGCACGATGATGCAACAGCATGCTCACGCAGTCATCGGCATCGATTTCCAGACCGGTGATCCGTCCTCCCGTCGCGAAAACCCTCTCGCACTCGCCGAAAAGGAATCTGGCGAGATCGATCTCGTGGGAGCACGTGAGCACAACCCCGCCGCCCATATCGCTTCGCGCGGCGTAGCTTTGGCGATAATCTTCCCAGGGATGCCAGTTCGGCAAATAGGTGCTCCATTCGACAAAAGCCCCGTGGATCGGTCCGAGTTCACCAGACATGATGACGCTTCTCAGCGCCAGAATGCTCGGATCGAACCGCATCATGTAGCCGACATAACAACCGCTGCGACTTTGCGACAGAATATTCTCCAGCCGAGCGAGGTCGGTAAGGGTGTGACTGAGAGGCTTTTCGATGAGAAGCGGGATACCGGCCTTGGCGAACGGCAAGGCCGCCCTGATGTGCAGGTGCGTTGGAAGCGCGATGACGGCAAGATCCGGGCGGCGCGCGACAGCTTCCTCGCTGTCAAACACGCAATCGATTTCACCGGGAAGCCTCACCGCATCGACGACTTCCGCCTTGGAGCGGAGAAAAAACACTTTGGCGCCGAGGGCGCCGGCATTGCGGGCGTGACGGGCGCCGATGGAGCCGTATCCAACGACGCATATGGTCGAGCTTTCTGGCAAGGGTAAGTCTCCGGCGAACCTGCGCGCCGGTACCTGTCGGCATATCCGAACCGTTGTCAAGCGCAGCGTCGCCGCGACGCGGAGATACCGTGGTTGCCTTCAATTGCGGAAAGCAAAGGTTGATGCTGAAAACTGCGAACACCAGTTAGCGCAACCGATAAGACTCGACCACTCAATTCATGCGATGTAATACGGCAGGGAATGCGAAAACGAGAAAGACAATCACGGGAAGGAGCCACCAAGCTGACGAGGATCAGTCCCCAAGGTTTTGTTTCTGTCTCTCAGCGTAATGTTGTCAGCGGCGATTTCCTGCGCAGGATCCGCAACGGTTTTTTGATCGCCGAACTTCCGAGGAATGGAAGGCAGCCTTTCCAAACGAAACGCTTTGCCTTATTCACTCTGCAACTGCTCCCGCTTTTCTCACGACTCGCCTGCGAGGCGCCGAGAATCATCCGAGAACTCATGGCGAGATCAGGACCGTGCTGGCCTCTCGTTATCCTGCGCGGTCGTCGGGAAGTCGCTGCAGTTGAAGCTGGAAAGCAAATTCTCGCTGGCTACAGTCGAGTGCATTGCCCAAATTGTCAGCACTGATGCGCGCCCTTGAAGTTTGCAAGCGTGGTTTTGAGTGATTGAAGGCGGGAGAGTCGCGATGCCGACCGCATTTTATTCTCATTCGTTGTGTTTGGAACATGAGATGGGAGAGTGGCACCCTGAGTGCCCAGATCGTCTGCGGGCGATCATGAAGGTGCTCGAAGCAGAAGATTTCACGTATCTTCAGCGTGTCGAGGCGCCGCGAGGATCTCTTCGTGACATCGAACGCGTTCATGCGCCGTTTTATGTCGAGGCGATCATGGAGAATGCGCCGAAAAGCGGTCACGTCCATCTGGATCCCGATACCGCGATGAACAGCGCATCATGGCATGCCGCGCTCCGCTCTGTCGGCGCGATCTGTGCAGCCGTCGACGCTGTCGTCGAGGGCAAGGCGCGCAATGCCTTTTGCGCTGTCCGACCGCCTGGACATCACGCCGAATCGGCTCAGGCAATGGGCTTTTGCTTTTTCAACAACGTCGCGATCGCGGCCGAGCACGCCCGCGATGTTCATGGCCTGGAACGCGTGGCCGTGGTCGATTTCGACGTCCACCATGGCAACGGCACGCAGAATCACTTCTTTCGCTATCGAGACCTGTTCTATGCGTCGAGTCATCAGTGGCCCTGCTATCCGGGTACCGGGATGGAGCACGAGACGGGCGTGTATAACAACATTTGCAATGTGCAGTTGCGGCCTGGTGCAGGTTCGGAGGATTTTCGCGCTGGTTACGTGGAACGAATCTTGCCGGCGCTCGATAATTTTGCGCCCGATCTCATACTGATTTCGGCGGGATTCGATGCTCATGTGCGTGATCCATTGGCCCAGTTGCGCGTTCAAACCGAGGATTTTGCTTGGCTGACGCGGGAGCTGCTGGCCATCGCGGAAAGGCGTTGCGGCGGGCGCGTTGTCTCCACGCTCGAGGGAGGCTACGATCTGTCGGCGCTTGCCGCCAGTGTCGCCGTTCATGTCAAAGCGCTGATGGGAAGTTGACGCTGTCGAGAAAGAGGCTGTTCATGTTTCCAGCGGACTTGCGGCCTGCGCAATTGTGGGTGCGTGGTTCTTCGTGATTCAGGCGACTCTGTTTCGCAATGATGTCGGGTATCTCTTGCCCACCGTCGCGCGCCTTTTTATGCTGCCGCGCTCGTTCTTGGGGGGATCATGGAGCAAGACGCCACACATTCGGATGTCTCTACTCTCAGCTTTGAAGACGCTCTGGCGGAACTCGAGGAGATCGTTCGTCGGCTGGAGTCGGGAACGGCGCGATTGGACGAGGCGATTTCTTCATATGAGCGGGGCGCCGCTCTGAAACGCCATTGCGAGGCGAAACTGCACGAAGCGCAGTTGCGGGTCGAAAAGATTGTTGTCGGTCCGGGCGGCGCGGTCACTTCCGAACCGAGCCAACTGGACTGAGGCAGGCAGTGGTGGAGATTCAGGCGGCGCTGGCCGAGAATGCGCGCGTGGTCAACGAGTGCTTGGACAAGCTGCTGCCCATGCAGCATGGACTGGAAGCGCAGCTGCACGAGGCAATCCGCTATTCCGCGCTGTCGGGGGGAAAACGCATCCGTCCATTCATGGTCGTATCCAGCGCCGCTTTGTTCGATGTGACTCCTGAGTACGCGCTGCGCGTCGCGGCCGCGATCGAAATGACGCACTGCTATTCCCTTATCCATGACGATCTCCCGGCAATGGACAACGACGAGCTTCGTCGCGGCCTGCCCACGTGCCATATCAAGTTCGGCGAAGCCACCGCGATCCTCGCTGGCGACGCCCTTTTGACGCGCGCTTTCGAGGTGCTCGCCCATCCGGCGACTCACCCCGATCCGCGGGTGCGCAGCGATCTTGTCCTTGAACTAGCGCGCGCCGCCGGCGCGGAAGGCATGGTCGGGGGTCAGGTCCTTGATCTGATGGCGGAACATTATGACCTCGGGGAAGAAGAAGTGACCCGCCTGCAACGCTTGAAGACCGGCTCCTTGATCGCTTTCTGTTGCGAGTCGGGCGCCTTGCTGGCGAAGGCGTCCGACATGGCGCGCATGGCGCTGCGCGCTTACGCCCATGATCTAGGTCTGGCCTTTCAAATCGTTGACGACCTGCTCGATGTAGAGGGAAATGAAGACGAGGTCGGCAAGAAGACGGGAAAGGACAAGGCTGCGGGTAAGGCGACCTTCGTGACGCTGATGGGGCCGGAGCGAGCGCGAGCGCAAAGCCAATTTCTGGCGCAACAGGCGGTGCAACATCTTGAGAGTTTCCCCGAAAAGGCTGATCCTTTGCGCGCTTTGGCGTGGTTCGTGGTCAACCGACGCAACTGATTTTCAGGTGGCGGCCTGCGGAACCAAGGCCAGTTTGTCCACTGGAAAGGAGGGACAACCGTGATGAGCGAGTGGAAAACCGGTTTGCTGGACCGCGTTAACGATCCTGCCGATCTTCGAGAGTTGGACGAAAAAGATCTTCCGGCGTTGGCGCAGGAGCTGCGCCAGGAGACGATACGCGTCGTCTCGATCACTGGCGGACACCTTGGCGCCAGCCTTGGCGTGGTCGAGTTGACCGTTGCTTTGCATTACGTGTTCGACACGCCGAGCGACCGCCTCATCTGGGACGTCGGCCATCAAGCCTATCCCCATAAAATCATCACTGGCAGGCGCGACAGAATGCACACGCTGCGCCAGGGCGGAGGACTCTCGGGTTTTACCAAACGCTCGGAGAGCGTCTACGATCCGTTCGGCGCCGCCCATACGTCGACGTCCATTTCGGCAGCTCTCGGCATGGCCGTCGCGCGCGATTACCGCGGCGAGAACAATGCCGTCATCGCCGTAATCGGCGATGGCGCGATGAGCGCGGGCATGGCCTATGAAGCGATGAACAACGCGGGATCAATGGATTCGCGGTTGATCGTCATTCTCAATGACAACGATATGTCGATCGCGCCCGCGGTGGGGGCCATGAGCGCCTATCTCTCGCGCTTGATTTCGTCGAAATCGTTCCGCTCGATGCGCCATATCGCCGCCGAGGTGGCCCGCAAGTTTCCCAGGCCGCTGAGTGAAGCGGCGCGCAAGGCCGAGGAATACGCCCGCGGCCTCGTCACCGGCGGCACGCTCTTCGAGGAACTCGGCTTTTTCTATGTCGGGCCCATTGATGGCCATAACCTTGACCATCTTCTCCCGGTTCTCAAGAACCTGAAGAACGACCGCGAGCCAGGCCCGGTGCTTTTGCATGTCGTTACACGCAAAGGGCACGGATACCTGCCAGCCGAAAAAAGCGCCGACAAGTACCATGGAGTCAGTAAGTTCGACGTGGTGACGGGCGAGCAGGTCAAGCCGAAGAGCAATCTCCCGGCCTATACCAAGGTGTTTGCGCAAGCGCTGGTCAAAGAAGCCGAACAGGATGAAAAAATCGTCGCCATCACGGCGGCGATGCCGGCGGGAACGGGGCTTGATGAATTCGCCGAAAGATTTCCCGAACGGGCCTTCGATGTCGGCATTGCCGAACAGCATGCCGTGACCTTTGCCGCTGGTCTCGCCGCCGAGGGGTACAAGCCCTTCACGGCGATCTATTCCACGTTCTTGCAGCGCGCCTACGATCAGGTCGTCCACGACGTTGCCATACAGAAGCTGCCGGTCCGCTTCGCGATAGATCGCGCCGGCTTGGTCGGCGCCGATGGCGCGACCCACGCGGGCTCGTTCGATCTCGCCTATCTGTGCTGCTTGCCTGGCTTCGTCGTCATGGCCGCGGGAGACGAGGCCGATCTGGTCCACATGGTGGCGACAGCGGCGGCCATCGACGATCGTCCCAGCGCTTTTCGTTATCCGCGCGGCGAGGGATTGGGCATCGAACTGCCGCCAAAGGGCTTGCCGCTGGAAATCGGCAAGGGCCGCATCCTGCGCGAGGGCACCAAGATCGCCATCCTCAATCTCGGGGCTCGGCTCGGTCATTCGATCAAGGCGGCGGAAGAACTCGCGGCGCACGGGCTGTCGACCACTCTTGCCGACGCGCGCTTCGCCAAGCCGTTGGACCACGATCTCATCCGGCGCCTGGCAACCGAGCACGAGGTCATGATAACGATCGAGGAGGGTTCCGCGGGCGGTTTCGCCGCCCATGTCATGCAGTTCATGGCGAGCGAGGGCCTCTTGGATCACGGTCTGCGATTCCGGCCCATGGTTCTTCCCGACGTTTTCATCGATCAGGATACCCCGGAAAAACAATACGATCAGGCTGGCCTCAACGCCCGGCATATCGTCGCCATGGCTCTCAAGGCGGTTGGACTCGATAACGAGGCGGCTGAAGCCGCAAGCGCCTGAACGCGCCCGGGCGGCGCCTTCGCTCAGGGAGCCGTCTGCGTGGCGAAGGAGAGGAAACGGCTCGATCAGTTGCTGGTCGACTGTGGGCTGGCGACGAGCAGGAGCCATGCGCAAGCGCTGATTGTTTCCGGCAACGTGTTCAGCGGCGAAAAGCGTCTCGACAAGCCGGGGCAGATGGTTCCATGTGATGAGCCGGTTCGCGTTCGCGGCCCGGATCATCCCTGGGTGTCGCGCGGGGGGGTGAAGCTGGCGCACGCCCTGGACCATTTCTCCATTGATCCGCAGGGGCTTGTCTGCCTCGACATCGGCGCGTCAACGGGCGGCTTTACGCATGTCCTCCTGACTCGGGGAGCAGCCCGCGTTTATGCGGTCGATGTCGGCCACGGCCAGTTGGCCTGGAGCCTGCGGCAGGATCCGCGCGTCGTCGTGCTGGAGCGAACCAACGCGCGTTTCCTTCAGCGCGAGCACATCCCGCAGGCCGTTGATTTCATCGCCTGCGATGTCAGCTTCATCGGCCTGGAGACCGTATTGCCTGCTCCATTGGCGTTGACGGCTTCCCAGGCATGGCTTGTCGCTCTCATCAAGCCGCAGTTCGAGGTGGGTCGCGCACAGGTCGGCAAGCGTGGCGTCGTCCGCGATCCGGCGGCGCGCGCGGCGGCGTGCGAACGGATCGCCCGCTGGCTCTCCGCGCGTCCTGGATGGCTGGTCCTCGGCATTACCGAAAGTCCGATCACTGGGCCTGAAGGAAATGTCGAATATCTTCTCGCCGCGCGGAAGAACAGGCAAGATGGCCGAGAAGATCCAACAGGATGAGCGGCGCTCCAATGACGCTGCTATCTGCTCGCCAGCGTTTGCCGTTCCGCGCGGATGCGGCGCGACGACTCGCGCCACGCTTCGAGATGCCGGACCCGGTTGGCGGCAAACGTGGCTTCCGCGCGGGCATCGCGCGCGCCGACTCGGGGCTGCATGGCCCGGGCATTGATCGTGGCCGCCATTGATGCCGGCCGCGCCGTTCGCTCTCGCCACGCTGTGGTCAGCCGCGCCATGCGAACATGATCGATGGCGCGAGTCGGCCGCTCTCGGGACGCGTGTCGAGGGGAGGGATCGACGGGGGCAGGGGCTGTCGCGACCGGCGCGTCCACCGTACTCGGGTTAGCGCGTTGCTCGCTCCATAAGCGGGCGATCTTGTCCTTGTAGCGTTGATTGTGCTCCGGCGTGGCGGAATGATAACGGCCCGCAGCCTCGTGCCACGAGCCCGTCTGCTGGTGAAGCTCACCGAGAAACCGCGCCGCATAGGCGACATTCGCGGCCGGGTCAAAGGCGTGCTCGATATCGGTGAAGGCTTTGCCATGGTACATCATGTTGATCTGCATGCAGCCAATGTCCATGTTGCGCACCCCTCGCGCCCGGATCGCTTGGGCGGCGGCAATGGCTTCCTGTTTACTGGGAAAATATTGCCCTTTACCCTCGGCCATGATCGTCCACGGCCATGCTGGCTGCGGAACGCAAAGAGTGCAGCTTCGATTTGATGGGGGTTCAGATCTACC
>CAZRWU010000081.1:0-13201 GCA_964603915.1 uncultured Rhodospirillaceae bacterium
GCACCACCTATCGCAACTTTTTCTACCCTCACCAACGCTGGCAGTTCTCGGGCGTGCGCCTCGCCGAGGACGCTCAATCATGAGGACGCTGAGAAAGACGGCCAAGGCCGCTTGCGCCTTTTATGATCTGAAGCCAACCACCGACGATTTCCGCGCCGACGTGATTGCCGGGCTGAGTCAGCCGCAAAAGACGGTTCCGAGCAAATTTTTTTACGACGAATGCGGATCGCGGCTGTTCGAACAGATCTGCATGCTCGACGAGTATTACCCGACGCGCGCAGAAATCGCCATCCTGCGGCAGTTCCCTCGACATATTGCGGCGCTGCTGGCGGAGAGGGCGGTGGTGGTGGAGTTCGGCACCGGCTCGTCCGTCAAGGTGCGCCTGTTGCTCGACGCCTTGAGGAACCCGGTCGCCTATGTGCCAATCGACATTTCACGCCGGCATCTGCTGGAAGCCGCTCAGCACATTGCCGAGGATTACCCCGCGCTCCGCGTGTTTGCGATCTGCGCCGATTTTGCCGTTCCTGTTCCTGTTCCGCAAAGCGTTCCCGCCGGCCCGCGCATCGGTTTCTTTCCCGGCTCGACCATTGGCAACTTCACCCCGCCCGAGGCGAGGGCGCTGCTTCGGCGCATCGCCGCCACCTTGGGAAACGGCGGCGTTTTGTTGATCGGGGTCGATCTGAAAAAGGACGCGAACGTGCTTCACGCCGCCTACAACGACGCCGAAGGCGTGACGGCCGCGTTCAACCTCAACCTTCTGCAGCGTATGAACAGCGAGATCGGCAGCGACTTCAATCTGAGCCGGTTCGCCCACAACGCCTTCTACAATGCCGAGGAGGGGCGCGTTGAAATGCACCTGGTGAGTCGGGAAGAGCAGACTGTCCGCATCGATGACCATGTCTTCTCGTTCCACAAGGGCGAGACGATCCACACCGAGAACGCCTACAAGTATGCGCCGGAGGAATTCCGCGAACTGGCGGCGAGCAGCGGCTTCGTTCCTCTCGCCGTTGCGACGGATCCCGCGGAATTATTCTGCCTGCACTGCCTGAAGGTCGCCTGAACGATCCTCAGCAGGCGCTTGCTTCGGACAGGAAAGGGATTCTCGCGGAAACCGACCGACAACAGGGTGATGAAAAACGCCCGTGCTCACGGGCGCGAAAACTGCCGCTCGCCGAACAGGATGGAGCGCGTCTCCTCGTCCATCGTCCGGTTCAGGTTCGTTGCCTCGGGCGGGACCTGCAAGCCCCGTTGCACCGCCGGTCGCTGAGCGATCGCTTCGAACCAGCGCTTGAGGTTGGGATGTTCTTCGAGGTTCTGGCCTTGCCGCTTCCAAGGCCGGATCCACGGGAAACAGGCGATATCCGCAATGGAGTAGGCGCCCGCGAGATACTCCACCTCGGCAAGCCGCCGATCCATCACCGAGTAAAGCCGCCGCGCCTCGTTGGTATAGCGGTTGATCGCATACTCGAGTGGTTCCGGCGCGTAATTGCGAAAATGATGATTCTGGCCAAGCATCGGCCCGAGATTGCCCATCTGGAACATCAGCCACTGAATGACGGCGTAGCGGCTGCGCGTTTCCGTCGGCATCAGGCGTCCCGTTTTCTCGGCGAGGTACATCAGGATCGCGCCCGACTCGAACAGGGAGAAGGAGCGGGAGTCGGGTCCAAGATGATCGACGAGGGCCGGGATCTTGTTGTTCGGGCTGATTTTGAGGAAGATGTCGCTGAACTGATCGCCCTTGGCGATATCGATGGGAATGACCTTGTAGGGCAGGCCGATCTCTTCGAGCATGATCGAGACCTTGTAGCCGTTGGGCGTGGACCACGTGTACAGATCGATCATTGCGTCATTCCTCCCTCGCGCGCATGGCGTTCACGGGAGAGATCGATATTGGAGGCGCCGGTCGCAAGGGCAAACCCGGCATCGTTTGACAGTGTGGAGAAAACCGACATGGCAACGCCTCTGCTTCATCTCGTTTTCGGCGGAGAAGTCAAAGATCCGCGCGGGCTCGATTTCGTCGATCCGGCGTCCCTCGATATCGTTGGAATTTTTCCGAATTATGAATCGGCGTTGACGGCCTGGCGCGGAGTCAGTCAGAAGCACGTCGATCACGCCCACATCAAGTACGTGATCGTCCATCTGCATCGCCTGCTCGACCCCGCCAAGGACACGCCGTGACGGAGCGGCAAGCCACTCGTCGATCCCGCCGACGTCGAGCTTATCGTCGAGCTTATCCCGGGGCTCCGGCAGCCGCCGGGGCGGTGTGCGGCGGCTGGGAGGAAGCCGTTCGTTCGATGGCGCCGATCAGAGCCTCGTAGTCGCGAACGATCGGGAATTGCGGAAACTCGGCGATCACGTTGTCGGGCGCCCGAAACAAAATGCCCGCTGTCGCGCCGCTCAGCATGGAAATGTCGTTATAGGAGTCGCCAACGGCGATGACGCGGAAGTGCAAGTCGCGGAGCGCCATAACCGCGGCGCGCTTGTGGTCGCGCATGCGAAGCCGGTAGCCGACAATGAAGCCGGCCTCGTCGACCTCGAGTTGATGACAGAACAACGTCGGCCACTCGAGCTGCCGCATCAAGGGGCGGGCGAAATCATAAAAGGTGTCGGACAGAATGAGGACGGGCCAGCGCTCGCGGAGCCGGGACAGGAACTGGCAAGCGCCGTCGAGGGGCTTCATCGCTCCGATCACGCTCTGAATGTCGGCGAGCTTGAGCCCATGCTCGGCAAGGATGCCGAGCCGCTGCCGCATCAAGACGTCGTAATCCGGGATGTCGCGGGTCGTCGCGCGCAGCGAGTCGATGCCGAAGGTCTCGGCGACGCCGATCCATACTTCAGGAACGAGAACGCCCTCAAGATCGAGACAAACAAGATTCACCGCTTCACCTCCCCCACGACTGGATTCGATCGAGGGCGATATAGCAGGGTGTCGGTCAATGCGGCAAATACCCTCTTAGGGTTTACAGGTTGCAACGACGCTTTCGAACACGCTGCGAAACATATCCGTTGTCAGCCGCCCCGTCGCAGTGTTCTGGCGGGAGCAGTGATAGCTGTCGGCAAGAAGAAGCCCGTTGGGCAAATCATGAAGGGCTCCGTGACGGAACGGAAAGGCTTGGCTTTTCATGGCGAGGGCGGCAAGCACGGCGCCGTGGGCGACACGGCCGAGGGCGATTACCGCTTTGAGATCGGGCAAGGCAGCCAGTTCCGCAGCGAGAAACCGGCCGCACTGGGCGACTTCGCCGGATGCCGGCTTGTTGTCCGGAGGCACGCAGCGCACGGCGTTGGTAATCCGGCAGCCGACAAGGTGAAGCTGGTCGTCGGGCAAGGCCTTGTATTCGCCGCGCGCAAGACCGCACCGCGCAAGCGTTGCGTAAAGCAGGATTCCGGCGTGATCGCCGGTGAAAGGCCGGCCGGTCCGGTTGGCTCCCTTCAACCCGGGCGCAAGTCCGACGATCAATAGCCATGCGTCGGCGGCGCCGAAGGACGGCACCGGCGCATTGTGCCAGTCGGGCCACCGCCGCCGGTTGTCGTGGCGAAACTGAACGAGACGCGGACAAAGCGGACACTCGGACGTCGGCGCCGTAAACGTCATGATGCCGGGAGCAACCGCGCGAGGTCAGGCGTTCTCGAGAACTTCCTCGCTCTTGCCCGCCATGACCTCATCGGCCGGCCGGATTTCACGGTCGTCCCGACTGGGAAGGACGCGCGCGATGCTTGGCTGCAGGTCTTGCAGCTCCAGAAAGGCATCCGCCTGACGCCGCAATTCATCGGCGATCATCGGCGGTTGCGAGCGGATCGTGCTGACGACGGTGACCCTGACGCCCCGCCGCTGCACGGCTTCGACCAGCCGCCTGAAATCGCCGTCTCCGGAGAACAGCACCACGTGATCGAGGCGCTACATCTCCATCACGTCGATGGCGAGTTCAATATCCATATTCCCCTTGATCTTGCGTCGTCCGGTGGCGTCGGTGAACTCCTTGGTCGGCTTCGTCACCATGGTATAGCCGTTGTAGTCCAGCCAGTCGATCAACGGGCGGATCGGAGAATATTCCTGATCCTCAACAAGTGCAGTGTAGTAAAAAGCACGAATGAGCCGTCCCTTTGACGCAAAGACGTCAAGCAGCCTTCTATAGTCTATATCGAAGTTGAGAGCCCGCGCGGCAGCATATACATTAGAACCGTCGATGAACAGACCAATACGTTCTTGTGGATAGAAAACCATTTTGCAAATCCCTTTTTTATCCCTCCTCGCTGGATATTCGCATCCATCGTGGAGCATGACGGTCTCGTTCAGTCTGCCGCCTTGCACGATATTGATTAAACTACCTATGCTAACTTAGGGTGTGGCCTACCCCCACGCAAGGGCGAACCCTCAGGAGAAACTCGTGATTTTCCTTGGTATCGGCGCGAATTTGCCCTCTGTCACACACGGCTCGCCGCTGGCCACTTGCGCCGCCGCAATCGACGTTTTGAATGGAAGAGAGGTCACCGTCATCAGACGTTCGCGGTGGTACGCGAGCCAACCCCTACCGCCATCCGATCAGCCGCACTACATCAATGGCGTGCTCGACGTGCGGACGGCCCTCGCTCCCGGAGCCTTGCTCAATATGTTACAGGACATCGAGCGTGTCTTCGGCCGCCGCAGGAGCCGCCGCAATGCCGCCCGCACCCTCGATCTCGATCTCCTCGTTTACGACGATGTTGTGATGGAGGACGCGGCCACGCTCGCGCTGCCTCATCCACGCATGCACGAGCGTGCCTTCGTTCTGCGGCCGCTTGCGGATCTGGCGCCAGAGTGGCGGCATCCGCGTCTTGGTCTCTCGACGCTCGAGATGCTGGCGGCGGTGTCGCCGGAGCAGGTTGTCGAAGCGCTGGAGAGCGGGCCGGGTGGTGACGCACAGGCCGCCGACGCCAATCGCCGCGCTCGTCGCCCTTTGTCTTGAGTTGATATCGCCGCAAGCATAAAAATATAGCATCCTAAGCGGAAGCGGATTTTTTGTTCAACCGAGGAGTGCCGCATGGCTCGCGTTACAGTCGAAGATTGCGTCCAACGCATCCCCAATCGCTTCGATCTCGTCATGATCGCGGCGCAGCGAGGCAGAAACATAGGAGCCGGCGCGTCATTGACGGTCGATCGCGACAACGACAAGAACGCGGTCGTCGCCCTTCGCGAGATCGCGGAAGGCACAGTCGACCTGAAAGAACTCGAGAACAACCTGATCCAGAGTCTTCAAAAAGTGGTGGAGGTGGAAGAGCCGCCGGAGGAAGAGATGGACTTGCTGGCGATCCAGCGCGAATTGAGGATCGAGCAGGGCGAGCCCCAGGTCGAGGAGGAGCTCGCCGAGGACGTGCTGCACGTCGAAGGAGAGGATATCGAGGAAATGGTCGAGGAAGACGTCGATGAGCCTTTCGAAGGCGAGGACCTAGCGAATCCAGAGGAGGAAGAGGAATAATTTTCGCCGCGGCCGTGGCGAGCCGTGGCGCGGAGCTGAGGCCGAGATGATCCGTCAGTTCGAGCTTGTCGAGAGGGTGAGGGCGTACGATAGGAACGCCGACGAAGAGATTCTCAACCGCGCCTACGTATTCGCCATGAAAGCGCATGGCGCGCAAAAACGGGCCTCGGGCGATCCTTACTTCTCTCATCCGCTCGAGGTCGCGGGCATTCTTACTCATTATCGCCTCGACGTGGCGACGATCGTCACCGCCCTGCTTCACGACACCATCGAGGACACCCCGGCGACGCTCGACGACATCCAGCGCCATTTTGGCGAAGAGGTGGCGCGGCTCGTCGATGGCGTCACCAAGTTGACGCGAATCGAGCTGCAATCGGAGCGGACCAAGCAGGCGGAGAATTTTCGCAAGCTTGTTCTCGCCATGTCGGACGATATTCGCGTTCTCCTGGTCAAGCTTGCCGACCGGCTCCACAACATGCGCACCTTGAAGGACATTGCCAGCGTGGAGAAACGGCGGCGGGTGGCGCATGAAACGATGGACATCTACGCGCCTTTGGCCGAGCGGATCGGCATGCAGGAGATGAAGGACGAGCTTGAGGATCTCGCTTTCGCCGAAATCAATTCCGATGCCCGCAATTCGCTGATCGCCAGGCTCAATTTTCTAAGAGAGCAGGGCGGCGATGTCGTTCCCCAAATCGTTCAGGGCTTGCGCGGCACGCTCTCGGAAGCCGGTCTGCGGGCCGCGGTCCTCGGCCGCGAGAAGTCCCCATACTCGATCTGGCGAAAAATGCAGCGCAAGAACATCGGCTTCGAACAACTGGCTGATGTCATGGCGTTTCGCGTGGTCGTCGGTTCTGTCGAGGATTGCTATCGCGCCCTTGGCGTCGTTCATGGCGCATATCCCGTCATTCCGGGGCGGTTCAAGGATTTCATCTCCACGCCCAAACCCAACGGCTATCGCTCGCTGCACACGGGCGTCCTCGGTCCCGCCAGCCAGCGCATCGAAATCCAGATCCGCACGCGCGAAATGCATGAAGTCGCCGAGTACGGCGTGGCCGCGCACTGGATGTACAAGCAGGGGCTCGATAGCACCGTCGGCCGCCAGTATCGCTGGCTGCGCGAGCTCTTGGATATTCTCGACCATGCCGCCGGTCCCGAAGAATTTCTTGAGCACACCAAACTCGAGATGTTCCAGGATCAGGTGTTCTGCTTCACCCCGAAGGGGGATCTGATCAGCTTGCCGAACAATTCCACCCCGGTCGATTTTGCCTACGCGGTGCATTCGGAAATCGGCGATACCTGTGTCGGCGCGAAAATCAACGGCCGGTTGATGCCTTTGCGCACGCCTTTGCAGAACGGCGATCAGGTCGAAATCATCACCTCCAAGGCGCAAACGCCATCGCCGACGTGGGAGCGGTTTGTCGTAACCGGCAAGGCGCGCGCGTGTATCCGCCGGTTTGTGCGCTCCAAGGAGCGCGAACAATATCTGCAGCTCGGGCGATCGCTGATGCAGCGGGCTTTCCGCGAGGAGGGATACGAGTACTACGACAAGGCTCTCGAAGGCGTCCTTAAGAACTTCAAGCAGGGCACGGTTGAGGATCTGCTGTCCCAGGTCGGCGCCGGATACATTACGGCCCGGACGGTGGTGGAGACGGTGTTTCCTGGGACGCGCCGCCGCAAGAGCTTCTACGAGAAAGTCGTGCCGCTGGCGCGCGCTCGTCAGCGGCGGCTAAAAAAAGAGCCCGAAGCGGCCTTGCCGATCCGGGGATTGATCCCCGGCATGGCGGTGCATTTCGCCGGCTGCTGCCACCCTCTTCCTGGAGACCGCATCGTCGGCATCGTGACGACGGGCAAGGGCGTGACGATCCACACCATCGACTGCGAGACGCTCGAATCCTACTCGGATGCGCCGGAGCGCTGGATCGACGTCTCCTGGGAGATCGAGAGCGACGAGCCCGCCAATCATGTCGGCCGGATCAACCTCACCGTTCTCAACGAACCAGGCACCCTTGGCAGCCTGACCACGGTGATCGCGAGAAACGAAGGGAACATCGCCAACTTGAAGATCACCAACCGGACCTCGCAATTCTTCGACATGCTGATCGACATCGAGGTTCGGGACGTCAAGCACCTCACCAACATCATCGCCGCCCTGCGCGCCACGCCCGCGGTCAACACCGTTGACCGCGCCTACGGCTGACCGCTCGGGCGGCGAGACAGGAAAACCAAGGCCATGGGCAGGCGCCTGCGACTGGGCGTTAACATCGATCACGTGGCGACGGTGCGCAACGCCCGCGGCGGAACGCATCCCGATCCGGTGCGCGCCGCGCGTCTCGCCGTCACCGCGGGCGCCGACGGCGTCACCGCGCACTTGCGCGAGGATCGCCGTCATATCACCGACGAGGACATCGGCCGCATCCTCGATGCGATTACGGCGCCACTCAATCTCGAAATGGCGGCGGCTGAGGAAATGATGGAGATCGCCCTCCGCCATAAGCCCCATGCCGTGTGCATCGTGCCCGAGCGCCGTCAGGAACGCACGACCGAGGGCGGCCTCGATGCCGCCGCGGGTTTCGCGCATCTCCAGCCGTTCGTCGCCACGCTGGGCGATGCCGGAATCCGCGTCTCGCTGTTCGTCGAGCCGGCGCCAGAGCAATTGCGGGCGGCGCGCGGGCTCGGCGCGCCGGTCGTCGAGTTCCATACCGGGAGCTACTGCCATGCGCTAGGAGAGACGCGCGAGCGGGAGCTGAGCCGCATTCATGGGGCGGCGGCCCTGTGCGAAGAGCTGGGCCTTGAATGTCACGCGGGGCACGGCCTGACCTACGACAATGTCGGGCCGATCGCCGCGATACCGGCCATCGTCGAACTCAACATCGGTCATTTTCTCGTCGGCGAAGCCATCTTCTGCGGGTTGGAGGCGAGCATCCGTCGAATGCGGGCGGCGATGGACGACGCCCGCGCCGGCGCGGCGGGGGAGGTCGCGCCATGATCATCGGGATCGGCACGGACCTTCTCGACATCCGCCGCATCGAGCGCACATTAGAGCGCTTCGGCGATCGGTTCCGCGATCGCGTCTTTTCCGAGGCCGAACGCGGGCGGTGCGAGCGACGGGCGAATCCCGCCGCCTGCTACGCGCAGCGCTATGCGGCCAAGGAGGCCTGCTCCAAGGCCCTTGGCACCGGCCTCAGGCAAGGCGTGTTCTGGCGCGACATGGTTGTCGGCAATCTGCCCTCCGGCAAACCGGTGATGACGTTGACCGGCGGCGCGCGGCGCCGGCTGGACGCGCTGACGCCTTCCGGAATGGCGGCCGAGATCGACGTCACGCTGACCGACGAGTATCCATTGGCCCAGGCCGTCGTGATCATATCCGCCGTGCGCGACGCCACCGTTCCGTAGTAGAGCGCGGCCCGGGTTTCCACCAGCGGGGCCGGAACAAACAAGGGATCGGCCGCCGATTGCTTGACAGACGGCATGGCTTGCTGGCTTAGTCGGCCTCCCGCTCCTTGAGGGGCGATCCGCCCGATCCCTTGACCAACAAACCAGCGATCATTTCATGGAAAAGCGCAAGCAGAGCGGGTTCGGGGAACTCGTCAGGACCGTTTTCTACGCGATCCTTATCGCTCTTGTCGTCAGGACTCTCGCTTACGAGCCGTTCAGCATTCCGTCGGGCTCGATGATCCCGACGTTGCTGGTCGGCGACTACCTGTTCGTCTCGAAGTTTTCGTATGGCTACAGCCGGTATTCGCTTCCTCTCGGGCTGCCGTTGTTTTCGGGGCGGATTTTCGCGGCGGAGCCCGAGCGGGGCGATGTCGCCGTCTTCAAGCTCCCGGCGGACAACAGTACCGACTATATCAAGCGCATCGTCGGGTTGCCGGGGGACCGGATTCAGCTGATCGGCGGCATTCTCACCATCAACGGCGCGCCCGTGCAGCGGATCGCGGACGGCGAGTTCACAATGCAAGATGCTCTGGGCAGTCTGCGGCGATACCACCGCTATGTGGAGGTCCTTCCCAACGGCGCCCGCCACCACATCATCGAGATGACCGATGATGGTCCGTTCGACAACACCCCGGTCTATCACGTCCCCCCCGGCCACTATTTCGCTCTTGGCGACAACCGTGACAGCTCGCGCGACAGCCGCTTTCTTGGCGAGGTCGGCTACATCCCGTTCGAGAACCTCGTCGGACCGGCGCAGATCATCTTTTTCTCCGTGGATGGCCGGATCTGGAAGTTCTGGGAGTGGTACCGGACCCTGCGGATCGAGCGGTTTCTCAAGACAATCGGGTGACGCCGCGTGGCTGCGACGGAAGCGCCCCGAGAACCCGCGCTTGAGCGGCTCACGCCTTATTTGCAACATCGGTTCCGCGATGCCGGCCTTCTTGACCAGGCGCTCACGCACGCCAGCATGTCCGGTCATGGCGGAAGCCGGCGTCCGTCCAACGAGCGTTTGGAATTTCTTGGCGATCGCGTGCTGGGGCTTGTCATCGCCGAGCTGCTGTACGACGCCTATCCGAATGAGAACGAAGGCGCTCTTGCCAGGCGCTACGCCTTTCTCGTCAGTCGGGAGTCCCTGGCCCGCATCGCCGAGCAAATCCGCCTGGGCCAGTGTCTCAAAGTGTCGCGAAGCGAGGAGGAGGCCGGCGGAACGCGCAATCCGGCGCTTCTCGCGAATACCTGCGAGGCGGTGATCGCGGCGTTGTACCTGGACGGCGGACTCGACGTGGCGCGCCGATTCATCCACCGTTTCTGGCAACCGCTGATGGGAGCCACGCTACGGCCGCCCAAGGACGCCAAGACGGAGCTGCAGGAGTGGGCGCAGGCGAGGGGAATGGCTCTGCCCCAGTATCGCGAGGTTTCCCGCGAAGGGCCACCGCACGCGCCGCGCTTTGTGGTCGAGGTCAGCGTGAACGGTTTGACGGCAGCGACCGCGGACGGCTCCTCGAAACGCGCCGCCGAACAGGCGGCGGCGGAGAGCTTGCTCGAAAGGATACGAGAACGGGATGAGTGATGAAAATGAACGAGAAAGGGCCGCCGACAGCCGGTGCGGCTTCGTCGCGGTGCTCGGGGCGCCGAATGTCGGCAAGTCGACGCTGGTCAACCGTTTGGTCGGCAGCAAGGTTTCGATCGTCTCGCCCAAGGTTCAAACGACCCGCTCGCGCGTTCTCGGCATCGTCATTCATGACCGCGCGCAGCTCGTTCTCGTCGACACGCCCGGAATCTTCCTTCCCCGACGGCGATTGGATCGCGCGATGGTCGCGGCGGCGTGGAGCGGGGCGAGCGACGCGGACGCCATCGTCCTGGTCGTTGACAGCAGCAAGGGGCTGACCCGCGACACCCGGGAGATCGTCGAGCGGCTGAAGGACAACGGCCGGTCCGTGATCGTGGCGCTCAACAAGGTCGACCTTGTCAAGAAGCCGAGGTTGCTCGATCTGGCGGCGAAACTGGCCGACGAAGGCGTCGCCTCGGACACCTTCATGATCTCGGCTTTTACCGGCGATGGGGTCAATGACCTCCTTGCCTGTCTTGTCGAGCGGCTTCCCCCGGGTCCCTGGCTGTTTCCCGAGGATCAGATCTCCAATATGCCGATGCGCCTGCTTGCCGCCGAAATCACGCGCGAGAAGCTCTTTTTGCAGCTGAGAGAGGAACTGCCTTACGCGACGGCGGTGGAGACGGAACGCTGGAGCGAGCAGGAGGACGGCAGCGCGCGCATCGATCAGGTCATCTATGTCCTGAAGGCCAATCAGAAAGCCATCGTGCTCGGCAGCGGCGGGCGGCAGATCAAGGCGATCGGAACCGCCGCGCGGGAAGAACTCGAAGCCCTGTTCGAGCGGCGCATTCATCTGTTTCTTTACGTCAAGGTTCGCGATTGGAGCGACGATCCGGAGCGTTATCGGGACCTCGGTCTCGATTTCAACGTTTGAGCGCGGCTGTGGGCGCCGCTACCCGAATAGAGCCGCCGGCAACCATGTCGCCAGTTGAGGAAACGCCGCGACGATCCCGAGCGCAATCAGCTGGATGATCACGAACGGAATGATACCGCGGTAAATGTCCATCGTCGTGATCTGCGGCGGCGCCACCCCGCGCAGGTAGAACAGCGCGAATCCGAAAGGCGGGGTGAGAAAGCTCGTTTGCAGGTTGATGGCGATCATCACGCCGAACCACACCGGATGGATGTCCATCTGCAGCAAAATCGGGCCGACGATCGGCACGACGACGAAGATGATCTCGATGAAGTCGAGAAAGAATCCCAGGACGAACATCACCAGCATCACCACCAGCATCGCGCCGAAGGCGCCCCCTGGCATGGCGGCGAGAACGTCCGCCACCAGGGCGTCGCCGCCGAAACCCCGGAAAACCAGAGAGAATACCGAGGCGCCGAGCAGAATGACGAAGACCATGGAGCTGATCCGCAACGTCGCGCGCATGACATCGGCAAGCACGCCTGCCGCGTATACACGCTGCACGGCAACCCAAAGTCCCCAAAGAACGCCGATAGCCATCGCCACAGCCGCGACGAAAGCGAGCAGGTCGGCGAGAGGGATCACCGCCCTTTGCATGCGCAGATCGAAAGCTGCCGTCAGCGCGATCTGACCGACAATGCAAAGACCGGCGACGTCGATGGCGCGCGTCGAGCCGGCTTCGCGCGGTCGGCCGATCGAAAGCAGCCGGGCCAGGAGCGAGCCGAAAGCGCGTTCGCGGCGACCCCGGCGAGAGGGCGAGGCCACGCTCATCCCACGGCCGGCGAGCAGAAGAGCGCCGACGGAGCCGACCGCAGCCGCCTCGGTCGGTGTCGCGACGCCGCCGAGGATCGATCCCAGGACCGCCACGATCAGCAACGCCGGCGGCAGCATAACCGTCATCACCCGCCGCCCCAGCCTTTCGCCAGCGTCGGTTCGGGCGACCAGCGCCGGCGCCGAAGGGGGATCGACAAGCGCCTTGATCATGATCAGGCCCATGTAAAGAACAACCAGCAGCATTCCCGGAAAGAAGGCGCCGGCGAAAAGATCGATGACCGAAACCGGCTCCGGAGCCCAGTTGCCGACGGCGCGCTGAGCCTCCGCGTAGGCGCCTTGCAGGATGTCGCCGAGAAGGACGAGAACGATCGACGGTGGAATGATCTGCCCCAACGTGCCGGAGGCGCAGATCGTGCCGGTGGCGAGCCGCGGGCTGTAACCGGCCTTCAGCATGGTCGGAAGGCTGAGCAGGCCCATGGTGACCACGGTGGCCCCGACGATTCCCGTCGACGCGGCGAGCAGCATGCCGACGAAGATGACCGAGAGGCCGAGGCCTCCGCGCATGCGTCCGAACAAGAGGCCCATCGTTTCGAGGAGCTGCTCGGCGATCTTGGCGCGCTCCAGCATGACCCCCATGAAAACGAACAACGGCACGGCAACCAGCACCTCGTTGACCATGACGCCGAAGAAACGGGAGGCAAGGCCGCCCATCAGGCGCATGTCAAAAACGCCGAAAGCCTCGCCGATCAGAGCAAAGACCAGCGCTGTCCCGGCGAGGCTGAATGCCACCGGAAAACCGAGCAGGAGCACGCCGCAGACCGTGGCGAACATGATCAGGCTGAGGATTTCCGCGCCCAGGCTCATCATTTGTCTCCGCCATCCGGCGGCGGCGCAACGAGGTCGGCGCGGCCAGCGAGAACCAGGATCGATCTTCCGGCGAGAGAAAAAGCCTGCAGGGCCATGGTCGCGCAAAAGACGAGAACGACGCTCTTGAGCAGAAACAAACCGGGGAGG
>CAZRWU010000082.1:0-13126 GCA_964603915.1 uncultured Rhodospirillaceae bacterium
TCATGGGCGCCTACGGTCATGCGCGCTGGCGCGAACTGGTTCTTGGAGGAGCAACGCGGCACATCCTGGCGCATATGACCATCCCGGTTCTGATGAGCCACTGAAACCACCCGTCGTTGCAGGGCGTCTCTTAGAGCGTACCCAGATCGCATCGCCCGTGACTGCGGCGATGCTATCGATGCCCTTGGTCACCTTCCAGGTCGGCCGAGGCGCGCCAAGCATGAGCGCGAACGGCCGGACGAAGGCCCGGCCGTTCGACAATCAGAGAAGGCAACCGGTGAGTTGGCGCGGCCTCAGTAATAGGCGCTGCAATCCGCGCGCGATGCGTTCAGCGATGTGCGCTTCTTGATGGCGCTGATCCGGCTCGCCTTGGCCTTGGGGCAGAACTTGCTCGGCGAGAGCGAGTACTCCGCTTCAAAGACAGGTTTGTTGAGGGCCAGGAACTCGGAAAAGGCGTCACACTCTTTGTATTGGAAGCACTGCTCGCTCACCACGAAGTCGAATGTCGTGTAGATGCGCGGATCACGCGCCTGACCGACGTTGTTCTTGAGAGCGACCGCCATTCCCAAGCCTTGAACGGCATCCGCAAGCCAGAGGTTGAAATAGATCTGGTCTTCATAGGTAAGCGGGAAGCCGGTCGACTCATGGGAGGACGTGTCGTAACCGTCCATGTTGTCGGGCTCGACCGCATCACAGCCCATTTCCTGGGCCCGTTGGAATCGCTTCAACAGAATTTGTGCGAGCTTCATGCCGGTCTTGGACTTTTTCGGGTTCACGTCGCGGATGTCGAGCCACCGCTCGTCCGGATATCCCGTGTACGTAACGCCAAGGATGCTGCGCGGGAAATCGGCCGCGTCGTCACGCCAATCCTCCCAGGAGCCTACGCTGATGTAGCAAATCACCCTTTTGCCATGAGCATGCAGCATCTCGACCGCGCCGCTGTCCTCGTTGTCGAACATGTCGATATTGTAGATCTTGATGTTCGAATCGGGATTGAGCCTGACCGGCGTTACAAGTTGCCAGTCCCATTCTGGCGGTTGAACTGCGGGGTTCGGATGAAGTACCGGCGGCCAAGGTTCGGCTCCACTCGCCGTGTACGCCCATATAGCCATAAGACTTCCAAAAAAAGTCGCAAATACTTTGTAGATTCTCGTAGTAGCGAAAATTTCGCGCATGCCCACTTTCCCTTTTAGACTTTATCCAAGGCTAAGGAGAGATCGGCGTGGTATGGCTTGGCCTCGTTCCGATACTTGAAAAAAATGAACAATCGCCCCGTGCCGGAGGCTGCCCTTTTCGACCACAATTAATAAGGGCATTTTAACAGTAAGTTCTCTTTTTTGTCCAGAACATGGTGAAAATTATCGTCAGAACGTTTATAACTGTGCGTGGAAACACCTTTTTTGATATATTCACTCGGTATTTTGGATGAAGGAGGGGCGCAGGTTGCCGTGCGGCTGTTGCCAAGCGCCGACGCCACGATTTGCGTGCTTCGCTGTCGCGGACGGTGGTGGGGAGGACGGAAACCAGGGAGGGCGTGTTAGCGCGAATCCCCGGCGGCTATCGCCCGGCGAGCCGATCGATCATGGCGGCCACGGCCCGGATTTGGGCGCTGGATTTCACGTGATGGTCGCTGCCGGTGTAACCCCACCAATCCCAGCAGCCGCGTGGATTGGGCCAGGGAATATGCGCTCCGAGAAACGCGTATTGCAGAGGCTGCGTTTGCGGGTAGAGAACGACAATATCATTGCTTTCCGCCCAGCGATTATACCCCGCGCCAGCGTAGAAAGCATCGCCAATGTTGTCATGATATTGCTGACAACCATGAAACGCCACATGCAGACGGCAGGTTGCGCCGTTGGCGCATGCATAAGGAATATATACTTGAGCGAGAGAGCTTAGGCTTGCGCCCTCGTCGGCCGCAAAAAATTCGCTTTGATCGAATTCAAGAAGCGTCCCGACCGGATCGACCGGCGGGGCAAGAGTTCCGTAGATGTGCGTCAGCAACTCGCCGGCGGCGTCATAATCGCAATCGTTGATGAAGGGCGGCGCGACGTCGCCGCACGCATTGCCGAAGTCCTCGGTGACCATCGCGTGGGCGGCCGGCACCCAATCGATATGAACGATGTTCTCGGACTCGACATACGCTTCATAGCTGCGGTGCAGGGCTGCGACAACGGACCGGGGAACCTGCTCGTCCCGCGTTCCGGAAAACAGATAGATCCGATCCCCGGCCAGATGCGCGGGATCGTCGATGGCTCCCCGCGCCGCCTGCTGGTCGATTTCTTCGACACTCGGCTGAACCCTTGGTGGGCTGAAAAACGGAAGCCAAGCCGTTGTGTTCGAGCAGATCGCCACGGACCGGAACATGTTGAACGGGTAACGGCGGCCGGCGCAATAATAGGGGCCGCCGGCGATCACGGCAGCCCCCATGATCTGCCCAGAGTGGGCGATGTGAAACTGGCTCGCCATAAATCCGCCTGACGACACCCCCGAGACAGAAATTCCGTCCGGATCGATCGTCAGCGAAGGAAGACGCGGCGCATCTTTTGCCGCATCCATCGCCGCTGCCGCGGTGAGCGCACCGCCAACGAAGGCGGCGATCACCACGACGTATGTCATGACGCGCGTCATGCGACCCGGCCCGACGTCCGTTCCCTTGCCCGATCGGAAGTCAGGTGCCCTCCCTCCAGGAGGCGAGATACGCTTTCTGCTCTTCGGTAAGCGTATCAATGGCGATGCCAAGCGTCTTCAGCTTGACGCGCGCGATTCGCTCGTCGATTGCGGTCGGCACCGAATGAACCGTCTTCTCCAAGGCATTGTGGTTCTTGCGGATGTAGGCCGCGGCAAGCGCCTGATTGGCGAAGCTCATGTCCATCACCGACGGCGGATGACCCTCGGCGGCGGCGAGGTTGACGAGGCGTCCTTCGGAGAGGAGGCGGATCTTGCGGCCGTCATGAAGATGGAATTCCTCGACTTCGAGGCGGGGGCGCGTTGAATCGCGGGACAGGGCGCGCAACGCCGGAATGTTGATTTCGACATCGAAATGGCCCGCGTTGGCGATCGTGCATCCGTTTTTCATGACCTCGAAATCGTGCCCGTCGATGACGTGCTTGTCGCCCGTGACGGTGACGACGATATCGGACATCTTGGCCGCCTCCAGCATCGGCATGACCTCAAAGCCGTCCATTGTCGCCTCCAGGGCGCGCAGGGGCTTGACTTCGGTCACGATGACCTTGGCGCCCATGCCGCGCGCGCGCATCGCGATGCCCCGGCCGCACCAGCCGTAGCCGCATACCGTGAAAACCTTTCCAGCCAGGAGAAAGTTGGTGGCGCGCAGAATGCCGTCGATGGTGCTCTGGCCGGTGCCGTAGCGGTTATCGAAGAAGTGCTTAGTGTCGGCGTCATTGACCGCGATGATCGGATATTCGAGAGCGCCTTCGGCGGCCATTGCCCGCAATCGGATGACCCCTGTGGTGGTTTCTTCGGTGCCGCCGAGGATCTCCGGCAGCAGCGAGCGCCGATTCTTATGGATCTCGCTGACAAGATCCGCGCCATCGTCGATGGTGATCTGCGGTTCGATGTCCAGCGCCGAGCGGAGATGCCCATAGTACATATCGTGGTCGGCGCCGCGGCGGGCGAACACCGGAATGCCGATGCGCAGCGCCAGCGCCGCGGCCACATCGTCTTGAGTGCTCAAGGGATTGCTCGCGCAAAATGCGACCTCTGCGCCTCCGGCGGCCAGAACGCGCCCAAGGTTGGCGGTCTCCGATGTGATGTGCAGGCAGGCGCTGATCCGCGTGCCCGCCAGCGGCTTCTCGACCGAAAACTCGTCGATCAAGGTGGAAAGAACGGGCATTTCAGCAAGCGCCCAGTCGATCCGTCGTAAGCCTTCGTCGGCCAAAGCAGGATCGGTTACATCGTAAGAGACAGCCGTCATCGCATTGCCTTCCTGATTTTTCGATTCATGGAGCGGAGTTCGGAATTCGCAGACCCACGCCGGAACGCGTGGCGGCTTCCCGATCCACGGCGAGCATGGAGTAATTCGTGTGCAACCTTACGACTAGCCTTGAATGGTCCGGGGATCAAGCGCGTCACGCAGCCCATCGCCGACAAAGTTGAACGCGATGACGGTCACGAAGATGAGCATGCCTGGATAAAAGGCGAGGGCGGGCGAGGACCAGATCAATTCCTGGGCATTGGTGAGAAGATTGCCCCAGCTTGGCGTTGGCGGCTGGATGCCAAGGCCGAGAAAGCTCAGGACCGATTCCAGAAGGATCATGTTGCCGGCCGCGAGGGTGGTGGCGACGATGATCGGCGAGGCGAGGTTCGGCAGAATGTGCCGCGCCATGATCCGTATCGCTCCGGCGCCTTGCGCGCGGGCGGCTTCGATGAACATCTGCTGGCGAAGCGCAAGGGCGTTGCCGCGCACGAGTCGCGCCACGGTGGTCCATCCCACCAGAGAGACGATCACCACGATGCGGACGAGGTTCATCTGCTCGGGTGTCGCGATCGTGGGCGATATGCCGAGCTTGCCGAGATCGACCGCCGCAAGAACGATCAACAGGGGAAGGAACGGCAGGGCGATGACCCCGTCGGTGAAACGCATCAAGAACGCATCGAGACGGCCGCCATAATAGCCAGCCAGGAGGCCGATGCAGGTGCCGATGAGGGCCGATCCGAGCGCCGCCGCGAGCCCGACGGTAAGCGACACGCGGCCGCCGTAGGCAAGTCGGACGAGAACGTCGCGGCCAAGCTCGTCGGTTCCAAGGAGATGACCGCGCGATGGCGGAGCGAAGCGGTTGAGCAGGTTGACCGCGTTCGCGTCGACGCCCAGGGCTGTTTCTATGGCCGGCGCGAGGGCTGAGCCGGCGGCAAGGACGATCAGCGCAAACCCGCTGGCGACGGCGAGCCGGTGACGACGGAACCGCAAGCCGAAGCGGGTCAGGTAAGGATGGCGCCTCACCGGCCGATCTCGCGAAACGTGATCCGTGGATCCAGGCAGACATAGGCAATGTCCGCGATCAGGTTTCCCATCAGCGTCACGACCGTGGCGAACATCAACGCCACCAACGCGAGGTTGTAATCGTTGCCCATGATCGCGTCGTAGACCAGCCGCCCCATCCCGGGATAGGCAAAGATGGTTTCCGTCGCCAGCGCCCCCGAAAACAGAAAACCGAAATCCAGCGCCAGGACCGTTACGACCGGGATCAACCCGTTACGGAGGGCATGGCCCATCAGCACGCGCGCCGGCCCAAGACCCTTCGCGCGCGCGGTGCGGATATAGTCCTGACGCAGCGTTTCGATCATCGCGGCGCGGACGTAGCGGGTATGGCTGCCGACGCTGGCGATGGTGAGGCTGGCGACGGGGAGCACGACGAACTTCGCCGTCTCCAGCATACCGCCCGCGCCGACGCTGCCCATTCCGCCCGCTGGCAGAACGCCGAGGATGACCGAAAAGATCATGATGAGCAAAAGCGCCAGCCAGAACGACGGCAGCGAAATGCCCGCAAAGGCGAGCATGCTGATGACGTTGTCGATCCAGGAGTAAGGCCGCGCTGCGGCGACGATCCCGGCCGGCAGGGCGATGAGAATGGACAGCACGAACGCGGCGCCCATCAACACCAGCGTATTCATCAACGCCGGCCCGAGCACGCTCAGCACCGGGGCGACGTACAAGCGCGAGTATCCAAGGTTGCCGCCGAGGGCGTCCTCGAGCCAGCGCAGATAGCGCTCGAGGATCGGCTGATCCAGCCCGTAGCGGGCGCGCAGTTCCGCCACATCCGCAGACGACAACCGCGGATCCGCCGCGATCATCTGGTCGATCGGATCGCCCGGCATCAAACCCATCAGGGCGTAGATCACAAAGGACATGACAGCGAGGACGAGAAGCGACTGCAACAATCGCCCCGACACAAAGCGGAGCATATCCGTTACAACCGCGCCCCGTTCACGCCGGTTTGCGGACCCGCCACGTCTCCACCCATAGCGTCGTCGGGAACTGGTGGCCGGTGGGCTCGACGCCGTCCAGCCATGGCGGCAATATGAAGCTGTCGGCGCGGAAGAATAAAGGCAGGGCTGGAAGATCCCGCGCATAAAGCTGCTGCAACTCGTGCCACAAGGCTTTGCGCTTGTCCCTGTCGAGTTCCACCTCGATGGCGTCGATCAGCGCATCCATCTGCGGATTGGCATACGCGGAGTAGTTCTGTCCGGCCCAACTGTTTTCCGCCGTCGGAACCTGGTCGGAGTGCAGCGTCGTGCGCGGCACGCTCTCCGGAGCGCTGATCCAGGCGAACATCGCCATGGCCGGAAACTGTCGCTGCGACAGGCTCCGTCCGAACAGGATCCGGGCTGGCTCGTTGCGGATACGCACATCGATCCCGATCTGCTTCCATTGGCTGACCAGGACTTGCTGGACCATCTCCCGGCTGCGATTGCCGGCGGTGGTCATGATCTCAAGCGTCAGGGGATTGCCATGAGCGTCATGTCGAATACCGCGCCGCAGGGTGGTCCAGCCGGCGGCATCCAGCAACGTCGCAGCCTTGTCCGCGTCATGCGGATAATGGGGGACGTCTTCGCTGTACACCCAGTCCAGCGGATTGACATTGGTCAGCGCCACCGGCTGCTTGCCGGCGAACAAGGTGGCGTTGATGGCGTCCCGATCGATTGCGTGGAGCATGGCTTGGCGAACGCGGACGTCGGCAAGAATGGGATTGTCGAGATTGATCTCGACGTGCTCGTAGGCCAGCCCCGGCTTGTAGAGGACCTTGAAGCGTTCGCGATGGCGCGCCTCGAACGCCAGCGCCTGGTCCAGACTCAGCCCGATCTCGCCCGCGATCATGTCGATGGCGCCGGATACGAGGTTGGCCTCCAGGGCCGCGGTGTTCTCGACGGCGCGAACGACGATGCGTCGGAATTGCGGTTTTTCTCCCCACCACCGCGGGTTCGGCGTCAACACGACGTGCGATCCGGACACCACTTGGCTGATCAGATAAGGCCCGAAGTAGAGGCCGGGGTTTGTGGTGTCCGTGTCATAACGGGTTTGCTGGCGGTATGCCTCGGGTTCCGCGAACGCCGGACCCTCCAGATGAGCAGGGAGAAGCTCGAAGCTGTTGATGGCGTTGTACTCGAAGGTCAGCTTGTCGAAGTGAAGAGTGAAGGTCCTCTCGTCCTTGACGCTGATGGCATGAAGGCTGCGGTAAAACTCCTTCGGCATGATGCCGCTCTTGGGATGGCGTCCAACCTCCCAGGTAAAGACGACATCGCGCGTCGTGATGGGTGTGCCGTCGCCCCACACGGCCTCCGGCACGATGGTGTAGGTCACGGCGATTCCCGCTTTTCCGTCGGCTGTCGTCTCCGGCGCGGCGAGACCGTTTTCGATCGTCGGGAGCGTTTCGCACAGCATGCAGATCAGCCGCCAGTCGGCGTCATAGGTCGTCAAAGGACGCCGGGTCATGCCGAGCACATAGCTCTTCGCGACCATCGCCTCGAACGTTGGGTGGAAGGAGAACGGGAACTGGGTGATCCCGATCACAAGCTCTTGGCGGTCGGCGCGGGCAGGAGCCACCGCCCCGGCGAGCAGGCAGACGATCAACGTGATGATGGTGACGAAACGCACGAACCCTCGCTCTTCTATAGGCGAGGGCTTACGTTACCACGCTGCGTCCCGCCTCTCCACAACTCCGATGAACGGCTGTGGCGTCCGACCGCGATCGGCAATGGCGCCTGTGGCTCGAACGGCCGCTGACGCACGATCGCCGGACTTGCGGCAGTATGCGTCCCCCGCATAGGCTGGTTCGAGACGTTCGGCATCGGCGCCACGAATGTTGAGCCCGCCTGCGTCCGGAAGCGGAAGTTTGTCGACATCTCACGGGGAGCGTAGGCTTCCCGATTGGGCACGGAGTTTACGCTAACGTGGACATCAGCCAAACCAGCGACGTCTGGTGGAAGAACGCAATCTTCTACTGCCTTGACGTTGAGACCTTCCAGGACGGCAACGGAGATGGAATCGGCGACTTCGTCGGCTTGACCCAGAGAATCGATTATCTGGCTTCACTGGGAGTCACGTGCCTGTGGCTGATGCCGTTCTATCCCAGCCCCAACCGTGACGATGGCTACGACATCACCGACTATTACGCGGTCGACCAGAGGCTCGGCAGTCTGGGCGACTTTGTCGAGTTCGTCCGAACCGCGCGCGACCGCGGAATCCGGGTGATTGCCGATCTGGTGGTCAATCACACGTCCAAGGAGCATCCGTGGTTCCAGGCGGCGCGTGCTTCACGCGACTCTCCCTACCGCGACTGGTACGTCTGGCACGACAGGGTTCCCGAAGACGGCCCCGACGGCCTCGTCTTTCCGGGCGAGGAGAGCAGCAACTGGGAATGGGACGAGAAGGCCGGGCAATACTATCTTCATCGGTTCTACCGGCATCAGCCGGACCTCAATATCGCCAATCCCAAGGTACGCGAGGAGATCCGCAAGATCGTCGGCTTCTGGCTTGAGGTCGGCCTCTCCGGTTTCCGCGTCGATGCGGTGCCGTTCCTGCTCGAGACCGAGGGGGTTGCGCATGACATGGAGATCGCGCCCCACGAATGGCTGCGCGACCTGCGGGGGTTTGTCGGTCGTCGGCGCGGCGACGCCCTGCTCATGGGCGAAGTCAACCTGGAATATGAGGACGTGCGTCGGTTCTTCGGCGACGACGGTGGCGACGAGCTGCACATGTGCCTTAACTTCAATCTGAATCAGGCGCTGGCGCTGGCGCTGGTGCGCCAGGACGCGGGAACTCTTGTTCACAGTTTACGGGCAATGCCGTCGTTGCCGGCGGACGATGCATGGGCCAACTTTGTCCGCAATCATGACGAGTGGTCGCTCGACAAGCTGACCGAGGCGGAGCGGCAAGAAGTGTTTCGCGCATTCGGCCCCAAGGAAGACATGCAGCTCTTCGGCCGCGGACTGCGTCGGCGGATGCCGACCATGCTGAACGGCGATCCGGCGCGGCTGCGGTTGGTCTACAGCCTTGTCTTCGCTCTGCCCGGAGCGCCTGTTCTGTTCTACGGGGAGGAGATCGGCATGGCTGAGAACCTCGCGATACCCGGGCGGATGAGCGTGCGCGCGCCGATGCAGTGGTTGGACGAGCGCAATGGCGGCTTTTCGACGGCGCCGCCCGATAACCTGCGGCGGCCGATTGTCGAGGGTAGGAAGTGGGGGGCAGCGGCGATCAACGTCGCCGACCAGCAGCGCGATCCGGACTCGCTGCTCAATTGGATGGAGCGCCTGATCCGACGTCGGCGCGAGACCCCTGAAATCGTCTTCGGCGCCTGGAGCTTCCTGCCCGTGTCGGAAGCGGCGATTCTTGCGCTGCGTTACGATTGGGGCACGCGCGTCGTGCTGGTCATTCATAATCTTGGCGCCAAACCGCAAAAGGCGATCTTTAAGCTCGAACCGCTCGTCGGTGGAGACAACCTTGCCGACTTGTTCGGCGAAGGCGAGTTCCGGCTCGACAAGGACGGTACGGTCACTGTTGAACTCAAGGGCTATGGCTGCCGTTGGCTGCGCGTGCGGCGGGCCAACGGCGGCACCCCGCTCTGAACGGTTCAACCCGCGCCTTTGGCAAGGGCGCGTCATTCTCCGCAAGCGTCCGCGATTTCCATTTCCGTCGGCCGCCCCGGGGCCATGGACGAAGCCCGATCCGCCGCCGCTGACCACGCCGCGTTAACGGCCGTTCTCTGACGAGGCGCGTTACTGCCTTTCGATGGCGCTTCTGTTTCTTTTTCATCCCTTCAAGGCTACCGCTGCGCTCCAAATGGTATTAAGTTCTTGCTGCGTTCTCTTCTTGAGGGGGGTTCAATCTCACAGGCAACAAGGTTTGCTGTCAAAACCACCCCTGTCGACCTGTTCCCAGGGAGTCGCGTTTGTCCCGTCCTCTCCGCACTCACCAGCACCTGCTGAGCCGTATCATTCAGGCGATCGCCGCCCGGGAGACCGACCTGCGCGATATCCTGGCGGCGGTTACGCCGGGCGGCGGAAAGTCGTTGCTGCCGGTCATCGCCGCCGCCCGTTTGATCGCCGCCGGCGTCGTCGACAAGATTTGCTGGATCGTGCCGCGGGATTCATTGCGCCTGCAGGCCGAGGAAGCCTTCGTCGATCCTCTCTGGCGGTCCTCATTGGGACATGCCCTGACTGTCCGGGCCGCCGACAACGCGCCGGACCCGAGCCGAGGCTTGGCGGGATACGTCACGACCTATCAGGCGGTGACGGCGGCTCCCGACCTGCACCTCGCCGAGTTTCAACGGCACCGCTACCTTGTCGTCATCGACGAGCTGCATCACCTGCCGGCCTTGAACGATCCAGACGATCCTGATGCGCCGGCTCTGTCAAGCGAGGAAGCCGCCTGGAGCCGTGCGATCTTGCCGCTGATCGAGACTGCCGAGGTGCGACTGCTGATGTCGGGCACCCTGCAACGCGCCGATGGCCGGGCGATTTTGTGCCTGCCCTATGTCCGGCGGCGCGGCTCTCAGACGATCCGCGACATCGACCTGAAGTCCGAGCGGTGGGCGGTCATCGGCTACAGCCGTCGGCAGGCCATCGCCGAGAGGGCCATTCTACCGGTGACGTTCGGCGCGCTCGACGGCGAAGCCGAATGGCTCGATGCCTTGGAGGAAAAGCACAGCGTGGCGTCCCTGGCGGAGTCGGGAGACTGGGCGCACGACGCGCTGTTCACCGCGCTGCGGACGGGTTTCGCCGAAGGCTTGCTGCGCACCGCCTTCACCGATTGCCGGCGGCATCGGGGCGAGCGGCGGCGTCTCCTCGGGGTCGGGCCGGAGGAGGATGCCCGGGGCCTCGGCAAGCTGCTCATCGTCGCCCCTGATCAAGCGACCGCCCGGCACTATGCCGCGATCGTGCGCCGATGGCTGCCAAACGGCGCGTCCCATCAGATTCAGCTCGCCATGAGCGACGTCCCGGACGCCCCCGAAGCGATCGCCGCTTTCCGATTGCGGCCGACTCCTTCTGTCCTGTGCACGGTCGCCATGGCCTACGAAGGCCTGGATGCGCCGGAAATCACCCACGTCGCTTGCCTGACTCATATTCGCAGCCGGCCCTGGCTGGAGCAGATGATCGCCCGGGCCACTCGCGTCGACCCTTACGGCGGCGATTACGCGCAGCAGCGCGCCGTCGTCTACCATCCCGACGACCCCGCCTTCCGCGTTTTCCGCCGGGCCATCGAAACCGAACAAGGCACCAAGGCGCATCTTTCCAAACGTCGGCGGCAGGCTCAGCTTCCCTTTCTGCGGGAACCAGAGCAGGAAGCTCCCGGCATCACTCCGCTCCGCTCGAACGCGACGGCCTTGCGTTTCGATACGCTCGCTCCCGGACCGGATTTTGCCCTGCGGCCCGGCGCCGCGCCCTTCCACCACACAGACCGGAGCGGAAATGGGCGCGAGTCTGCGCATCCCGCTAATGGCGGCATGAATGGAGGCGTCTCCCCCGGTCTTGACGGCATCCCGGTTTCGTCGCCGGGTCCGCTGTTCGAGCGGCTTGCCGCGGTGGAGCCGCCGTCCCGGTCCGAGCACCGCTTGCGCCAGCAGATCTGCCAGCTGGTGGCGGCGCAGGTGATCGAAGATCAGGATGCTCACCTCGGCCGCAAGCCCGATTACCATGCCTACAACGCGATTCTCAAACGCGTCATGGGCAAGAGCCGCGCCGCGATGAACTTGGCGGAACTGGAAGCAACCGTGGGCTGGCTGGAACGCCATCGGCTCTCTGACCATATCGGCCACCTGGAGGACGACGCGCAGTACCGCTGGTCTAAGGCGCGCCGGGAGAGCCGGCTGAGAGCGGGCTCGTTCCGGCTTTAGGAAGCGGTGTCGGGCTCGTCAAAAGCACGGGGCGTGTCTAATGTTTCGTCAGCTCTGACCGAATCCTGGCGGATCCTCGCGCGCGCATCCTCCACAGCCTGGCGCGCTTTCTCAAGGCGCGCTTTCACGACGGCTTGATCCGAGGCCCCGGCAATATCTCGCCTGGCGTCCTCCGCGATGATCCCGAGCTGTTCGTCGAGCATCGCGATCTGGGCGGGCAGCCTGACATGATCGGCAATGCGGACGACAGCTTCGATCAGGTGAATGACGACAAGCGGTTTGTCGGAGCCATTCTGCCGGATCTGGTCGAAGGCTACTCCCGTTAGGCTGGCGTAGCTTGGCTGCGGGCAAACCAGCCGGACGCCGCCATTCTCGTCGCGGAACACGCCAGGCGGCAAGGCGCAGCTCATCAGCCGCGAGAGCGACGCCGAGAGCCGATGCACGACGGCAACGGCGGTGTACGGATCATTGGTTCCGGGCGAGAGCGCGCGCACGCCGATCTCGACCAGATGGCGGATGGCGAATTCCGGATCTTGCACCGGCGTCCGATGCCTGCCGATGACGATCGCTCCGAGAATCGTCTGACGAAGGGCGGGGCTGTCATGGTCGGCTGGATAGATCGCGATGCCGCGGCCATCCTCCGCCAGATAGTCGCCGGGGCTGAAGGACAGCCCGATCAGGACATCGCGGGAGCGGCCGGCCTCGACGATCTGATCGAACTCGATCGCCTGGATGTAACCGGGCACGCTGGAGCCGAGATAAGCGGCGCGCTCTGCGAAATCCTCCGGAAGCGCATCCTCCTCCGCTTCATCCTGTGGCGGGTTCGACGGCAAGGGCTGAAAATCCTTCAAAAGAGCGTCAAGCTCTCGGCCGACTTCCTCGATGACCGTCTCCGACACGATCGAACGCGCCAGGGTGTGAATAAACAGGACCAGCAGCCCGACGCTGACCGCCATCAGCATGATCGCGATGGTAACCGTCGAGAAGGGGAACGGCCCCTCGCTGCCCCGCCAGCCGATCGAGGCGAGCACAATGAGGCAGTAGAGGATTGTCATGACGAATGTCCCGAGCACGATCTGCGTCCGCGGATCGGCCATGAAATTACGGATCAGGCGCGGACCGAACTGGTTGGCGGCGAGGCTCAGCACCACCATCGTGATCGAGAAGACCAGTGAGGTAATCGTGATCATCGACGACAGAAGCGTCGAGAGCACGTTGCGCGCGTCGTCGGGGCTGCTGACGTAAATCCACCACGGAACCGACTCCGGATCTCG
>CAZRWU010000083.1:0-13106 GCA_964603915.1 uncultured Rhodospirillaceae bacterium
TCGCCGGCCGGTTTACGTGCGCGCAGTGCGGCGAGGGATACCACGACACATTTAAGCGTCCCCAAGCCCATAGTGTTTGCGATGTCTGTGGCGGCGCCGAATTTGTCCGCCGCAGCGACGATAATCCCGAAACCGTTCGTCAGCGCCTGGAAGCTTATCATGTCCAGACTGCGCCGGTGCTTCGTTACTATGAAAAGCAGGGGCTGATTGAATCAGTAGATGGCATGGGACCGATCGATGAAGTCACCGCCCAATTATATGCAAAAATCGGAAACGGACATTAAATTTGACTGCGGGGACCTTCGCCGTATAATCAACGGCTTTCCGTTCCCACACAACTTACCGCGTTTTCCAGGCGAGGAGAGCCCATAGTGGCGCGTATTGCTGGCGTTAATATTCCGACCCAAAAAAGGGTTGAAATCGCGCTCACCTACATCCATGGCATCGGGCGCACGATCGCCCGCCAGATTTGCACCCGGTTGGACATCCCGGCGGCGCGGCGGGTAAACGAACTGAGCGATCAGGATATCATGCGCTTGCGGGAGGTCATTGACAACGACCACAAGGTCGAGGGCGATCTGCGTCGTGAGGTGGCGATCAACATCAAGCGATTGATGGATTTGGGGTGCTACCGTGGTCTTCGGCATCGCCGTGGGCTTCCGGTGCGCGGGCAACGGACCCATACCAATGCTCGAACGCGAAAAGGTAAAGCCCGACCCATTGCGGGCAAGAAAAAAGCGAGCAAATAGAGCAGTAGGAAAACGACATGGCGAAAGCACCTCAGCGTCCCCGGCGCCGCGAGCGCAAGAACATCACGTCCGGCGTCGCCCATATCAACGCGACGTTCAACAACACATTGATCACGATATCCGATGCACAAGGAAACGCGATTTCCTGGTCGTCGGCGGGCTCGCAGGGGTTCAAGGGATCGCGCAAGTCGACGCCTTACGCGGCCCAGGTCGCCGCGGAAGATGCGGCGCGCAAGGCCATGGAGCACGGGATGAAGACGCTTGAAGTCGAGGTGAAGGGGCCGGGCTCGGGACGGGAGTCTGCTTTGCGATCGCTGCAGTCGGTGGGATTTACCATTACGGCGATCCGGGATGTGACTCCGATACCGCACAACGGCTGTCGGCCCCGCAAGCGTCGTCGGGTTTAGCGCGGGAGAAACAAGTCATTTTCATGCAATGGTGGTTGTGCCAGATCGACCAGCACAAAGCCCGCTGGCCGGGCGCGACGATTTATGTGAACGCGAGGTTGCCGCAGTGATTCAAAAGAATTGGCAGGCACTTATCAAGCCCTCGAAGTTGGACGTTCTTCCGGGTGTGGATCCCAGGACCAAAGCGACCATCGTGGCGGAACCGTTGGAGCGTGGTTTTGGCCTCACATTGGGAAATGCTCTGCGGCGGGTCTTGCTGTCATCACTGCAGGGCGCCGCGGTAACGGCGATTCAAATCGATGGAGTGTTGCACGAATTTTCCACCATCCCTGGCGTGCGCGAGGACGTGACCGATATTGTCCTCAACATTAAATCGCTTGCGTTGCGAATGACAGGCGAGGGACCCAAGCGCATTTACCTGCGTGTCGACGGCCCTGGCGAAGTGACAGCCGGAATGATCCAGACAGGGCATGACATCGAGGTGATGAACCCCGATCTTTTGATCTGCTCCCTCGATAATGGCGCCAAGCTGTCGATGGAGATGACGGTCGAGACCGGCAAGGGTTATGCTGCGGCATCTTCGAGCCGAGTTGAGGAAGCGCCGATCGGTCTCATTCCGATCGATGCGATTTATTCGCCCGTGCGCAAGGTCGCCTACAAGGTCGAGAACACGCGGGTCGGGCAGGTCACGGATCATGACAAGTTGTCGCTCGAAGTGACCACCAATGGAGCCGTCAGTCCGGAAGATGCCGTCGCGCTTGCCGCGCGGATTCTTCAAGATCAGTTGCAGCTGTTCATCAACTTCGAGGAACCGCAGACAGCGGTTGAGGAAGAGCGTCGCGACGAGCTGCCGTTCAATAGGAATCTCTTGCGCAAGGTCGACGAACTGGAGCTTTCCGTCCGCTCGGCGAACTGCCTCAAGAACGACAATATCATTTACATCGGGGATCTTATCCAGAAGACCGAGGCCGATATGTTGCGGACCCCAAACTTCGGCCGAAAGTCCTTGAACGAGATCAAGGAGGTTCTCTCGCAGATGGGCCTGCATCTCGGAATGGAAATTCCCAACTGGCCGCCAGAGAACATCGAGGAATTGGCTAAGAAACTCGAAGAGCCTTACTAGCGTCATCGAAGCCACATCGGAAGCGGGAGAAGAGAGGCGATGCGCCATCGTATGGCGGAGCGGAAGCTCGGTCGAACAAGCAGCCACCGCAAGGCAATGTTCGCGAACATGACGGTGTCCTTGCTCAAGCATGAGCAAATCATGACGACACTGCCGAAGGCCAAGGAACTGCGTCGCTTCGCCGACCGCATGATCACGCTCGGCAAGCGGCGCAACCTCCACGCGCGGCGTCAAGCGGCGTCTTTTCTGCGTGACGATGCCGTGGTCGCCAAGCTGTTCGGAGCGCTTGCCGACCGGTACGAGCAAAGGCCCGGCGGATATACGAGGGTGTTGAGAGCGGGGTACCGGCACGGCGACAATGCGCCGATTGCGGTCATTGAATTGGTGGATCGCGATCCGGATGCCAAGGGAGCCGAAGATCGGGCGCGCTTGGCCGCCGAGGAAACGGCGTCGACCGAAGCGGCTTGACCACCGCTTCGCGGCTTGGAGAGCGACGCCGGGCGTGACGCCGATGAGGGGGCTCTTCGAAGAGCAGGCGCCGCGTCCGCTTGCCGATCGTCTTCGGCCCACGCGTCTAAACGAGGTTGTCGGCCAGGATCACCTTCTCGGTCCGGAGGCTCCGATCGGACATATGGTCGGCGCGGGATCGATCATGTCGATGATCCTGTGGGGGCCTCCAGGTTCTGGAAAAACCACAATCGCCCGCCTGCTCGCCGAGCATACGGACCTCCATTTCGAGGCGCTCTCGGCAGTCTTTTGTGGCGTGGCCGACTTGCGCCGGGTTTTTGACGCCGCCCGCAAGCGCCGGACCGTCGGCAAAGGCACTCTTTTATTCATCGACGAAGTGCACCGCTTCAACCGGGCTCAGCAAGATGCTCTCTTGCCGTGCGTCGAAGATGGCACGGTGACCCTGATCGGCGCGACGACCGAAAACCCGTCATTCGAGTTGAACGCGCCGCTTCTGTCCCGCTGCCGAGTGCTTGTTCTTAACCGTCTCGATGATGCGGCGCAGGAGGAACTCCTTGTTCGTGCCGAACGGGACGTCGGCAAGGTCCTGCCGCTCAAGCCCGATGCGCGAGCGGCATTGCGCGCCATGGCTGACGGCGACGGGCGCTATCTTCTGAACATGGTCGAGGCCTTGGTCGATTTGTCACAAGAAACGCCGCTTGACGTCATGGAACTGGCGGCAACGGTTCAACGGCGGATGCCGCTTTATGACAAGAACCGGGAGGGCCATTACAATCTCATCAGCGCCCTTCACAAGTCCTTGCGGGGCTCGGATGTGGACGCGGCTCTTTACTGGTTCGCGCGCATGATCGTGGGCGGCGAGGATCCTCATTACATTGCCCGGCGGCTGGTGCGTTTCGCCGTCGAAGACGTTGGGCTTGCCGATCCACAGGCCCTTCTTCAAGCCACGGCGGCATGGGACGCTTATGAACGTCTTGGCTCTCCCGAGGGAGAACTGGCGCTCGTTCAGTGCGTGATCTATCTGGCAACCGCGCCCAAATCGAATTCGGCCTACCTGGCGGAGAAAGCGGCGATGGCGGCGGCGCGGGAAACAGGCTCACTGATGCCGCCGATGCATAGCCTGAACGCGCCGACCCGCCTGATGAAAGATCTCGGGTATGGCGCCGGCTATCGATACGATCACAAGGCGCCCGACGGTTTCGCCGGTCAAAGCTACTTTCCTGATGAAATGCCGCGCCGCCAGTTTTATGTTCCGGGAAAGCGCGGCGTGGAGAAAGAAATCGGCGAGCGGCTGGCGCAGTGGGAGCATCTGCGTCGGGTCGCGGCGCCGAACGACATGCCGTAGCGTCAAGCGAACGAGAAGCGTTCTTAATGTGCCTCGATCGCGGAAGGCCGCGAAGAATGGAAGCAGAAACCATGCTGCTGCGTGAGGCGGCGAAAGATGGGCAACACTGGCATCGACCGGGCAACGCGTCCTGAAAAGGGGAAAAAAGACAACCCCGCAGGTAAGGTCCTGATCGAGCTTGATCGTTTCGAAGCCATGCTGTTCGATATGGATGGCGTCGTCACGCGGTCCGCCCAAGGGCATGGCGAGCTGTGGAAAGTTGTTTTCGACGACTTTCTCAGGGATTTCGGCGCCCGTCATAATCTTCCCTTCAGAGAGTTCGACGCCACCGCGGACTACCATGATTTCGTCGATGGCAAACCGCGCTATGACGGAGTAGGCAGCTTCCTTGCCTCCCGGGGAATCATGATCCCCTTTGGCGAGCCGACGGACGACGAGAAGACGGAAACATGTTGTGGTCTCGGCAACCGGAAGAACAAACTGTTCCTTGAGCAAATGGAACGGAGCGGTGTTTCGGTATTTGAAACTTCCATTGCCTACGCCCGTCATGTTCGCGCTCACCGGAAGAAAAGCGCGGTGGTGTCGGCGAGCAAGAATGCCGAATATGTCCTGCGCAAGGCTGGAATTTTCGATCTTTTTGACGTTGTTGTCAGTGGGCGGGAGGCGGCGGCCCTAAGCCTTGCGGGCAAACCAGCTCCGGATACCTATCTCAAGGCTATGGAGCTTCTTGATGCGCATCCTGATCGCAGCGTGGTTTTTGAGGACAGCGTGACAGGCGTTCAAGCTGCGAAGTCGGCAGGTGTAGGACTGATCGTCGGCGTGGATCGGGCGGATGACTCTGCAGCCTTGCGTTGGCATGGCGCGAATATCGTCGTCAACGACCTTGGCGAATTGGCTTGGTCCTGAGCGCGAACCGCCTCGCCCGCGATCTTGCGGCACAAAAGGGAATTGTTGTTGAAGGCTGTAGAACACGTTCCTGTTGATCCTGACGACGCCGATATTCGGTTGGATCGCTGGTTTCGCCGTCGCTATCCAGACATTCCCCATGCGCGACTGGAAAAATGGCTCAGGTCGGGACAATTGCGCGTGGACGGCCGGCGCGCCACCTCCGGGCTCAGGGTTAAAGCCGGCCAAGTCATTCGGGTGCCGCCGTATGTACCCCGGGACGCGCGGGATAGGATCGCCGCCCCGGCCGTTGCGGTGCGGGAGCGCGATATCCGCGAACTGCAGGCGCGCGTGTTGTTCAGCGATGAGCATGTTCTGGCGCTCGATAAGCCGTCCGGGCTTGCGGTTCAGGGAGGCACGAGAACCCGGCGCCATCTCGACGCCATGCTCGACGCATTTTCGCAGGAAGGGCAGCGGCCCCGACTGGTGCACCGTCTCGACCGCGATACCTCGGGTATTCTCGTTCTCGCCAGGAGCGCCGCCGCCGCCGCCGCGTTGGGACGATCGTTTCGCTCGCGGTTTACCCGAAAACTCTATTGGGCCCTTGTCGTCGGAACGCCGCAACCGCCATCGGGGCGGATCGACTTGCCGTTGAGCAAGCTGCCGGGGCGTCATGGAGAGAAGGTTGGCCCTGATCGCGCCGCCGGCGCCAGAGCGGTCACCGACTACCGCGTGATCGAGCGAGCAGGCCGTAAGGCCGCTTGGCTGGCGTTGGAACCGATCACCGGGCGCACACATCAGCTGCGAGCACACTGTCTTGCCCTGGGAACACCCATCCTTGGCGATGGCAAATACGGAGGCTCTGCGGCCTTTCTGGAAGGCTTGACGCCGAAAGTCCGATTGCACCTGCATGCCCGCGCCTTGCGCATTCCTCATCCCGCCGGCGGCGTGTTGACTCTCGAAGCGCCGTTGCCGGAAGACATGCGGCAGACGTGGCGGCTGCTTGGTTTTGCGACGAATGAGCGCGCCTTGCGCGCGGCCGGTTGGGCGGCGGAGACCGATTCCTGACGCCTGCCGCGGGTACTTGCGTGACCGGAGCGGTCGGTTAAATCTCAAATGCTTCGGCTCTCGCCTGAGCTGGTATGCTGGTTCGGTGTCATTGCGGATCACAAACGAAGGAGTTGGATGATGGCTCTTTACCGACCGGCCGCGGATCAATGGGCTGATCCCTTATCGACGCTGCGGCGCATTCAAGATGAGGTCAACCGTACTTTTGGGGGCTACCGCTGGCAAGAAGCGGTCGAGTTCCCGCCCCTGAATGTGTGGAGGGGGGAAAACGGTATTATCGTGGCTGCCGAGGTGCCGGGAGTCGCGCTTGATCAGATGGAGATCTCGGTCCATCAGAACACGTTGACGATCAAGGGTAGCCGGGAGCCGCAGGTCAGGGAGCCCGATGTCGCGGTTCATCGCAGCGAGCGGGAGTATGGCCCGTTTACAAGAACGGTGACGTTGCCGTTCAATGTCGATCCCGAACAGGTGAAAGCGAGCGTCCATAATGGGATTCTTTCCGTAGAGCTACCTCGTCCAGAACACGACAAGCCCAAGCGGATCACGATCAAGACGTCGTAGAGGGAGACGCTGACATGATCGACCCGATGAACCGGCAGATGGCAAGCGGCGGAGATGGGCCTGAAAGCACCAGGACGAAGCCTGTCTTCTCTCCGCCGACCGATATTTATGAAACCAAAGATGCGTTGTGCCTCGTTCTCGAGATTCCCGGCGTTGAGCCGGATGATGTCAATGTCACGCTCGACAAGCGCGTTTTGACGATCAAAGGGCCCTCCCGCTCGATGATGGCGCGTGAAGGCTATTCCCTCACTCATGCTGAATTCCGTGACGGAGATTACGAGCGGGCGTTCACGTTGTCGGAAAATATCGATAGCGAGGGGATTGAGGCGTCGGTAAAGGACGGCGTGCTGCGCTTGACGTTGCCGAAGGTCAAGCCGGCTCCCGCGAAAACGATCTCCGTAAAGTCAGCTTGAGGGGAAGGCGGCCGAAGGCAGGTTCTGGAGTGGTCGGCAAGGTCATCGGCGAGCCATTGATCGGCGACAGATGATCAAGCTCTGCGTATTCGATTGTGATGGGACTCTCGTCGATAGCGGGGCGGCTATCATGGCAAGTATGTGCGCTGCGTTCGCGGCGCACGACCTTCCTTTGCCAACCGACGACGCGGTCCGTCGCGTCGTCGGTTTATCGCTTTCTGAGGCGATTGCGTGTCTTTTGCCTACAGTAACCGCACAGAGATGCAAGCGGGTGTCGGAGAGCTATAGAGAGGCCGTCGCGGCAATGCATTGCGAGCGCGCTCTGCTTGAGCCGCTCTATCCGGGTGTCATGGAAGGACTGCAAGCTCTGGAAGATCAGGGGTGGTGTCTTGGGCTTGCGACGGGAAAATCGCGTCGCGGAGCGATGGCGACGCTATCCGCTCACGGCTTGACGCATCGCTTCGTGACGCTGCAAACCCCAGACAACGCTGCCGGGAAACCGAGTCCACAGATGATGCTCCAGGCTATGGCTGAAGTTGGAGCCGATCCCGGGGCGACGGTCATGGTGGGTGATACCACCTATGATATGATGATGGCGCGCAATGCCGGCACCTTGGCTGTTGCGGTAACGTGGGGTTATCATCGACAGCATGAACTGGAAGCCTCCGGCGCTCACGCCGTCGTTGACGAGTTTGCCGCGATCGCTCCCGCAGTTGATGGACTGATCAACCAGTGAAGATGAACTTGGCCACGAAGCGATTTTATCGCCGCGCGGATTTGGTCGCGAGCGAAGACGGCTATCGGATTCTTCTCGATGACCGGACGATGAAGACTCCCGCCGGCGCAGATTTCCTGCTGCCGACGCAGGCCCTCGCCCGGGCAGTGGTCGCGGAATGGCTGGCTCAGGCCGACGTTATCAGGCCGGAAACACTTCCCGCCACGCGTCTGGCGGCGACCGCCATCGATATGGTCAGCATCAAGCGACAAGCCGTCGTTGATCAGTTGGCCGGTTGTGCGGAATTCGATCTTCTTTTCTATCGTGCTGCCGATCCGCCCGAACTTGCCTTGCGTCAGAACGCCTGCTGGCAGCCGCTGCTGGACTGGGCGCAGGCGGTTTGGCGCGTCTCGTTCAATGTCACGAGCGGCGTCATGCCGGTGAAACAGCCTGATGGGACGGTTGAGGCCTTGGCGTCGGCGGTGGGCATGACCGGCGATATGGAGTTGACGGGCATCGCGAGCATCACCCAGGCGAGTGGCTCGCTGATCATCGCTTTGGCGTTGGCGGGGGAACGTATTGACGCCGCGGCGGCATGCGAAGCAGCGCTGCTGGATGAAAGCTACCAGAGCGAGCGGTGGGGTCAGGTGGCGGAGGCCATTGAGCGGCGACAACGATTGAAGGACGATATTATTTTTGCCGATCGGTTCATTGCCTGGTGTCGTGATGTCGAACGGAGCGACGGGTCCTCCGGGAGGAATGAGGAAAGCATCCATTGACGACCGGCGAGACGATTAAGGCTGTTATGGTCCGCATCGAAGGGCGGGTTCAGGGCGTGTTCTTTCGAGGATGGACGGTGGATGAGGCGAACCGGCGCGGGCTTCGGGGGTGGGTCCGCAATCGCCACGATGGCAGCGTGGAAGCGTTGTTCGCTGGGCCCAGGACAGCCGTCGATGACATGGTGGGGCTGTGCTCGAAGGGACCTCCGGCCGCTCGCGTCACCGCCGTGTCCACAAAAGCTGCCGAAGTTCCGGATCAGCCGGGATTCCGTCCGCTGCCGACCCAGTGACTGCATTCTTGGGTAATTCCCAAGCTCGGACGTTCCCACTCACGTCGCTGAATTTTAATCGGTCAAGCCAACGACAGGCGAGGGCTCCAGACATAAAGACAGTTGCGGCCGCTGCGCTTGGCTTGATAAAGCGCCGCATCCGCCCTCTCCAAGGCGACCTCCACGCTCATTTCCCACTCGAGCGGAGCAATTCCCACCGATAAGCTCGTTTTGGTTGTGCTGCCATCTTTCAGTTCGATAGGCGAAACGGAAACCTTCAACCGCAGCCTCTCGATGATCGCCCAGGCCGCGCGAAGGTCCGCGTTCGGCAGGCAAAGGAGGAACTCATCGCCGCCGAAGCGGAAAATCGAATCGTAGGGCCGCACGCTCGCCCTCAGCATCGCTGCAACCGCTTGCAGCACGGTGTCGCCGGCGCTGTGACCCCAGCCGTCGTTGATCTCCTTGAAGTAGTCGAGATCGAGCATGGCGATGCAGCACGGATGACGGTTGCGCGCCTGTCGTTCGTATTCGATCCGCAACTTGCGCCACATCGCGCGCCTGTTGCCGAGGCCGCTGAGCGGATCGACGTTTGCAAGCTGATTCCATGTGTCATTTTGAAGTTGGCGGATTGCCGATGCAAAAGCCAAAACCGTGTCCATGAAATCGCTGTATGCCGCGGTCGGAATGACGCCGGTCTCTCGAACGGTCTCCGCGACCCGCTCGGCTTGCGCTTGCAGTTGTCGCAAGCTCTCACAAACAATTTGATGCTCCGGGTGGGCCTGCAAAACCGGATCTTCGATCCACTTCGGCAGATCAAGCACAGGAGGATTGATATGGACATGTCGCTGAGGTGACAGGCCCTCAAGAATTTCGAGATGCCAGTTTTTCAACCACTCGGTGTGGGCGGACACAACCGCCTCTAACTTGTTGAGGGCGTGGAGAACGGCGCCTGGCTGCTCGGCTTCGCTCAAGTTATCGGCGAAGTCTTCGAGGGAACGGTCGTTCCCGTCGGTCGCCGCAAATTCCTCAAACGGCGTCGAAAATCGGTCACCTCCCGTCACCTCTTGATCCCTCCCGTCATCGCGGAATAGAGCGTGTTGGCAGCGGCCCGTCACCTTCCTCGAAAACAGGTCCGAATGTATCGTGCAGCACGGAATCCAGTTCGTCCATGCTGGTGTCGAGTCCGAGAGCCCGCAGCGATGTGACGCCGTGCCGGGCAATGCCGCAGGGCAGGATTCCCTCGAAATGAGCCAAGTTTGGCGACACGTTGATGGCAATGCCGTGGTAGCTGACCCATCGTCTGACCCTGACGCCGATGGCGGCGATCTTTGCTTCCTTGCCGTCGTGGTCGACAACCCAGATGCCGATTCGCCCGTCCCGTCGCTCTCCCTGGACGCCCAGCCGCTTCAATGCGGCGATGATCCAGCTTTCCAGCGCACAAACATATGCTCGAATGTCGGCGCCGCGTTGCCTGAGATCGAGCATTACGTAGGCCACTCGTTGCCCGGGGCCATGGTACGTGTAGCGGCCGCCGCGCCCGCTCGGAAAAACGGGAAACCGATCCGGGATAAGAAGTTCTTCCGGTCTTGCGCTGGTCCCTGCGGTGTAGAGGGGGGAGTGCTGGATCAGCCATATGAGCTCGGGCGCGATGCCGCTTCGAATTTTTTCGACGCGGTCTTCCATGAACGCAACCGCTTCCGGATATTCCACAGGCCCCGGCATGACGATCCATTCCGGAGCAACCGGACCTGCAAGAAACCTTTGCGCTGTTTGATTGCGAATCGGCCCTTGGTCAGGCGAATGCCGATCAGCCACCGCTGTGCAAGCCTCCGAATTTTCCTCGCGCGCTTGAATGCGCTTCAATCATCTGCTATCTCCGCGAGATCAAATGGCACGTCGTAGGCATGCCGCAAGCCTTTTCGCGGTCGTGGCGGAATTGGTAGACGCGCAGCGTTGAGGGCGCTGTGGGGGAGACCCCGTGGAAGTTCGAGTCTTCTCGACCGCACCAGAGAGGCTTTACCTTTACGTAAACTGCACATACCTTCCGTCCATGACGCGAAAGTATGGCATAGCGGAGCTTGCCGAGGAATTCGGCATTACCCCGCGCACGATTCGGTTCTACGAGGATTGCGGTTTGATCTCGCCTTTGCGGGAGCGGCGACGGCGCGTTTACCGGCCGCGCGACCGGGTCCGGCTCAAGCTGATCATGCGGGGCAAGCGGCTTGGCTTTTCGCTCGAAGAAATTCGCGAAATGATCGACATGTACGACGTCGACCGTTCGCAGATATCCCAGTTGCGTCTTGTTCTTGGCAAGATCGAAGGGCAGCGGGCCGCGTTGCTTCAACAGCAGCACGATATAGCAACGATGCTGCAGGAACTCGAAGAACTGCAGGCTCATTGCTCGCGGTTGCTCGATGAAAAGGAACGGCGGGTCTCCACGTCGTCCGCCGAGGCAAGCGGGTAAGCGATCTTTGCCCGGATTGGCCGACGTTTCGCTTGGCGACGGGGCGGCCCATCCTGCCTGAACGTGTTGTGAAGCTAGGGACAACACAGCCATGGGATAATCTTTCTCAAGGCTTTTGTTGCCGGCTTTGTGATTGCCATGCCGGTTGGCGCTGTTGGCGCACTCTGTCTGCGGCGAGGGCTTCAGCGCCGATGGATCGTCGGCATCGCGACAGGAATCGGCGCCGCCGCTGCCGATGGAATGCTGGCGGGAGCCGCGGTCTATGGGATATCCTTAATCATCGGTTACATTCTCGACAATGAAGCCTTGTTCAGGTTTGGCGGCGGCGTGTTCTTGCTGATGCTTGGAATTTACATGATCATGCGTCGCAACACCGTCGCCACCTCCGCTGAAAAGAACGCCGACAACCGCCGCGAGCATCCCGGTCACATCACGGGCGCGGTAGCGACCGGCTTTGTCCTCACGATCATCAACCCCGCGACGCTCTTCGCGTTCATTGGCGTTTTTGCGGCATTTGGTCTGGTTGATGAGACGGATCATCCTGAGGGAGCCGAGATGATTGTGAGCGGCGTCATCATGGGCTCCCTTCTGTGGTGGATAACATTGACGACCGGGTCGTGCATGATGCGGCGCCGGCTTCCGGCAAACATCCTCGGAATCATCAATGGCGTACTCGGAATTGTGGTTGGCGGGCTTGGCGGCTTCAGCCTCCTCTCCGTTTTGCCGGTGATCTTTTAGCGCATATATAATCCTGGTCATCCATATGGCTTTGGTGAGAGTTCGGCCTGAGGAAGGTGCTCCCTGGGCGGTAGCACGATGTGGTTGACCGGCGATCTGTGATCGTTGAGAACGCGTTTTTGTCCGCCGCGATGGGCCGGAAAAGAACGCGCCAATGATGATCCGCGGAGGGGGGCGCCGCAGATGGCAGAAAGAAAGGAAGGCGATCAATGCCGACGTGTCTGATAACAGGAGCGAACAGGGGCCTCGGACTGGAGTTTGCCAAGCAGTACGCCGCCGATGACTGGAAGGTGATCGCGACCTGTCGCGAACCGGATGAAGCCGATGCTCTCGCGGCGTTGGAAGGCGACATCCAGATCTACCCGCTCGACGTGACCGACTTCGCTCGTGTCGAGCAACTTGCCCGCAAGCTTCATGGCGAACCGATCGACCTTTTAATCAACAATGCGGGAATCTATGGGCCGCGCGTCGTGCCGTACAACAACGTGGATTACGCAACCTGGTGCGAGGTGCTCCGGGCGAACACCATGGCGCCCTTGAAGATCAGCGCGGCTTTTCTCGATCATCTTTCGAAGGGACGACAATACAAGATCGTGACGATCAGCAGCAAGATGGGGAGCATAGATGACAATACTTCTGGGGGCGTCTACATTTACCGGTCTTCCAAGGCAGCCTTGAACGCGGTCATGAAAAGCCTCGCGATTGATTTGCGCGATCAGGGATTTATTGTCGTGGTCCTCAATCCGGGCTGGGTGCGGACGGACATGGGGGGCCCTGGCGCCAGCATCGATTCCTTTGAAAGCGTCGCGGGCATGCGGGACGTGATCGGTAACCTGAGGATCGAGGACAGCGGCCGTTTTCTGCACTACGATGGGAGCGAAATTCCTTGGTAACCCGGTCCTTATACCTGTTGGCTCGCAAGGATATGGAGGGAGCGGTCCACGGCGGTGTCGCATCCGCAATTACGGTGCGGATCGCTGAGCCAACGATGAGACCCGGGCGTGCGAGATGACCCTGCACCTTGTCAAGCTGGCGGTGGGCGTTGAAGACGTGCCTTCTTTTGAAAGCTGGCTCGCTTTGCATCTTCGCGAGGTACGCGCGAGAGGGGAGAGAGCCGTGTAT
>CAZRWU010000084.1:0-12940 GCA_964603915.1 uncultured Rhodospirillaceae bacterium
GCCAGATCCCGAGGCGGCGCGATCAGCCGGTTGCAAGCCTTAAGCAAACCGCTTTTCACGGCCCTGAACAGACCGACCCGGGGAACAACTGCGATGCTGTTGATGTAGTCAATCAACGGGGTAGTCGTGTTGGGACCGTTGTGGCCGTCCCTAAAAAAGCCACATCCGATCCACAAGCTCATATGTTCATCGCCCCTCGAATTCGAGGAAATACAAGGGTTGAACGAAATTGGTGGAGTATCAAAGCTGTGGCAACAGCTTTCGCCCTCAAATTCGAGGCGCACGAATACTATTCGGCCACATAACCTGCCCATGGACATCTCCCACCCTGCAACCTTTTTCTATTTTATTCGCGCCTGCTTTCGCTTTTAGCGCGATAATCTCCATCTCTACTTTGCCAAAACGCGATCGGCGTGTCAAGTTAATCCAGTTCTAGATGCTCCTGACTCGCAACATCTGTGGCGCATGCGTTACGCGGATTGTCGGCGCTCGGAAACGCGACAGGAAGGCAAGGAAACAAGGCAGCGGGCAACGCAGGCATGGGAAAGTGGGCCGACACAATTTCACGACGCTTCCGGACGAAGGGCGGAAGCTCGCGGCGAGATCGGCATGGGGCATCGCGCCGAGCGCGATCTCGGCTGATAAAAAATCTCGGGCCTGGCCGGTTGCCAACCGGATCCCGTTGCCTATGATTAGTTCCGCAACTGACAAGAATAAAATCGGCGCGGCCCACTCCCGTGGAGGAGGCGAGGACAATGGCGGAGGACAAGGTCACGCTGAAGTATGGCGGCTGCGACCTTGAACTCACCAAAAGCCCTTCGCTTATCGCGATCAAGGCGCAACCGGGCAGCGCCGAACCCCTTCGAAGCGAGCTTGCGGCGCTTGCGATGCGCTCGCCGACCGCCCGCCGCGGCAGCCTCGGAGGCTTCAGCCTCGTCGAGATCCATGCGTCCGCCGAGGAGGTGAACCGACAGCTTGACGTGTTGCGCCAAAACCCGACGGTCGCGACCGGCTCTCATGTGTTTCACACATCGGCCGACAAGGTGCCTTTCGTGCCGACGGGCAATCTTTTCGTCGTTTTCAAGCCGGATGTCCCGGAGGCCGAACAGCAGGCGCTTTTGAGCCGGCACCATCTTCAGATGGTCGAGGCGCGGGGAAAAGGCGAGTTCATTGTCAAGGTGACGCCGGCCTCGGTGAACCCCGTCAAGACAGCCGCTTCGCTCCAACAGTCGGAGCTCATCGACATCGCCGAGCCGGAACTGGCGACGCCCGGCCGCATCAAAGCAGAGGCGTTCGTCCATCCCGTCGATGCACTGCTGCATGAGCAGTGGCACCTGAAGAACACGGGCTGGCACCGAGGGACCAGCGTCGGCTTCAAGGCCGGCGCGGACGCACGAGTCGTTGCGGCATGGGAGGCGCTGCAGAGTCTCGGCGCGTACGAGGTTGTCGTCGCGGTCATCGACGATGGTTTCGATCTCACCCATCCGGATCTTGTCGGGAAGGCCGTTCATCCGTGGGACTTCACGCGAAACTCGGCCGACCCGAGCCCAGGCATGGGGGCCGACGATTGGCATGGCACCGCCTGCGCGGGCGTCGCGGTCGGCCGCGCCGGAGGCGGTGACGTCGTTGGCGCCGCTCCCGGCGCAACCTTGATGCCGATACGCTGGGGCCCGAACCTTGCCGATGCGCAGATCGAGGCGTGGTTCGAATATGTCACCCTTCGCGGCGCCTGGATCGTCAGTTGCAGCTGGGGCGGAGCCGCGGACCTTTTTCCCCTGTCCACTCGCGCCTCGCGCGCGATCGGGAAGTGCGCGACCGGCGGCCGGGGCGGCAGGGGCTGCGTGATCGTTTTCGCCGCCGGCAATTCCGCGCACGACATCAACGATCCGGCGGGCGGAAGCCTCGACGGCTTTGCGACTCATCCAGACGTCATTGCCGTGGCGGCATCGACAAGCCGCGACGAGCGCTCCCATTACAGCAACTTCGGTGATGAAATCTGGATCTGCGCGCCATCCAGCGGCGCCGGCGGATGGGGCATCCTGACCGCCGATGTGACCGGCTTTATCGAACTCGGCGGACAGCGCCTGCCTCTCGGCTATGCGCCAGGCGATTACACCTACGATTTTGGCGGCACATCGAGCGCTTGTCCTCTCGTCGCCGGAATCTGCGCGCTCGTGCTGACCGCGAACCCGCGGCTGACCGCGGAGGATGTCAAAAACGTTCTCAAGGAGACGGCGCGCAAGATCGGCGACGGCTATGTGAACGGTCACTCCCCGTATTTCGGTTACGGCTGCGTCGACGCAGAATCGGCCGTGCGGCGCGCCTTGCAGAGCGCTTCCGTGGTCTAGCGCTGGATCGGCAGGACGCTCCCGCGCCAAGGCGGCGACGCCGAGCGACCAGACACCGCTTCGACATAGCAAGACTTCTTAATGAGAGGCGCAGGTGAGGAGGAGACGCCGTGACGACCGATGAAAGAATCTCTCTCGAAGAACTGATGCGCCGATTGGGCGACACCAACATCGACGAGAACGAGCTGAGGCCTTATTTTCAGATCGACCCCGAGCGCTCCGGACCGTTCGCGCCGGCTCTCGAGATCGATCCGGCCGCGGTGGATCTGCCGAGCGATCCGGCCGAAGCGGCGGCGCGGAGCGCCTTGGCCCTCAACGCCGCCAACTGGTGGGCGCGAATGCGGCGGCGGGCCGCCTTCGACCGCCGCATCGCCGACGGCTATACCGGTCCGGTGATCGTATCGGAAGGCGATTCCTGGTTTCAGTACCCCATCCTTCTCGACGACATCATCGACCACCTGAGCCGAAAATTCGCTATTCTCAGTCTCGATGCGGCCGGCGACACGCTGGCCGCCATACTCGCCAAGGCCGAATACCGAAGCGCGCTGAGGGAAACCGACGCCGCGATCTTTCTGTTCAGCGCCGGCGGCAACGATCTGCTCGGCGGCGGCAATCTCGCCGGCCATTTACGGCAGTACGATCCGGCGACACCACAACGGCCGGCCGCCGATTATCTGCTTCCCTCCTTTGATGCCGTTCTGGCCGAGGCGATCAGCGGCTACGATCGACTGCTTAACGACATCGAGCGCAATTTCCCCCAGGTCGCCGTCGTCTGCCATGGTTATGACCGGCCCCTGCCATTGAACGAACGGTGGCTGGGGAAACCCATGGCCAGCCGCGGCATTGTTGATCCTGCTCTTCAAGAAGCCATCGTCGGGGTGATGATCGATCGTTTCAACGCCGCGCTGGCCCGGCTCACCCGCTTGCGAAGAGCGGAGTTTGTCGATGTTCGCGGCATTGTCGGCCGCGAACGCTGGCACGACGAACTGCATCCGACTGATGACGGTTTCGGCGTCGTTGCCGCGCGCTTCGAAGAAGCCATCCACCGGTTGGCGGCCCGCGCCGGAGCGGCGCGGGCTATTGGCGCCGAGCCGCAGGCGCGCGCCGAAACCGCTGCCGGAGAGGCGCCTGAGGCGCAGGCTCAGGCCGAAGCGCGACCGGGTCCACGCAAGGGCATTTCCCTCCATATCGGCCTCAATGCTCTCGATCCGGCCCATTATGCCGGATGGGATGGCCGGCTCGCGGCCTGCGAGTTCGACGCCGAGGACATGCAAAGGATCGCGGCGGCATTGGGCTACGCCACCACCACACTCCTCACCGCCGCAGCCACACGCGAAGCCGTGATGACCCAAATCCGCAAAGCAGCAGACCAACTTGTCGCTGGGGACGTCTATCTCGTCACCTATTCCGGTCATGGCGGGCAGGTTCCGGACTTCAACAGCGACGAGATCGACGGCATCGACGAGACCTGGTGCCTGTTCGACGCCCAACTCATCGACGATGAGATCTATCATCTCTGGAGCGGTTTCGCCGAGGGAGTTCGGGTTCTTGTCATTTCCGACAGTTGCCATAGCGGCACGGTGATCAAGGCGGCGATCACGGACCAAGCCTTGACTCTCGATGAGAGCGGGCCACGACTGTTCGCGCGACGCGCGATGCCCAAGGAAATCGCCGCCCGCGTCTTTCGCCAGAACCGCGATTTCTATACCGAGTTGGGCCGGAGCTTTCCCTGGGGCGACGAAAGCCTGTTGAGCAAGGAACTGACTCATCCGGTGCGCTGCACCGTCCGTCTCCTCTCGGGCTGCCAGGACAACCAGTACTCCTATGACGGTCTTGCCAATGGCCAGTTTACGGCGGCGCTTCTCGATGTCTGGAGCGACGGGCGCTTTAGCGGCGACTATCACGCCTTTCATGCGGAAATCCTGAAGCGGATGCCGCCGCACCAGAGCCCGAACCACTGGGTCGTCGGGCAGCACGATCCGATCTACGACCGGCAGCGACCGTTCGAAATTTAGCGGCGATAAGGCGCCCGCCTCCTCCCGAGTCCGAACGGTGAGAGGACCTTGCGGAAGCAGGCGCGGGAGACGCGCCCGGAGGTGGCCTTGCGGCGAGCGTCACGGCTTGGCCGCCCGTCGTTTCGAAGCGGCATGAGACTGAATCGAGCGGCGCCTCGTCACGAGGCGGAGGCGCCGCCGACGATGGGTTGGCGGTCTAGCTCCTCCCTGCTTTTCTCCTCGCCAAGCCGCTTGCGCGAGAAATGGCGCACGATCAGCACAAAGAACAACGGGACGAAAAAGATCGCCAGGAAGGTGGCGGAGAGCATGCCGCCAAGGACGCCCGTGCCGATCGCCACTCGGCTTGCCGCGCCGGCGCCCGTGCTGATGGCGAGTGGCAGCACGCCCAGCGAGAAAGCCATCGAGGTCATTATGATCGGGCGCAAACGCTGGCGCGCCGCCTCGACCGTCGCATCGAGCAGATCCATCCCCTCGTCATACAGCGTGCGAGCGAACTCGACGATCAGAATGGCGTTCTTCGCCGAAAGCCCGATCGTCGTCAGCAGACCGACCTGGAAGTATACGTCGTTGGGCAAATCGCGCAGAATGGCGGCGATGACCGCGCCGAGCACGCCGAGCGGCACGATCAGCATGACCGAGAACGGGATCGACCAGCTCTCATAGAGCGCCGCAAGGCAGAGGAAAACGACGAGCAACGAGAGGGCGTAGAGCATCGGCGCCTGGGCCCCGGACAGCCGCTCTTCATAGGACAGTCCGGTCCATTCGTAGGCGATGCCGGGCGGAAGCTGAGCGGCCAATTCTTCCATCGCCGCCATGGCCTCTCCGGAGGAAACCCCTTCCGCGCGGGAACCGAGGATCTGCATGGAGGAAATGCCGTTGTAACGCTCCAGGCGTGGCGAGCCGTAGGTCCAGTGCGATGTCGCGAAAGCGGAGAAGGGCACCATGTCGCCATCAGCGTTGCGCAAATACCAGCGATCAAGATCTTCCGGCAGCATCCGATAGGGCGCATCCGCTTGCAGATAGACCTTCTTGACGCGGCCGTTCTCGATGAAATCGTCGACGTAGCGAGAGCCCCACGCGGTCGACAGCGTGTTATTGATATCGGCGATCGAAAGGCCCAGCGCGCTCGCTTTTTCATGGTCGACATCGATCCGGAACTGTGGCGTGTCGTCGAGGCCGTTGGGCCGCACCGCGTTCAAGCGCGGATCCTGGTTGGCCATGCCCAGCAGCTGGTTGCGCGCCTCCATCAGGGCGTCATGACCCACTCCGCCGCGATCGAGGAGCTGAAAATCGAACCCGCTGGCGTTGCCCAACGCGATGATCGCGGGCGGCGTGAAGGCAAAAATTTGCGCCTCGCGGATTTGCGAGAACGCGCCCATGGCCCGGCCGACAATCGCGAAAACGCTGTCCTCGTCGTCTTCGCGTTGGGACCAGTCCTTCAGGTTGATGAAGGCGATGCCGGCGTTCTGGCCGCGGCCGCCAAACGAAAAGCCGGCCACGGTGAACAAGCCGTTCACGTTCTCGGCTTCCTGATTGAGGAAGTGGTCCTCGATCTTCTCCAGGACCTGCATCGTGCGGCCCTGGGTGGCGTTCGCCGGCGTCGTGACCTGGGCGAACATGATGCCCTGGTCCTCGTCCGGAAGAAACGATGTCGGCAAACGCAGAAACAAGAACCCGAGCAAGCCGACAATCACCACATAGATCAGCAGGTAGCGCCCGCGCCGACCGATCACGTGACCCACGCTCTTCTGGTAAAAGCGGTTGGCCCAATCGAAACCGCGATTGAACAGCCCGAAGAAGCCCCGTTTGCCGTGCCATTCGCCCTTCGGGGGACGGAGCATGGTGGCGCAGAGGGCCGGCGTGAGGACGAGAGCGACGAACACCGAAAGCGCCATCGCCGACACGATGGTGATCGAGAACTGGCGATAGATCGCGCCCGTCGAGCCGCCAAAGAAAGCCATCGGCACGAAGACGGCGGAGAGCACCAGGGCGATGCCGACCAAGGCCGGGGTGATCTGGTCCATCGAGCGGCGGGTCGCTTCCTTTGGCGGGAGCCCCTCTTCGGCCATGACCCGCTCCACGTTCTCGACCACGACAATCGCGTCATCGACGAGAAGGCCGATGGCGAGGACCATGGCGAACATGGTGAGCGTGTTGATCGAGAAGCCGAAGGCGGCCAGAATGCCAAAGGTGCCGAGCAGGATGACGGGGATGGCAATCGTCGGGATCAGCGTCGCCCGGAAATTCTGCAAGAACAGGTACATCACACAGAAAACGAGGACAATCGCCTCGGCCAGCGTCTGCACCACCGCCAGGATCGAGATCCGCACAAAGGGCGTCGTGTCATAGGGGTAGATGACCCGGAAATTCTCCGGGAAGAAAGGCTCCAGCTCGCTCATGCGCTCGCGCACCGCCCTCGCGGTTTCCAGCGCATTGGCGCCGACCGCCAGATTGATGCCAACTCCGGCCGCCGGTCGACCATTGTAGCGGGCGATGGTGTTATAGGATTGCGCGCCGACCTCGACCCGCGCGACATCCTTCAGACGAATCTGCGAGCCGTCGGTGTTGACCCGCAGCAGGATATCGGCGAACTGCTCAGGGGTCTCGAGCCGCGTTTGCGCAATGATCGTCGCATTGAGTTGCTGCCCGTCGACGGCGGGCGTGCCGCCGATTTCACCAGCCGAAACCTCGGCGTTCTGAGCCTCGATCGCGGCGATGACGTCGGTCGTCGTCAGGCCGTAGCTGATCAAAGCGTCGGGGTCCAGCCAGATGCGCATCGCGTGCTGCGCTCCGAACAGGGTGACGCCGCCGACGCCGTTGACCCGACTGATGGGATCCTGAATCGTCGAGGCGACGAAGTCCGCGATATCGCTCTGCGGGGTCGCCGGATCGTCCGACACGAAGCCCAACACCATCAGGAAGCTACCGCTCGATTTGGCGACCGAAATACCTTGCCGCTGCACGATCTCGGGCAGGAGCGGCAGGGCGAGCTGCAGTTTGTTCTGGACCTGAACCTGGGCGATATCGGGATCGGCTTCAGGATCGAACGTCAGAGTAATTTGCGCGTTGCCGGTGGAATCGCTGTTCGAGGACATGTAGCGCAGGTAATCGAGGCCGGTCATTTGCTGCTCGATGACCTGGGTGACTGTGTTCTCCAGCGTTTGCGCCGAGGCCCCTGGATAGGTCGCGGTAATGCGCACCGACGGCGGGGCAATTTCGGGATACTGCTCGATCGGCAACTGCAGGATCGATAAGCCGCCCGCCAGCATCATAATAATCGCGATGACCCAGGCGAAAACGGGCCGATCGATGAAAAAGCGCGCCATGACGCGAGTCCTTACGTTTGCAGAGGATTCGTTGGCTCAGCCGGAAGCCAAATTCCGATTTGCGGTCTTTGGCGTGTCTTGCTGATCAACGGCAACCGGCGTCACCTCGATATCCGGACGCACCCGCTGCAGGCCATCGACGACGATGCGCTCGCCGCCGGACAGTCCGTCGGTCACCACCCAGAATTGGCCGATCGCACGCCGGACGACCACCGGCCGCCGCTTGACGATGTTGTCGTCAGCGATCACCCAGACGAAGGGCTCACCCTCATTCCCCCGCGCTACCGCAGCCTGCGGCACCGCGAAGGCGTCCTTGACCTCGCCCTGAGTGACGATCGCGCGTACGAACAGGCCCGGCATCAGCTCATGCTCGGGATTCGGAAAAACCGCACGCAGGCTGACGGTGCCTGTCGACTCACTAACCAGAACCTCGGTGAATTGAATGCGTCCCTTGTGCAGATAGCGCGCGCCGGTGGCGTCGACCACCAGATCGACAGCAAACTCGCCCCCAAGCGGCAAGGCGATTTCACCCCTTTCGAGGGCGCGCCGCGTTCGCATAAGCTCGGCGCTCGACTGGGACAAGTCGACATAGATCGGGTCGAGTTGAGTAATGATCGCAAGCGCTTCTTCCTGGTTGGCCGTCACAAGGGCGCCCTCGGTAACGTTCGAACGCCCGATGCGCCCGCTAATGGGAGCCGTGACAACCGTGTAATTCAGGTTGATGCGCGCGCTCTCGAGCCGCGCCTCGGCGGCCGCGACGTCGGCCTGATTCTCGGCCTGGGCGGCAACCCGATCATCGTATTCCTGCTGGCTGACCGCTCTGCGGCTCAGGAGCGTTGCAAATCGCTCAACCTTAAGCGTGCTTGATTGGAGGGACGCCTGAGCCCGCGCCAGGTTGGCTTCGGCGGCCTTGAGCGCTGCTTGATATGTGGCCGGATCGATCTGATAGAGCGGTTGACCGGCCTCGACGCTGGCCCCTTCTTCGAAGAGCCGCTTTTGGATGATGCCGTCGACCTGCGGGCGCACTTCGGCCATGCGGTAAGCGACCGTGCGCCCGGGCAGTTCCGTCGTCAGCCTCACGGTTTGCGGCTGTATCGTCTGAAAGCCGACCTGCGGCGGCTCGGCCGACGGCAGCGCGTTCGCTCCTTTGTCTTGGTCACAGGCGGACAGCAGGAGCATGGCGCCAAGCAGAACAAGCCAGAGCCAGCGAGCGGAGAAAGGTGTGCAGTTCTGCAAAAGCCCGGTTCCTTGTCGATGTCGCGCCAGCTTCCGGTAAGCGAACATGGCGGAATCTGTTGCGGAGAACGACTGTCATATGTACTGTACGATACAGTATGTTTTTTATGACGCCATGCAAGGAGTTTTTTGTGAACAACTCGCAGCTGACGACAAATCCGACCGCAAGCCGGAAGAGCCAATCCCGCGGGGAGGCTCGTCGCCGCGCGATGATCGAGGCGGCATGGCAGGTACTGCAAGAGAAAGGATGCGAGGCCGCTACTCTGTCGGACATCATTGCACTGTCCGGGGGATCACGCGCGACGCTTTATGAGGCCTTCGGCGGAAAGGATGGCTTGATCGAGACGGCCGTTGCCGAACGCTGCGGCGACTTCGGCGACTCGATGCAGTTGGTGCTCGACGAACGGAACGATCCTCACAGCGTTCTGGAAACGCTGGCGCTTTCGTTTCTGACCAAGGTGGTCGCCCCGGAGTCGACGCGGATGCTTGGCATCTTCGTCGCCGAAGGCGGCCGTTTCCCGCAGATGATCGAGACCTTCCTGCGGCATGGTCCACGCGCGTTGACGAGCCGCGTCGCCAACTATCTGGCCAACGCGACCCGCGCCGGCCAGCTTCAAATCGACGACCCCGAACTCGCCGCCGACCTCTTCCTGTCGATGCTCCAGGGTCAGTGGCTGTTGCGCGTCATGTCACAGGTCGAGGCGCCGCCGACGGCCGAAGCCTTGCGCAAGCGCGCCAAGCTCGCCGTCTCGATCTTCCTCGATGGCGTGGAAACGAAAACCTCGGTCAATTCTTGATCGGCAGGGATGCAAAGAGGCGACGTCCTCCACGCCAAGACCCTACTCGCCCATTCCTGCAACGGCCGCAACCCGGCCATCGCCATCGAGCCGCCGAGTTGACCGGGCATGAGCGGAATCATGCCCGGTCTGTCGCCATGGCAGTATTAATGCGCGGCTTCGACTCCGGTTTCGGCCAGAACCTGTTGATCGGCGAAGGCGGCCTTTTCCTGCGCCGCACGCGGACTCTTATCGGTCACGGAAGCCACCCACGCCACGAGAAAGCCCAGCGGCATGGAGAACAAGGCCGGTTGTTCATAAGGGAAGATAGGACGTTCAAAGCCCAGCACGGTTACCCATACAGCGCCGGACAGGATCACGAACACCAAGGCCGATAATAGCCCCACCAAGCCGCCGAGGACCGCTCCCCGCGTTGTCAGGCCTTTCCAGTACATCGATAGGATCAGCGGCGGGAAATTGGCCGAGGCGGCGATACCCAGCGCTAACCCGGACAAAAAGGCCAAGTTGTGCTTTTCGAACATGATGCCGAGAATGACCGCCGTCAATCCAAGCGCAACCGTGGCTATTCTCGATATCCGCACTTCGTCGATTTCCTTCGCCGTTCCCTTCTTGATCGCGTTGGAATAGATGTCGTGAGAAATGGCCGATGCGCCGGCGAGCGTCAGCCCCGCGACAACCGCGAGGATCGTCGCAAAGGCCACCGCCGACATGAAACCGAGCAGAAGATTACCGCCCACGGCATGGGCGAGATGCATGGCGACCATGTTGCCGCCGCCAATGAGCGCGCCGCTCGTATCCCCACCCACGAAGTATTCCGGATTCTGGCCAACGAGCACCACAGCGGACAGGCCGATCAGGCCGACCATGATAAAAAAGAACGCCATCAGCCCCGTCGCGACGAAGGCGCTTTTTCGCGATTGGACCGCGTCCGGAACGGTGAAAAAGCGCATCAGGATGTGGGGCAGAGCGGCCGTGCCGAACACCATGCCCACCGCCAACGATATGGTATTCAGGGGTTCTTTGAAGAATACGCCAGGCGCCAGTATGCTGGCGCCCGCCCTATGCACCGATACCGCCTCGGCGGCCATACTCTCGAAGTCAAACCTGAAGTACGCGAATGCCAGCAGCGCGACTAATGCACCGCCAGTGATCAAGAGCACGGCCTTGATGATTTGCACCCAGGTCGTCGCCAGCATGCCGCCGAAGGTGACGTAGATGGTGATCAGGACGCCCACGCTGACGACGGCGAACCAGTACGGGATTCCGAACAGCAGCGTGACCACCTGCCCCGCCCCGACCATCTGCGCAATCAGGTAGAAGATGACGACCACCAGCGCGCTGAAGGCGCCGACAATCCGCACGGGCCGCTGCGCGAGCCGAAAAGCGGTGACATCGGCAAAGGTGAATTTGCCCAAATTGCGCAGCCGTTCAGCCATGATGAACATGATCATGGGGAAGGCCACGATCAGGGCCAAGCAATAGATAAAACCGTCGAAGCCGGCGGCGAAAATCAAGCTGCTGATGCCGAGCAGCGTCGCCGCGGAAAGCAGGTCGCCGGCAATGGCCAAGCCGTTCTGCGTGCCCGAAACGCTACGGCCGGCACTGTAGAAATCCCTGGTCGTACGGGTGCGTTGCGCGGCCCAGTAGGTGATGCCCAGCGTGATGAAAACGAACAGAAAAAACATGATAATCGCCGGAACGTTGGGCTGACGGACCTCAATCGGCGATTGCGCAAACCCGATGCTAGGATGTATCAGGATGGCAAGAACAAGGGTTATTATAAGAACGATCGGCTTCATTTTTATAGCCTCCCGGAGACTGTTGTACTTATCTTATCTTGGATTTGCAAGATTTGCTTGATCTCTTGGCGAAGATGCGCGCGATCTTTATAGAGTGCGCCTTCATTCTTTTACATCCCGGAGGATTTCTGCGCTCATCTTGTCGTAAACTTGCGTGGTGCGTCGGATGTATACGCCAGTAAGCAACCAGAACAGCACAACCATGGCAGCGCCGAGCACCACGGCGATCGTCGTGACCCCGGTACTTGAAATCGGGATCGCCAGCAGGCTGGGACGAAACGCCGCAACCAGAATAAACCCGAAAAACAGGCCCAGGCTAATGCCCGCGAGAGACCAAGCCAAGCGGCTACGGCGCCTGACCAACTCTTCATACCGGGGATGACTGCGGATTTTTTGATAAAGTTCAGATGACATTGGACTTACCTCCTTTCAGGGTTAGTCGGAAGATTCATCAGCTTCCTTTGTAAATTTGTAGCAGTCCATTGAAAAAGTGTCGATTCGATCATGCTGGCGCGGGGTACGGTCGAGGGCAACGACGCTGGAGTCGTTCTTGCCAGCCGAATCTGCAATGGAAAGCTGAGAACTGGCCAAGAGCGGCCTGCCATAAAGGTGAAATGAAGCACCCGGCGGCAAGTACCGGCTTTCTTTGATATGCAAGCGCCCACCACCTGGCACATCAGCAACCCGGGGCGGTCGGTCCCGATGTTGCGCTCGATTCGCCCCAGCCCCGTGTGCCCCCGCCAAGCTCAATCGGCTGACCAGCGGACCCGTCGTTCGTTTTGCGCCGCGCGGCAGACTGCTTGTTGTCTTGAACTCGGCATGACGCATCCGTGATCGTCATCTCCCTTCAAACCGTGGTCTTCTCTTCTCAGCGAACGCCTTCATGCCTTCCTTTTGGTCGCGGCTGTCGAACAGCAGGTGGAAGGCTTTGCGTTCCAGCAACAAGCTCGTTTCCAGCGAGGCGTCCTGCCCCGCCAGCAGGACTTCCTTGATCTGCATCACCGCAAGCGGAGGCATGGCGGCAATCTGCTCTGCCAGTTTCAACGCCCGCTCCAGCACTTCGCCATCGGGAACCACTTCGCTGACGAGGCCCATCGCCTCCGCCTCGGCCGCCGTCACCGGCTTACCGGTGAGGACCATCTTCATTGCCTTGAACTTGCCGATGGCGCGGGTCAGGCGTTGGATACCGCCGGCGCCGGGCATGATCCCGACCCGGACCTCCGGCTGACCGAAACTGGCGCTCTCTCCGGCAACGATGATGTCGGCGTGCATGGCAAGCTCGCAGCCACCGCCCAGGGCGTAACCGTTGACGGCAGCGATGACCGGTCTTGGACAAGATGCGATTGCCCGCCAGTACAGGTGGGTCTTGCGCAGCATCATCTCGGTCGGCGTCGCCTCGGCAAGTTCGCCGATGTCGGC
>CAZRWU010000085.1:0-9922 GCA_964603915.1 uncultured Rhodospirillaceae bacterium
GCTTTGACGACATGACGGCGATGACCGAACCGCGAGAAAGCCGTTACCAGGCTCTGTTCGAGCCGCTGCGGCTCGCCGGCAAGACCGCGCCGAACCGGCTCGTGTTCGGCGCCGTGCAGACCAATTTCGCCACCCGCAATCGCTTCGAGAAACGCCATGCCGCCTTTTACGGGGCGCGTGCGGCCGGCGGCGCGGGGCTGATCGTCCTCGAAGGCAGCGTGGTTCACCCGTCCGACTGGCCCTACGAGTACGTCATTCGCGGCTACGACGAGCGCGTCGTCGAGGGCTACCGGCTGATCGCCGATGCCGTCCATCACCATGGCGCCCTGGCGCTTGCCCACTTGACCCATAGCGGCATGCAGGGCAGCAGCCATTACTCGCAACGGCCGCTGTGGGCGCCGTCGCCAGTGCCCGAGGTGAGCAGCCGCGAAATGCCGCAGGCGATGCGGGCGGCCGACATCGCCGCGGTGATCGAGGGCTTCGCCCAGGCGGCGCGTTACGCGGCGGAGGGAGGATTGGACGGGGTCGAGATCAACGCCGGGCAGCACAGCCTGATCCGCCAGTTCCTCTCACCGCTGACCAATCAGCGGGGCGACGATTACGGCGGCGGCCTCGACAATCGGCTGCGCTTCGCGCGCGAGGTCATCCGGGCGGTGCGCGAGGCGGTCGGTCGCGACGCCATCGTCGGATTGCGGCTGGTCGGGGACGAATACGCGCCCTGGGCCGGCATCAAGCCCGAGGACGCCGCCGAAATTGCGCGCCTTTTGACAAGCGAAGGGCAGGTCGATTTGCTGAGCGTCACCACCGGCGGCATCTACACCAGCCACCAGACCCGACCGGGGCTGCACATGCCGCCGGGGTTCGCGGTCCCTCTCGCTCGCCTCATCAAGGAGGCGGTCGACCTGCCGGTCGTGGCGCAAGGCAGCATCGTCGAGGCAAGTCTCGCAGCGGACATTGTCGGACAGGGGCAGGCCGACGCGGTGGAGATGTCCCGCGCCTTGATCGCCGATCCGGCCTTGCCGAACAAGATCCGCCAGGATCTGCCGCATCAGGTGCGGCCCTGCATTCTGTGCAATCAGCTCTGCGTTGTCGCCCAGGTTCAAAACCCGCGCCTCAGCTGCGTCGCCAATCCTGCCGCCGGCTACGAAGGGGCGCCGGAGTTCGCGCCGCTGACGCGCGCGCCGGCCCGTCATCGGGTGCTGGTGGTGGGCGGCGGTCCGGCCGGTCTGGAAGCGGCGCGGGTCGCGGCCGAGCGGGGGCACAGCGTCACCGTGTTCGAGCGCAGCGATCGTGTGGGCGGCGCCGTGCGGCTGGCGGCCGCGGCGCCCCATCGCGAGCGGCTGGCGATGATGGTCGACTGGCTGGAAGGCCAGGTGCGCAAGCTCAACGTCCCGATCCGCACAGAGATCGAGGTGACGCCGGCGCTGGTCCAGAGCGAGGTGCCGGAAGCCGTGATCATTGCTGTGGGGGGACGGCCGGCGTCCGATCCGTCGCTTCCCGCGGACAACGGGCTGCCCGTGCGAACGCCGCGACAGGTGATGCTGGGCGACGTGCCGTCCCGGCCGGGAAAGGCGGTGGTGCTGGACGCCATCGGCAACCAGATCGGCATGGGTGTGGCCGAGTGGCTGGCGGATCGCGGCTGGCGGGTCGAGGTCGTATCGGCCGACATGTTTGTCGGCCAGGGCCTCACCGCCACCATGGAACTGACGCCGTGGCAGCAGCGGGCCTGCGCCAAGAGCGTCAGCTTCCTGCCGCAAGTGGACATCGCTGGCGTCGGCGACCGGACGGTGCTTGGTTTCGATCATTTCGACCGCAGGCCGATCCCGATCGCGGATGTCGATCTCGTGGTCAGCGTCGCCCATGAGGTTCCCGATGAAGACCTGTATTTCGCTCTCAAGGAGTCCGGCGCGCGCGTGGTGCGCTGCGGCGACTGCGTCGCGCCGCGGTCAATGAGCCAGGCGATCCTCGAAGGCTATCGCGCCGGACTGGAGGTTTGACATGGCGACGCCGAACCGACTCCTGTTCACGCCGCTCAAGATCGGCGCCATCATCGTCAAGAACCGCATCGTGTTCTCGGCGCATTTGACAAATTACGCCGAGGACTTCATGCCGACCGACCGCCATGCTTTCTACTATCGGGAGCGCGCGCGGGGGGGAGCCGGCCTGATCATTACCGAGGAGCACTCGACCCATCCCACCGATCATCCGTACGAAAAGCTGATCCACGCGTTCAACCCGGCGGTTATTCCCGGTTACCGGCGCATCACCGAAATGGTCCATGCCGAGGGCGTGCCGATCCTGGCCCAGATCAACCACAACGGCGGCCAGGGCAGCGGCATGTTCACCCGGCTGCCGGCCTGGGCGCCTTCGGCCATCGCCGATCCGTTGTTCCGGGAAGTGGCCAAGGCGGTCGAACGCGACGACATCCGGCAGATCATCGAAGGCTACGCGACCGTCGCCAGCCACACCAAGCGCGGCGGCTTCGACGGAATCGAGCTGCAATGCTCGCATTCCTCGATCGTGCGTCAGTTCCTCTCGCGCAACACCAACCGCCGGACCGACGAGTATGGCGGCAGCCTGGAGAACCGGGCGCGGATCCTGCGTGAGATCATCGCCGCGATCCGTCTCGCCGTCGGCCGCGACTATGTGTTGAGCGTGCGCCTGTGCGGCGACGAACTGATCGCGGACGGCATCACGATCGACGAGGCCGTGGCGCTGGCGCGCATCCTCGAAGAGGACGGGCTGATCGACTGCATCAACACCAGCATCGGCACCGCGACGCAAACCCTCTACATGATCGAAGCGTCGATGCGGATCCCGCCGAACTATGCCATGTTCATCCCGTCGGCGATTCGCAAGGCGGTGCGTCTGCCGGTAATCGGGGTCGGGCGGGTCAAGGATCCGATCCAGGCCGAACGGGTGTTGGCGGAAGGGCACGCCGACCTCGTCGGGATCGTCCGCGCGCAGATCGCCGATCCGGAGTTCGCCCGCAAGGCCCGGGAAAACCGCGTCGACGACATTCGCCTCTGTCTCTCCTGCAATCAGGAATGCGTCGGCCGCATGGGCTTGAACCGCTGGCTCGGCTGCATCGAGACGCCGGGCACCGGGCAGGAACGGACGTATGGCATCGGCACCCTTCGCGCCGCCAACCCGGCCAAGCGGGTGCTGGTGGTGGGCGGCGGGCCCGCCGGCCTCAAGGCCGCCGCCATTGCTGCGCGGCGTGGTCACAAGGTCACGCTTTTGGAGAAGGAGGAGCGCCTCGGCGGGCAAGTGGTATGGGCGACGCGGGTTACCGCCAGAGCCGAATTCGGCGATCTCGTGCGCAATCTCGTGCATGAAATCGCCCAGCTCGGCGTTGCGGTGCGAACCGGGGTCGCCGCCACCGCCGAGACTGTCCGCGCCGAACGCCCCGATGCGGTGATCGTCGCCACCGGCTCCACCCCCGACCGCACCGCCATTCCCGGCGGCGACGGGCCCGAGGTCGCCGACGTCGCCGACATTCTCTCCGGCGCGGTGACGCCCGGAAAGCGCGTGATACTGATCGACCGTCTGGGGTTCCACGAAGCCGCCAGCACGGCCGAGCACCTTGCCGAACAGGGCTGCGAGGTCGAGGTGGTGACGCCGACGCTTTATGTCGGCCAGGATCTCGGCGTCACTCTCGATCTGGAGAACTGGTACCGGCAGGCGCGGCGTCTGGGCATCGTCTGCACGCCCAACCATTCCGTGCTCGGCATCGAGGGCGGTGTGGTGACGGCCCTGCACAACTACAGCGGCCAGATGGTCGCCTTTCCGAAGGCCGATACCGTCGTCCTCGCCATTCACCGCAAGGCCGATGAAACGCTTTACGAAGCGTTGGAGGGCTCGGACTTCGAGCTTCACCGCGCCGGCGATTGCGTCGCCCCGCGCCGGGCTCATGCCGCCATTCTCGAAGGCGAGAGAGCAGGTAGGGCCGTGTGATGTCCATGCCCGTGACCGCCATGTCCATCGTCGTCATCGCCGAGGTCGAGCACGGCCGGCTGACGCCGCCGACGCTGGAATGCGTCGAAGAGGCGCTCGACATCGTAACAGGGCGGGGCGGCCGCGCTTCGCGTCATGTCTCCGGCCATGTCGCCCCCGGCCATGTCCACGCGATCCTGCCGGGAGCCGAGGTCGCGCCCCTTGCCGAGGAGCTGGCCGCGCATGGCGCCGAGCGGGTGACCGTCGTCGCGCACGAGGCATTGCGCGAATTTAGCGCCGACGGCTGGCTCGCCGCCCTGGAGCCGGTGCTGAAGAAGGCGCGGCCGATGATCATCCTCGCCCCGGATAGCGGCTATGGGCGGGCTTGGCTGCCGCGCCTGTCGATCCGCTGGCGGATGCCCCTCGTCACCAACTGCTCGCGGGCGAAAGTGATCGAGGACGGCTATCCCGAGGCCTATCGCTTCAGTCATGGCGGGAAGATGCACGAGCGCCTGATCTGGGCGCGCGGGACGATGGTCGGATTCATGATGGCTCCCGGCGTCCGCGGCGTCGGCGCGCCCCGATCCGCCGCCCGCGCCGAGATCGAGACCGTCACGCCCGCGCTCGATCCCTCGACGTTTCGCGACCGCACGCTGCGCACGCTGCCGCCGGACCCTCATACCGTGGACCTCGCCGACGCCGAGCGGATCGTCTCGGGCGGCCTTGGCGTCGGCGGTCGGGACGGCATGGATCAGCTCCAGCAGGTGGCCGAGGCGCTGGGGGCGACGCTGGGCGGGACCCGGGTGGCCGCCGACCGCGGCTGGCTCCCGGCCGACCGGTTCATCGGCACGACCGGCAAGATCGTCAGCCCGAAGCTCTACATCGCCTTCGGAGTTTCCGGCGCCGGTCAACATATCGCGGGAATCGGCGGCAGCCAGATCATCGTCGCGGTCAACATCGACGGCACCGCGCCGATGCTGAAGATAGCCGATCTCGGCGTCATTGGCGATCTGCATCAGATCGTCCCGGTTCTGCTGCGCAAGCTCGAAGCGCTCGCGGCCGGCGGGCGGCCGGCGCCGGAGGCGGCGGCGGAAACCGCTGAACCCAGGCTCATGGCGACCGGTTCTTGAGAGGGTCCGAGATGACGGAAAAGACGACGGACATGACCGCCGGGAACAACGACGAGCATTTCGACGTGATTGTCGTCGGCGCCGGTCCCGCCGGCAGCGCCGCCGCCCTGGTCGCGGCGCGGGCCGGTCTCAAGGTGTTGCTGATCGAGCGGGGCGAGTATCCCGGCGCCAAGAACGTCTCCGGCGCGGTTTTCTATGGCAGCGCCATCCTCGATCAGCTGATCCCGAACTGGTGGGAGCAAGCGCCGGTCGAACGTCATGTCTGCCGCCGCGATCTGGTGCTGATGTCGCCGGCGACGGCGGTATCGCTGGATTTCCGCTCGGTGGCCGCCGGTTACGCCGATGCCCCCTACAACGGGTTCACCATTTTGCGCCCGAAGTTCGATCGCTGGTTCGCGGCGCAAGCGGAGGCGGCGGGCGCCTTTCTGCTTACCTCCACGGTTGTCGACGACGTCGTGCGCGACGACGACCAGATCGTCGGCGTGCAGGTGCGCCGGGATCAGGGCGAGGTGCGCGGCGATGTCGTCATCGCCTGCGATGGCGCCAATTCGTGGCTGGCCCGCAAGGCCGGGCTGCAACGCGAACTGCACACGCACGAGCTGTCGTTGGGGGTGAAGGAAGTGATCGGCCTCGACGAGGCGGTGATCCGCGAGCGGTTCCAACTGACCGGCGACGAGGGCGTGGCGCTGGAATATGTCGGCGCGGTCACCGGCGCCGTCCATGGCGGCGCCTTTCTCTACACCAATCGCGACTCCCTCTCGCTTGGCATCCTGGGCCAGCTGTCGTCCCTGGTCGAGCACAAGACGCGCCCATACGATCTGTTGGAGGCGTTCAAGGCGCATCCTGCGGTCGCTCCGCTCGTCCGCGGCGGCCGGCTGCGCGAATACTCGGCCCATCTGATCCCCGAATCCGGGTGGAACATGATGCCCACCCTTTACGGCAACGGCATCCTGGTCGCCGGCGACGCCGCCGGCTTCTGCCTGGCGACCGGCATCTACATCGAAGGCATCAACTACGCCATCCAGTCGGGATTGGCGGCGGGGACGGCGGCCGTCGCGGCGTGCCGCCGCGGCGACTTCTCGCGCTATTCGCTGATGAAATACATGGAGCTCCTCTACCAGCGCAATGTGCTCACCGATCTCAGGGCCTACCGGCATGCCCCCGCGTTCGTGAACGGCGAGCGCTTGCAGAACCTTTACCCGGAGCTCGCCGCCCGGATGTCGGAAGCGTTGTTCCGGGTCAACGGGGACCGCAAGCAAAAGCTTGTGCCGCTGTACTGGCGGACCCTGCGGCAAGTCGGGGTGAGGCCGCGCGAGGTCATGAAGGACCTTTATCAAGTTACGAGGGCCTATCTATGGTAATGACGACGCATGAAGAGAAGATGCGAACCGTACGGTTCAAGGTTGACAACAGGCCGCATATCGTCGTCGACGGCGAGAAGTGTCGCGGCTGCGCGGTGCGCGCCTGCGTTACTGTCTGTCCGGCCAGCTTGTTCGTCCCGCTCGATGACGGCAGTGTCTTGTTCAATTACGAGCAATGTTTCGAGTGCGGCGCTTGTTACTTCGTCTGTACGCAGGAAGGCGCCATCCAATGGACCTATCCCAGGGGCGGCTACGGCGTGACGTTTCGCGAGTCTTGAAAGAGTCGAGTCTTGAAAGGTTATAGGGATGCGCTTTGCCGTCTGTCTGTCGCGCCTGCCTGACCCGGACACCGTGGAGGTCGACCCCCTTACCGGCGACATCGACGTCGGCCGAACCCTCTACATTATGAATCCAGCCGACGCGGTCGCCCTGGAGCTCGTGCTCGGCCTGCGCGCGTCAGGCGATCACGTCACGGCGTTGACCGTTGGCCCTGTCGAAGCGGAGACGGTGCTGCGCGAGGCGGCCGCCGTCGGCGCCGACGCGGCGCTCCGCGTCTGGGAGGAGGGGCGGACGACAACGAGGCCGTCGGCGACCGCGCTGCTGCTGGCCACGGCCCTGCGCGCGCAGGGATTGCCGGATCTGGTCGTGTGCGGGGCGCGGACGCTCGCTGGCGGATCGGGCAAGGTTCCGGCGCTGATTGCCGAGCATCTCGATTGGCCGGTCGTGACCGATATCGTCGAGTTCAGCCTCGAGCCGTCGCGGGTCCGGTTCCAGCGCCGCCTGACGAAAGGCGCGCGGTCCGAGGGCGAGGTGACGCTGCCGGCCGTTCTCGCCGTCGATTCGAGCGCGGTGTCCTTGCGCTACGCCAGCCTGCCCGGGTTGATGAAGGCCAAGCGCGCGACCATCCCGGTTTGTCATCTCGTGGATCTCGGGCTGTCGCCGCTGGATCTGGGTTTCCCGTCGCCGACGGTTCACGCGGCGATGCCGCCCTACTGTCGCCCGCGAGAGGTCTTCGTCCCCGACAGCGCGCTGCCGCCGCATGAGCGCGCGATGCAAGTCCTGTCGGCTGGCGTGGTCCGCAAGGCGGGCCGGATCGTCTCGGGCCCGCCCGAACAGATGGCCGACGCCATCATCGCGTTTCTTCGCGAGCACGGCTTCGTGGAGCGATCGACGTGACGCGCCGGCTCGCCGAGATGACGTGGCCCGCCGTCGCCGCCGCCGTCGCCGGCGGCGCGACCACCGTGATCCTGCCGTTGGGCGCCACCGAGCAGCACGGCTTCCATCTGCCGCTCGGCACCGATACGTTCCGGGCGGCGGCGCTGGCGGAGCGGCTGGCCGCGGTCTTGCCCGGCGCGCTGGTGGCGCCGCCCCTGCCGATCGGTTGTTCCGACGAACATCAAGGGTTTGCCGGTTTGCTCAGCCTCGATCGCGAAACCCTGGCCGGCGTGATCGTCGATTGCGCCCGCCGCATGACGGGCTGGGGGGTGAGCCGTTTGCTGATCCTTTCCGCGCATGGCGGCAACGGCGATGCGCTCGATCGGGCCGCGACCCGACTCGCCGAGGAGTTGCCGGAGCTGGGTGTGGTCGTGCTGGGCGGGGCGGCGGCTCTGTCCGGTGCGGTTCTCGCGGTGGCGGCGCGCGACGGGATTTCGGCGGAGGCCGTCGGCCTGCACGCCGGCGAGGGCGAGACCTCGGAAATGCTCGCCGTGAGGCCGGATCTGGTGCTGAGGGAGCGCATCGTGCCCGGCTGCTGCGAGGACCCTGCGGCTCTCATGCCTCGCCTGCGGCAGGGAGGTTTGCGATCGGTGACGCCGGCGGGCGTCCTTGGCGACCCGAGGAAGGCCGATGGCGCGCGCGGCGCGCGGTATCTGGCCGCCGCGATTGAAGGCTACCGGCGCGCCGTCGCCACAGGTCTGGCGGTTGAGAAAGGGTCGCCGTCATGACCGCGCTTGCTGGTGCTCTGCCGCCGCATCGGGCGGCATCGTCGCCGCCGAGTGCGCCTCAGGGCGGCGCCCGCTACCGGCTCGCGGCCGGCATCGATGTGATCGCGCACGGGGAGGATGGCGGCATGCTGGTCTCGGCGCGGCCGCTGATGGCGCTGCGCCTGAACGCGAGTGGCGTCAGCCTGGCGGTCGGCCTGTCGACGGCGCGGGGGCGCACTTTGGCTGAACTGGCGGCCGGCGCGCCGGCGTTGCCGCCCCGCGCCGTCGCCGGCTTTGTCGAGGAGTTGGAGCGACGGCGGCTGTTGGTGCGGCAACCTGCGGTGCCGATGGCCTGGCCGGCGGTCTCCGTCATCGTCGCCGCGCGCGGCCGCGCCGCGGCGACGCGCGCGTGCGTGCGCTCCCTCCTGTCCCTCGACTATCCGAAGGAGCGGGTCGAGATCGTGGTGGTCGACGACGCGTCCGATCCACCGCTCGCCGGCGCTCTCGACGGCCTGCCGATCCGGCTGCTGCGCCTTGAGCGCAACGTCGGGCAGTCGGCGGCGCGCAATCTGGCCGCCGCCGAGGCCGACGGCGAGCTGCTGGCCTTCACCGACAATGACTGCAGGGTCGACGCCGGCTGGCTTCGCGAGCTGGTGCCGTACTTCGGCGATCCCGATATCGCGATTGTCGGCGGCCGGGTGATCGCGCCGCCGCCGAGCGGCGCCGTGGCCGCTTTCGAGGCTGTCCGCTCGCCGCTCGACATGGGGGCCGCGGGCGGCTCGGTGGGCCCGCGCGAAGCGGTGGCTTACCTGCCGGCGTGCAATTTCATCGCGCGCCGCGAGGCGTTCCTCGCCTGCGGCGGTTTTGCCGCCGACATGCGCCTGGGCGAGGACGTCGATCTGACGTGGAGGGTTTTGCAGAGCGGGGCGCGCGTTCATTACGCGGCGGCCGGCGCCATCATCCACGACCACCGCGCGCGGCTTGGCGCCCTGCTGCGGCGGCGCGCCGAGTACGGTTCATCGGAAGCCGACCTGCAGCATCGCCACCCGCGGAACGGGCGGATCATGCATCTGCCGCGCGCCGGACTGCTCGCGCTCGCGGCCCTGGCGGCGTTTCCGCTGGCGTGGCCGGCGGCGGCCGCCATGATCGCTGTGCTGGCGGGGATGGTGGCGAGCGAGATCGTCAGAAAGCGGCGACGGTTGCGGCGGATCGGCCTGGCCGTTCCGGCGACGCGTCTTGCAGCCTCGATAATCCGCGAGCACGCCGCCTCGCTGTATCACCTTGGCCGCGACACGACGCGGTACTACGGGGCGCCGGTTGCCGCGATCGGCGCGCTCTGGCCGCCGCTGTTGCCGGTCGCGGCGGTCATGATGCTGGCGCCGCCGGTCTGCGATCATCGCCGCCTCAAGCCGCCGCTCCCGCTTGCCGCCTTCATCGGCCTCTACTGGCTGGAAATGGCGGCCTACCAGATGGGCGTCTGGCAAGGTTGCCTCGCCCGGCGGTGCTATCGCCCTTTGCTGCCGGTTGTCCGGTGGAGAGGGTGAGCCCATGGCGACGCCAGGGCGAAGACGTC
>CAZRWU010000085.1:9932-12739 GCA_964603915.1 uncultured Rhodospirillaceae bacterium
CCGCATCGCGTCGGGGCGCGTTGTTGAGACCAGGTGGAACACGCAGAAAAAGGAGATGATTGGGCATGTTTACGGAAACCCACGACGTCACCCCGACGCTCGCGACCGATACCGGGGTTGCGCGACCCAAAGGCGTCGCGCCGGCGACGCTCGACGAGGGCGAAGCCAAGGTCGGCAAGCCGCGGATCATGGAAGAGGTCATCATCGAGGAGGTGAGCATCGATGGCATGTGCGGGGTGTACTGACACTCCGGCGGCGGCCCCTTCACCGGCGCCTTTTTCCTAGCCAGCGGGCGTCGTCTCCGCAACTCGGGCCGCCGCCCCGCTTCGCCGAGGTGGCGGCCGGCTCCGGGGCCGGAGCGCGGCGCCGTTGTGAAAGGGAGATGCTTCGTGGGCAAGCTTGACGGCAAGGTCGCCATGATCACCGGCGCGGCGCGTGGCCAGGGGCGGGCGCATGCGTTCACGATGGCGGGCGAGGGGGCCGATGTCGCCGCCTTGGACATCTGCAGGGACCTGCCCTATCCCCGCTACGGCTTGGCCAAGCCGGAGGACCTGATCGAAACGGTTGAAATGGTCCGAAAGCTGCAGCGGCGGGCCTTGCCGATCGAAGTCGACGTGCGGTCCGCTCGAGACATGGAGGCCGCGGTCGCCAAAACGATCGAGACGTTCGGCCGGATCGACATCCTGGTCTGCAATGCCGGCATCGCCGACATGGCCCTGACCTGGGACATCACCGAAGAGTGGTGGGACGCCATGATCGATATCAACCTGAAGGGATATTGGCTGGCGGTGAAATATGTCGTGCCGCACATGCTGGCGCGAAACGGCGGCGGGCGCATCATCATGACGTCTTCCGTCGCCGGCTTGCGCGGCGATCCCGGCATGGCGCACTATTGCGCGTCGAAGTGGGGCGTGGTCGGGCTTGCGAAATCGCTCGCCCAGGAACTCTCGCCATACAACATCACCGTGAACACCCTGCACCCGACCGCCGTCAACACCGATATCATTGCCGGCATGGCCAAGGCGGCGTCGATGGCGACGGAAGATCTCGTCGATTTCATCCATGCCGGTCATGCGTTGCCGGTGAAGCTCATCGAGGCATCGGATGTCGCCAACGCGGCGCTTTGGCTTGCCTCCGAGGAAGGCCGCTACATCACCGGCCACGCCTTGCAGATCGACGCCGGGAGAATGCTGAAATGAACGGGACCGGCTGCTACCGGCTGGCGCGGAACGTCGCCATTCGACCCGAACGGTTCGGGGCGCTCGTCTACAACCACGACAATCGTCAGCTCTACTTCATCCATTCGCGCTTGGTGGCCGATTTCATGATCAGCCTCGACGGGGCAGGCCCTTCGGGAGAAACGCTCGACGCCTTCGTCGCGCGGCGCGCGTTGCCCGCCGCCGCTGCGGACACGCTCCTTGAGACCGTCGGCCGGCTGGAGAGGATGGGGATGATCGAGCCGGGATGAGCGGGGGCGAGCCGCGCAACGGTCTTCTCGTCGGGGCGTCGCGGGCGCCGACCCCGGAAGACGCGGTCCGCGAGGTGCGCTCCGCCCTTGGAGAGGTGCGCGACGGCTGCGTCATCTTCTTTTCCTCGGTCCGCTACGACCGCAACGCGTTGGCGGGCGTCCTCGCGGACAGTTTCACCGGCGCCCGAGTGGTCGGGTGCAGCACCGCCGGAGAGATCGCTCCCACCGGCTATACGCATGGGTCGATGGTTGCCGTTCATCTTCCAGCGGGAGAGTTCGCGACGGCGGCGGCGGTCATCGAGAACCTCTCGGCGTTCGCGCCCGCCGAGGGCCAGCAGCGGGTGCGCGAAGCCCTCGCCTCCCTGCGCGACGGGGCGCCGGCGCCGATCGCCGGGCACACCTTCGGGCTTGTCCTTATCGACGGCATGTCGCGGCAGGAGGAATGGGTCGTCAGCACCCTCAGCAGCGCGCTCGGAGACATCCCCTTGTTCGGCGGCTCGGCCGGGGACGACTTGCGCTTCAACGATACCTACGTCTATGCCGACGGCGTTTTACGGCGCGACGCCGCCGTGCTTCTGCTTGTCAACACCCCGGCGCCGTTCCACGTCTTCCGGACCCAGCACTTCGTCCATACCGATCGCAAGATGGTGGTGACCGCCGCCGACCCCGCGGCGCGCCGGGTGAGCGAGATCAATGGAGAGCCGGCGGCCGAGGAGTACGCGCGCATGGTCGGGCTGGATGTCAACCGGCTCGCTCCGATGGCGTTCGCCGCCAATCCGGTGGTGGTGAGGGTGGGAGGTCTCTACTACGTCCGCTCCATCCAGAAGGTGAACGAAGACCTCAGTCTCACCTTCTTCTGCGCCATCGATGAAGGCATCGTGCTGACCGTCGCCGAAGGCGTCGACATCGTCGAGAACCTGCGCAAGGCCCTGACCGAAGTGCGCCGGGAAGCAGGAGAGCCCCGCTTGATCATCGGCTGCGATTGCGTCCTGCGCCGCCTCGAGGTCGAGCGCAAGGCGGTGGGCACGGAAGTCTCCCGACTGCTCGCCGCCAACCATGTGATCGGTTTCTCCACTTATGGCGAACAGTTCAACGCGATGCATGTCAATCAGACCTTCACCGGCGTCGCCATCGGCCCGCCGCGCGGCGTCAGCCAGGACGGCGCGCCGTGACTCTCGCCCCCGACGAGGCGGGCGAAGCCAACACCGCTCCCGCCGCCCGGATCGCTGAACTTGAAAAGGAAAACGCCAAGCTCCGCAAGATCAACCAAGCCCTCATGGACCGGGTCGAGCGCAGCATGGATGCCCAGGGTTCGGCGTTTTCCATGTTCCAGACCTCG
>CAZRWU010000086.1:0-12712 GCA_964603915.1 uncultured Rhodospirillaceae bacterium
GAGGACCTCTACCAGCAGCAGCGCCTGAAGTGCGCGTTCGACCCGAACCACCTGCTCAACCCCGGGAAGGTTTACCCGGTGCTGCATCGCTGCGCCGAGCTCGGGCGGATGCACGTCCACAAGGGCGCGCTGCGCTTTCCCGACATCCCGCGGTTCTAGCGATGGCGACGGACGCGCCGGCGCCGGAGCGAGCGGAAGGGGCGGGGGAGCGCGTCGCGCCGCAAAGCCCGGAGCAGGTTGCCGAGGTCGTTCGGTGGGCCATCGCCGACGGCAGGACGCTGGAAATCGCGGGCGCGGGCGGCAAGCGCGGACTGGGCCGTCCCGTCGACGCGGATGTTCGCCTTGATCTCGGCTATTCTGGGCTCGGCTATTCCGGGATCATCGATTATCAGCCCGAAGAACTCGTTCTGACCGCGCGGGCCGGCACGCCGCTCGCCGAGATCGACGCCGCGCTGGCCGCGCGCAATCAGATACTGGCCTTCGAGCCCGGCGATTGGAGCGGGCTGTTCGCATCCGGCGACGGGGCGGGCGGCGATGACGGCGTCCGTGGCGGCACCTTGGGCGGCGTCATTGCCTGCAACCTTTCCGGCCCGCGGCGGATCAAGTCGGGCGCGGCGCGCGACCATCTTCTCGGCTTCGAGGCGGTCAGCGGGCGCGGCGAGATCTTCCGATCCGGCGGCCGCGTGGTCAAGAACGTCACCGGGTTCGACCTCTCCAAGCTGGTCGCGGGCTCCTTCGGCACTCTCGCGGTGCTGACCGAGGTCACGGTGCGCACCTTGCCGGCGGCCGAGGATACCCGCACCATTGTCATTTACGGCTGCGACGAGGAGCGCGGGATTCGCGCCCTGACCTTGGCGCTGCAAAGCCCGCATGACGTTTCCGCCGCCGCTCACCTGCCGCCGGACGTGGCGGAGCGATCGGCGGTGGCCAAGGTGGCCGGTCCGTGCGCTGCGGTCACCGCGATCAGGATCGAGGGGCCGACGCCCTCGGTGGCCGCGCGCGGCGCGACGTTGCACGGAATGCTCGCCGCGTTCGGCAAGATCACGGATCTCGACCGGGAGGCTTCCCTTGTTCTCTGGCGCGAGGTCGGTAGCGCCGCCTTTTTCGCCGATCAGTGGCAGCATCAGATCTGGCGCCTGTCGGTGCCGCCGACGGACGGCGCCGGCGTGGTCGCCGAAATTCTCTTCGTCCTTCCCGGCCGCGCCTTCTTCGATTGGGGCGGCGGGCTCATCTGGCTGGCGGTCGCTCCGACGCCGGATGCCGGACAGGCGGTGATCCGCGGCGCGATCGGCGGAACCGGAGGCCACGCCACCTTGATCCGCGCCGAGCCCGAGGTGCGCGCCCGCGTTGCCGTGTTTCAGCCGCAGCCGACGGCCCTCGCGCGCCTCACCCGTCGGATCAAGGAGGGCTTCGATCCCGCCGGCGTGCTGAATCCCGGCCGCATGTACGAGGCGCTGTGACGCCATGCAGACAGAGTTCACCGCGGCGCAACTGGCCGATCCCCAACTCGAAGAAGCCAACGCCATCTTGCGGACCTGTGTCCACTGCGGGTTCTGCCTCGCGACGTGTCCGACCTATCTGATCCTCGGCGACGAGCTGGACAGCCCGCGCGGCCGCATTTACCTCGCCAAGGAAATTTTGGAGACAGGCCGGCCGGCGACGCCGCAGGTCGTCAAGCATCTGGACCGCTGCCTGACCTGCCTGTCGTGCATGACCACCTGCCCCTCGGGGGTCGACTACGCTCACCTGATCGAGCGCGCGCGGGTCGATGTCGAGAGCCGCTCGTCGCGTCGCCTCGGCGACCGTCTGCTGCGGCGCTTCCTCGCCTTGCTCGTCCCCTATCCGTCCCGATTCAGGATCGCGGTCGCCGGCGGCAAGCTCGCGCGGCCTTTCCGGCGATTGATGCCGGGGCGGCTGAAGGCGATGGTGGCGATGGCGCCGCGGCGGATCGGCATGCCGTCGCCCGTCGACAAGCCGCAGGTGTTTCCCGCGGTCGGGCCGCGCCGCAAGCGGGTCGCGCTCCTGCCGGGATGCGCCCAGCAGGTGCTGCGGCCGCAGATCAACGAAGCGAGCGTGCGCATTCTCACCCGCCACGGCTGTGAGGTGGTCGTGGCCCGCGGCGTCGGCTGCTGCGGCGCGGTGGTTTTGCATATGGGAGAGGAGGCGGCCGCGCGGCGCGCCGCCAAGGCCAATATCGCGGCGTGGCTGAAGGAAATCGAGGGCGACGGTCTCGACGCCATCGTTTTCAACGCTTCCGGCTGCGGCGTCTCGCTGAAGGACTACGGCCACCTGCTGCGCCATGATCCACAGTGGGCCGAGCCGGCAAGACGGGTGGCGGCGATCGGCAAGGATATCTCCGAGGTGCTGCTCGGACTCAACCTGCGACCGGCGGTTCCCGAGCCGAACATCACCGTCGCCTACCACATGGCCTGCTCGATGCAGCACGGGCTGGGCTTGCGCGGACCCGCGAAGCAGTTGCTCGCGGCCATGGGTTTCGACGTGCGCGAGCCGGCGGAAGCGCATATCTGCTGCGGCTCGGCCGGCAGCTACAGCGTTCTTGAGCCGGAACTTGCCGATCGGCTGCGCGCGCGCAAGGTCTCTCACCTCGAGGCCGTTCGGCCAAACGTGATCGCCGCCGGCAACATCGGTTGCATCAATCACATCGCCGCCGCCACGGCGATCCCGGTGGTGCACACGGTGGAGCTGCTCGACTGGATGACCGGCGGCCGCAAGCCCGCCGAGCTCTCCTGACGCGCTTGGTCCTTGCGGCAGTAGCGCTTCGGCGAATCCGCAACGTCCGCGAAAACGGGCCCGGCGGCATCACGTTCCGGCGAAGTGGCCGTACAGGGTCCAAACGCCGATGGCGATGAAGCCGAGGCCGGCGATCAGTTTCAGCGGCAGCATCTCCAGATGGTGCGCCGCCAGCGTTCCCAGGGTCACGGCGATTGCCGACGAGGCGACGAGCGCGCCGGCGCAGGCAAGGAAGATCAGCCATGGGCTCAACTGGCGGCCGCTCGCAAACAGCATGGTGGCGAGCTGTGTCTTGTCCCCGAGTTCCGCGAGAAACACGGTGATGAACATGGCGAACAGGGCTTTCATGGCGAACCTTTCGGGGAGCCGGCAAACAGACCAATGACCGAACAGCGCCGCCGGCTCCCCGCCTATGACGCCGATTCGAGTCATTAGGTCTCGCCAAGCCTGTCTTGCGACCACGCGCGCCATGGCGGTGCCAAGCATGTTGACGCGCATCCTCGTTACAGAGGCGGCTACTCCCCTAAGACAATGCTCAAGTTTACCGCACGCGCCGCGACGCCCGCTACGGGAAAATGGCTGCCGCGCGATGCTTGATGCAACGCGCGGCAGCGGCTATATATCGTTTATCGACGATTGACGATAATAGTGCAGGGTTACGACGTGCGGGGGCCAAGCCGGATGATCGCGGCGAATCCGAAAACGCAAACCGATGTCCCGACCGGCGTTTTCAGCGAAAACGCCAGCACGGAAGAGATCGCGGCGCTGGCCAAGGCTCTCGGTCACCCGGCCCGCATCCATATCATTCGTCTGCTTCTCGCCAAGCGGTCATGCATCGGCTGCGACATCGTCGATGAGATCGGGCTGGCCCAGTCGACCATTTCGGAGCACCTGCGCATTTTGAAGGCGGCGGGCCTGATCGTGGGCGAAATCGAGCGGCCGCGAGTCTGCTATTCGCTCAACCCGCACAGCGTCGCTCCCCTGGCCGGGTTGCTCAACGCGATCCTCGACGAGGGGGCTGGAATGCAGATGATTGGGGCGTGAACGGTCGTTCGCCTTGATCGCATCGCCTGTCGAACCGTATGCCCGCGCAGACGGGCCTGCCGCGCCGGCGGCTTCCTCGCGGCGCCGTGGCGATACCCCTCTTCAACGATCAAGAGGTTGAAGACATGTCCCTTTTTGAACGCTTTCTGTCCATCTGGGTGGCGCTGTGCATCCTTGTCGGGATCACGCTCGGCACCATGTTCCCCGGCCTGTTTCAGACGCTGGCCGCCCTGGAATACGGCTCCGTCAACTTCGTCGTCGCGATCCTGATCTGGTTCATGGTCTATCCGATGATGGTCGCGGTCGACTTCACCAGCTTGAGGCGCGTCCACGAGCGGCCGAAGGGTCTCATCATCACCGTCGTCGTCAACTGGCTGATCAAGCCCTTCACCATGGCGGCGCTCGGCGTTCTGTTCTTCGAGTACGTTTTCGCCGACCTGATCGATCCGGCCAACGCCGGGCAGTATATCGCCGGCCTCATTCTGCTGGGCGCGGCGCCGTGCACCGCCATGGTGTTCGTCTGGTCGCAACTGACGAAGGGCGATCCCAACTACACGCTCGTTCAGGTCTCCCTCAACGACGTCATCATGATCTTCGCGTTCGCGCCGCTCGTGGCCCTGCTTCTCGGCGTCACCGACATCACGGTGCCCTGGGAGACGCTGCTGCTCTCCGTCGTCCTTTACGTCGTCATCCCGCTGGTCGCCGGAGTCCTGACCCGGATGCGGCTGACCCGCCGCGCCGGCCGGGCGAGCGCCGCCGAAGCTGAAGTCGCGCGCTTCACCGCGGCGATCAAGCCGTTCTCGATCCTCGGGCTTCTCGCCACCGTCGTCCTGCTGTTCGGCTTTCAAGGCCAGGTCATCCTCGATCAGCCGGTATTGATCGCCCTGATCGCGGCGCCGCTGCTGATCCAGTCCTACGGCATCTTCGCGCTTGCCTACGCCGCCGCCTACTTCTGGCGGGTGCCGTACAACGTCGCCGCGCCCTGCGCCCTCATCGGCACGTCCAACTTTTTCGAGCTGGCGGTCGCGGTCGCCATTGGCCTCTTCGGCCTCAATTCCGGGGCCGCGCTGGTCACGGTGGTCGGCGTGCTTGTCGAGGTGCCGGTGATGCTCTCGCTCGTCGCCTTCGCCAATCGGACGAAACGCTACTTTCCGCAGGAAGAAAGCCCGCTCCGACGGCGTCCCGTCGTCGCCGGCATGCAAGGAGATAAGGCATGAACCGGCGCCGATCACGGGCGCGGGTGGCGCTCGTTCGGCAATACCGGTAACCACAGCGTCATGAGGATCGTCGGTCGCGGTGGACGGTTGCCGGAATCGGTGATGCGCGAGGCGCCAAGAAGGGAGCGACGATCATGAGCCTACGGACGGCGGCGGCGCTGCGGGCGGTGTCGCGCCGGACTCGGACACCGTAGCCCGCAGAGCCTCCGAAGCGACAATCAGGCGTCGGATGTCGCCGGCGTCGCGCTGAGCTTCATCTCCCAGTTCAAGGCGGTCCTGACAATGATCTCAAGATCGTCGTATCGCGGTCGCCACGGGAACGTGCGTTGGATCAAGCTCGGGTCCGACACCAGCCGCGCCGGATCGCCAAGGCGCCGTGGCGCGTCGCGGATATCGAGGCGTCGACCGGCGACCCGCTGCACCGTGTCGAGAACCTCGCGCACCGAGAACCCGTGGCCGTAGCCGCAATTCAAGACCAGATTATCGCCCCCGTCAGCGAGATGGCGAAGGGCGCAGACATGGGCGTCGGCAAGGTCCGTGACGTGAATGTAATCGCGAACGCAGGTGCCGTCCGCCGTTGGGTAGTCGTCTCCGAAAACCTGGATGTGGGGGCGGGCGCCGACGGCGGTCTCGCACGCCACCTTGATCAGGTGCGTCGCCCGCGGCGTCGACTGGCCGGTGCGTCCCTGCGGATCGCCGCCGGCCACGTTGAAATAGCGCAAGGCGACGTAATGCAGGTCGTGCGCGGCGGCGGCGTCGCGCAACATCCACTCGGTCATCAGCTTGGAGCGGCCATAGGGATTGGCCGGCTCGAGCGGCGCGTCCTCGCGCACCGGAACGACCTCCGGCTCGCCGTAAACGGCGGCGGTGGAGGAGAAAATGAAGTTGCGAACGCCGGTGCGAACCGCGACTTCAAGCAAATTGCGCGATGCCGCGGTGTTGTTGCGATAGTAGGCCAGCGGGTTCGTTACCGACTCCGGCACGACGATGCTGCCCGCGAAGTGAACGACATGCCGGATGTCGTGCTCGCGAACTGTCCGCTCCACCAGCGTCATGTCGGCGACGTCGCCTTGCACGAACGGCAGATCGGGCGGCAGATTGCCGCGCACTCCGGTCGAGAGATCGTCGATCACGATCACCGGGTATCCGGCCTCGCGGAATGCGAGGACGGCATGGCTGCCAATATAACCGGCTCCTCCGGTCACAAGAACGGCACCGTTTTCAATCATTTTCTAGCCCTTAGCTCGATGACCACAACGATAGAGTGTAACGGCCCGCGACCGACCTGTCGAGAGCCGAATGACCTTTCGCTAGCGAGCTTCTTGAGGCGGGCCTACTCCACCGTGATCGTCACCGTATCGCCGCTCGTCAGCCGGATCATCGGCGCGAGATGCTGGATGTTCGCCTTGCCCCGGATCCACGCGGAATCGCCTTTCAGGCAGCAGACCAGAAGATCTTCTTTCTTCAGATTCCTCAGATCGTCGATCTGGGCGGCGGCGATCACGATGTTCACGTCGCCGTCCTCGTCGATATAGATGTCTCCTTCTTCAGGATGGGCGGGGCCGTTGGCCGTCCTGTCGATGGCGATCTTCATGGCGGGGCTTTCCTCTGGTTTTGCGGTCTCTGTTTCTCGTTCTATCGCTTCTGCTTTTAAGAAAACGTCACTCGGGCTCCGCCGCGACGGCGGGATCGGCATTATCGTTGCAAGGGCGGGCAGACGTCGCCGCCTTGGCGACGCCGGGGCGCGCCGGGGTGAAGCCCGCCAGCTTGGCCTGCAGTTCAACCGCGCGCGTCGCGACCGCGTACTGGTGATCCTCGAACGATTGCCGGTAGACTGCCTCGAGCTTGCTGAGGAGAATTTCCAGGCCGCGACAGTGAGCCCGGGCCGTTTCGGCGTGCAACTCGGCGATCCGCTCGACGACGCCGACATCGCGCATCAGCCGATAGGCCGTGTTGCGCGCGGATCGGGGGGAATAGCCGGCGGCGCGGGCCGCTCCCGCCGCGTTAGCGCATTCGACAAACCGCTGGCAGAACCGCTCCTTTCGCGGCGTCAGCTTCGGCATACCCTCGTTCCCCTCGTCACATGAAATTCTCGGGTGGCGTTCAAGGAACATATACCTATACACTCCATAATTGTCAATATGCTGCTTATTTGCATCCATAGGAAATATAAAATGCGGCCCTTCCCCAAAAAGATCCGGGCAAGAAGACGTGTTGACGCGCCGCCGCGGATACCCCACATCGCCGGAAGGTCGGCTATGCGATCGAAGCACCGCCACTTTGGAAGCCGCGCCGCTTCTCGAGGTCGGGATGGCGCACGCGGCTGACGCCACACCCGCAGTCAACTTTGGGGGAACCGGCTTGAAACACCTGTTCGTACGCGGAGCGGCGGCTGTGTGCGCGGCAGCGCTGCTTCTCATCTTCGCAAGGTCGGTGGCGCAAGCCGAGGTCTTCAAACCGGAGACGTTTACGTTGGCCAACGGCATGCAGGTGGTGGTGGTGCCCAACCACCGCGTGCCGGTCGTCACCCACATGATCTGGTACCGGGTCGGCGCCGTCAACGAACCCCCCGGCCAATCGGGGCTGGCTCACCTGCTTGAGCACCTCATGTTCAAGGGAACCGATAATACCGCGCCGGGAGAATTCTCGCGGACGGTCGCGCGCTTCGGCGGGCAGGAGAATGCATTCACCTCCTACCACTACACCAGCTATTTCCAGAACGTGGCCCGCGAGCGCCTGGAGGACGTGATGATGCTGGAGGCCGACCGGATGCGCAATCTCGCCCTTACCGCCGAACAGATCGAAACCGAGCGGGCGGTCGTGCTCGAGGAGCGGCGGCAGCGCGTCGATAACAATCCCGCGGCGGTGCTCTCCGAGCTGCGCGACGCCGCGCTTTATATGAATTCCGAGTACCGCCGGCCGGTGATCGGCTTTCAGCACGAGATCGCGGCGCTGCGCCACGATCAGATCGTCGCGTTCTATCGGCAGCGGTATACGCCGAGCAACGCCATCCTGGTCGTCGGAGGAGATATCACGGCGGAAGAGCTGCGGCCGCTGGCCGAGAAGTCTTACGGCGTCATCGCCGCCGGCGCCGCGCCGCGTGACCCGGTTCGCATGGAACCCTTGCAGAACGCCCCGCGCCGGATCGTCATGCGCGACGAGAAGGTGGAACAGCCGATGTGGAGCCGCACTTGGCTCGCGCCGAGCTACATGGCCGGTTTCGCTCCGGATTTCGCGCCGGATCGAGAGCGCCACGCCTACCCGCTTCAGGTCGCCGCGCAGGTCCTCGGCGGCGGTCCGGTGAGCCTCCTTTATCGGCGTCTGGTGGTCGAGCAGCAACTGGCGGTCTCGGCCGGCGCGTCCTACGATCCGGAAGCGATGAGCCAGGGCCGGTTCATGGTTTATGCGTCGCCGCGGCCGGGCGTTTCGATGGAGCAATTGGAGGCGGCCGTCGAAACGGTCCTGGCCGAGGCGCTCGAATTCGGTTTCGCTTCCGAAGAGGTCGAGCAGGCAAAACGGCGAATGCAGGCCAGCGCCGTGTATGCCCGGGATTCTCTTGGCGCCGCGGCGAATATTTTCGGCCGGTCCCTCGCTATTGGCCTTGCCGTCGAGGACGTCGAGGCGTGGCCCGAGCGCATCGCCGCCGTCAGTCCCGAGGCCGCGCATCGGTCGCTGATCGACGTGTTGGACATCAAGCAGTCGGTCACCACGCAACTGCTGCCGGTCGAGGCGCAAAAGGAGGCGCGGCGGTGAACGCGATCCATAAGCTCTATAAGCCGGACCTGCCGGCGGCTTCTCCGGCGGCGCTTCTTCTCGTTCTTGTGCTGGCGGTCGTCGGTGTCGTCGTTGCCGCGCTCCCGGCCGCCGCGACGGAGGTGCAGCGGGTTCGGGCAGGGAGCGTCGAGGCCTGGCTGGTGGAGGACCATAGCAATCCGCTGATCACGGTGCAAATCGCCTTCCGCGGCGGCGCGGCGACGGATCCCGCGGGCAAGGAAGGGTTGGCCCGCATGGCGGCGGGCCTTCTTGACGAAGGGGCGGGCGATCTCGACGCCCAGGCGTTCCAACGCCGTCTTCATGAACTGGCGATCGAACTGAGCTTCAGCGCCGGATTGGACACGGTGAGCGGCGAGATGCAAACCCTGACCGAGAACAAGGACGCCGCGTTCGATCTGCTCCGTCTCGCGCTGCGTCAACCGCGTTTTGATCCCGAACCGGTCGGCCGCGTCCGCGATCAACTCCAGGCCACGATCCGCAGGCAGTCGGGAAACCCTTCCTCCGTCGCCAGTCTCGCCTTTTTCTCGGCGATGTTCCCCGAGCACCCCTATGGACGGCCGGTCCTGGGAACCGTCGGCAGTCTCGACAGCATCGACGCGGGCGATCTGCGCGGCTTCGTCAACCGGACGATCGCCCGCGACAACCTGGTGATCGGCGTGGTCGGCGACATCACGGCGGCGGAGCTGGCGCCGCTGCTCGGATCGACATTCGGCGATCTGCCGGCGGCGGCGGCGCTTTCTCCGGTCGCCGCCATCGCGCCGTCGGGCGAGGGGCGGATCATCGTCGAACAGAAACCGGTCCCGCAAAGCGCGATGGTTTTCGGACAGCGGGGGCCGCAACGCAACGATCCCGATTTTTACGCCGCGACCGTCATCAATCACCTGCTCGGCGGGGGCGGATTCACCTCGGCGCTCTACGAGGAGGTGCGGGAAAAACGGGGGCTGGTCTATTCCGTGTCCACCAATCTCTATCCCCTGGATCATGCCGGCCTGATCGTCGGCTCGGCGGCGAGCGCCAACGAGCGGGTCGCCGAGACGGTCCAGGTGGTTCGCGATGAGTGGCGACGGATGGCGGAAGGAACGATCGCCGCCGAGCGCCTTGAGGACGCCAAGATGTTCCTCACCGGATCGTTCGCGCTCCGTTTCACGTCGAGCGCGAACATCGCCGGCATGCTTGTCGGGATGCAGTTGGACAACCTCGGCATCGACTATCTCGACCGGCGCAACGCCCTGATCGAGGCGGTGACGGTGGAACAAGTCAATCGGGTGGCCCGCGAAACGCTCGATCCCGAGGCGATCACCTTCGCCATCGCCGGTCGGCCGCAAGGCCTTGCGGTCGCCAATTGAGTAGGGGCCAACTGAGTGAGGGGCCAATGGAGCCAGGCAATGTGGCGGGGCGCTCTCGCTTCTCGCGGCGACGGAGCGCGATCGCTCCGCCACCTTTCATTTCTGCGATTGCTGGCCCTACACGGCCGTCGTGGGCTCCAGCCGCGCCATGCGGATCAGCCCATCCGGATCACGCCGATACTTGCCTTTCGGAACGGAACACGGCGGCCCCGGTCTCCTCCGACGCCTCGTACAGCGTCGCCGGCCCCATTTCGTCGAAGTGAAACAGATTGAAGGCGCGCTGGCCGTTGTAGTCGAGGACGCGCAGGTCGTCGGTTTCGCGCAAGTCCCTCTGCACCACGGCGAGGTGATTGCCGTAGCGTTCTTGCACAAGGTCGAACGGCAGTTCGTAAGCGATGAACTTGGTGATGCCTTTGCTCGCCAGCTTGTTGATCAAACCGCTGGCGGTCGGCGAGTCGAACGACGTCAAGATCACCATGGGTCCACCCCCGGTAAGCAGCATGAGCGCCTTCATCGTGCTCCTCCTCAGTTGATTGTCGCTCGTCCATCGTTCTCCACCCATTGATATAAAACATCGCCAGGGAAGATGCGATCCGCATCATGTCCCGGGACTGCCAATGGCCGCGCTTTCCCGTCGCATGCGGCCGGTGGCGGCTTCCGAACCGGAAGAGAAGCGGGGAGATGACGGTGTCGTCCGAGCACGCCTTCATGCGCCATGTCGCGGATCTGCTGCGCCTCGCCGCGCCGGTGATCGTCGCGCGCGCGGGCCTGATCACCATGGCCATCGCCGACACGATCATGGTCGGCCGGTTCTCGACCCAGGACCTGGCTTACCTCACCATCGGCCTCGCTCCCATGACCACGTTGATCGTGGCCATGACCGGTATGGTCATGGGAACGCTGGTGGTGAGCGCCGCGGCCTACGGCGCCGGACACTTTCGCGAATGCGGCGCCGCTTGGCGGCGCTCGCTGCCCTTCGCGCTCGCCGTCGGCGGCGTCGGGGCGTTGATCTGCGCCTTCGGCCCGTCTCTGCTCGCGGCTCTCGGCCAAGGTCCGGATCTTGCCGCGGCGGGCGGGCGGGTGACGCAGGTCCTCGGTCTTGGCCTCCCTGCGGCGATTGTCTTCGTCACCAGCACCTTTTTCCTCGAAGCAATCAAGCGGCCACTGCCGGGGATGGCGATGATGATCGCCGCCAACGTACTCAACGTCGCGCTGAACTGGATCCTGATCTACGGCCATTTCGGCTTTGCGCCGCTGGGGGCGTTGGGATCGGCCTTGGCGACCACCGGCGTGCGCATTTTCCTCGCCGCCGGACTGGTGATCTACATCACCTGCGTGATGGCCGATCGCAATGTCTTCGGCGTTGCTTTGCCCGCCGGCGGCGGATGGCGGTCCTGGAAGCGGCAGCGGCATATCGGTTACGCCGCGGGCGTCAGTCTTGGCGTCGAAGCGGGCGCGTTCAGCATTCTCAGCATCTTCGCGGGGTGGCTCGGACCGCTCGCCCTCGGCGCCTTCTCGATCGCCCTCAACTTGATCGCCTTCGCGTTCATGGTCGCGATCGGCTTCGGCGCCGCCACGGCGGTGCGCGTCGGCATCTCGCATGGCCGGGGCGATCATGCCGGCGCGGCGCGCGCCGGCTGGTCCGGCCTTATCGTCAACAGCGCCGCCATGGCGATCTTCGCTCTGATCATGGCGCTGGCGCCGGCTGTCTTGTTCGCGTTGTACAGCGATGATGCCGCCCTCGCCGCGATGACCGTTCCCGCCATCGGATTGGCCGCCTGGGTCCTGATGGCCGATGGCGGTCAAGCCGTCATGGCCAATGCCTTGCGCGGTCGCGGCGAGACATGGGTGACCACGGCTTGCCATGTCTTCAGCTACCTGGTCGTGATGGTGCCGCTGTCGTGGTTCCTTGCCTTGCCCGCCGGCCGCGGCGTCGGCGGGCTTCTTGAGGCCATGCTGATCGCCAGCATCATCTCGCTCGTTCTCGTCGGCGGCCGGTTCCAGTGGCTGGCGCTGCGCGATAAACGCACGCTTTCCGTGTAACCGGAAAACGGTTACAATACCGCTTTTCGGACTCGTGTCGGCGAGGCAGGCGGCTCGATGGCAAGTCGGGTGCGGGAGAGGGCGTGGATGGCGTTTGCCGCGTGGTGCCGCGCGCGACGACTGACGCCTCTGCCCGCTCATCCGTGGACCGTCGCCGCTTACGCCCGGTGGTGCGAGAGCCGCCATCGCTATCCCGCGTTGGTCATGCACATCCGGGCCATTTCGCGCGCGCACCTTCTCAACTGCTCTCCGCCTCCCGACCATCACCCCACGGTTGCGCGGACCCTGCGCTTGATCGAGGCGCGCGAGCGCACGCGGGGGCTGCGGGCGGCGCTGTTCCCGGAGGAGGAGTGCGCCGCCGCGCGTTCGGACGCGCGGCGCGCCGTCGCCCGCAATCAGGCAAAGCCGGGAAAGCCGCCTGTACGGCGCGACATGTCACGCCGCCGAACCATGGCGGGAGAGCCGCCGCTGGTGAGCCGTCGTCCGGGCAATGCTCCTTGAACGCCCATGGTATTGTCGCCGGAATCCCGCGCGAGG
>CAZRWU010000087.1:0-12608 GCA_964603915.1 uncultured Rhodospirillaceae bacterium
AAGAGATCAGAAGCGAGCCGACGCATCATATCATAGGGCGTGGCATTGCACAGGCCCCAGAGGGTCGCCGGATATTTCCGCGCATGACCGTCATGGAAAATTTGCAGATCGGCGCCACGACGGCTGCGCCCGAGTTTTTCAACGAGGATCTCGAGAGCGTGTTTACCTTGTTTCCCATTCTCAAGGAAAGGAGCGGTCAGCGAGGCGGGACGCTGTCCGGCGGGGAACAGCAGATGTTGGCGATTGCGCGCGCGCTGATGAGCCGTCCCCGGCTGCTCCTCCTCGACGAGCCGTCACTGGGCTTGGCGCCGTTGGTGGTGAAGCAGATTTTCCGCGTGATCAAGGAGATCAATGAAAAACAGAATGTCACCGTATTTCTCGTCGAACAGAATGCCTATCATGCTCTCAAGCTTGCTCATCGCGCCTACGTGATGGTCACCGGTCGCATCAGTATGAGCGGGACCGGCGCGGAATTGCTCGCCAATCCCGAGGTGCGGGCGGCCTATCTCGAAGGCGGACATTAGACAGGGCGGGTTGCGATGACGACAGAAGAACTGCTCGGCGCGTCTCCTGGCGTCTTCGTGCTCGTGACGGTCTTCATTATCGGATTTGCCGCCTATATGACGGGGCAGGCGCTGGCGACAACGTGGAAGCCGGTCTGGCACCTGTTGATCTATTGCGTGCTGCTGGGCGGGGCGGCGCGTTTTCTCATTTTCGCCCTGTATGAAGGGGAGTTGTGGTCGCTGACCGGTTATGTGATCGGGACCGTTGCCCTCACAGTGATCGGCTTGTTCGCCTATCGATTGAATAGAGCGCGCAAGATGGTCGCCCAATATCCATGGCTTTATCAGCGTACCGGGCTATTCGGATGGCGTGACCGGCAGCAGTGAAGGTAATAACGGACGAAAGCGGGAAACAGGGTCAATCGCGACCGGTACCGTTCGACGAGGATCCTGTTGTCACATGGCGTCGGCAACGTTACGTTGCGGTGCTCAGTCTTCGGTTGCAGAAAAGGGAGGTAACGGACGATGAACTATCCGAAATCGACGCTCGCGGCGGTCACGGCGGCAACCGCGATCGCTGCGGCCAGCTTGGGATCCGCGCGCGCCGATATTGTCATCGCCACCGCCGGCCCAATGACCGGGCCTTATGCGGTCTTTGGCGCTCAGATGCAAGCGGGCGCGCAACAGGCGGTCAAGGACATCAACGAAAGCGGCGGCGTGCTTGGCGAGAAGCTCGTTCTCAAGGTGGGCGACGACGCCTGTGACCCACGGCAAGCCGTGGCGGTCGCCAACCAGCTTGTCAGCCAGGGCGCCGTGTTCGTCGCCGGTCATTTCTGCTCGGGATCATCGATCCCCGCCTCCGACGTGTATTATGAAGAGGAAATCCTCCAGATCTCGCCGGCGTCGACGAACCCGCAGTTGACCGAGGCAGGAAAGTGGAATGTTTTCCGGACCTGCGGCCGCGACGATCAGCAGGGCGTCGTCGCCGGGAATTACATTGCCGACAATTTTTCCGACCGCAAGATCGCGATCATTCATGACAAGCAGGCATACTCTAAGGGGCTGGCCGACGAGACAAAAAAACAGCTCAACCAGCGCGGCATTCAAGAAACGCTCTATGATACGATCACTCCCGGAGAGAGAGACTACTCGGCCCTGGTCAGCAAGTTGAAATCGGCGGGAATTGAAATTCTCTACTATGGCGGTTACCACACCGAAGCGGGCTTGATTGTTCGACAGATGCGCGATCAGGGCATGGATACCAAACTGATTTCGGGTGATGCTCTGATGACGGACGAGTACTGGAGCATTACGGGACCGCTTGGCGAAGGCACGATGATGACGTTCAGCCCGGATCCCCGCAAGAATCCGGTTGCCGCCCCGATTGTCGAGGAGTTCCGCAAAAACGGCATCGAGCCGGAAGGATATACCCTTTACACGTATGGGGCAATTCAGGCTTGGCAACAGGCGGTTGAGAAGGTTGGCGACACCGATCCGCGCGCCGTTGCCGATGAATTGGGGAAAGGAGAATTCAATACCGTTCTCGGCCCCATCGGTTTTGACGACAAAGGTGACGTCACAGCGCCGGGCTATGTTTTCTATGTCTGGCAGGATGGCAAGTACGATTACATCCAGTAGCGAGGCGCGGCGTCGCGAGGAGGCCCGGACGCCAGGGTCCAGGCCTCGTCCAACTTAAACGTGGCGCCCGGCGCCCGTTGTCGTGTGGCGAACACGGGGCCTGCGGTTATTCGCGCGCTTTTGTTGCGGATTGACCTTGCGCAAGTGCGCGCGAGCGGTCCGTGGCGGCGCGGACCGCGGCGTTCATGAGGTCGCTCAAGCCTCGCGGACCTTGCAAGATCGCCAAGGCGGCCTCGGTGGTTCCTCCCGGGCTGGTGACGTTGCGCCGAAGTTCGACGGGCGGGAGACCGCTGCCCGCGAGCAAGGCCCCGGCTCCGGCGATTGTCAGGCGCGCCAAGCGCTCGGCGAGTTCAGCCGGCAACCCTGCCGCCACTCCAGCCGCGGCAAGTTCCTCCGCCAAGAGAAAAACATAGGCCGGACCGCTGCCGGAAACGGCGGTGACGGCATCCATCAGCCCTTCGTCATCAATCCACAGCACCTCGCCGATCGCTTCGAGCAAGCGCGCGCACAAGGCTCGCTGATCCTCCCTCGCATGAGCGTTGGCGCAGGCGACGGTGACGCCAAGGCGAATGGCGGCCGGAGTATTGGGCATACAGCGCACAATCGCGGCGCCCGGCCTCAGCAACACCGCGATGGCGTTGATCGTGCGGCCAGCCACAACCGAAAGAACGACCGGACCGGTGTCCAGGAATCGACGGTAAGGCGGAGCGATGTCATCGATGGCCTGCGGTTTGACCGCGAGCACGATGACGTCCGGCGTAATTGCCGGCGGCAATGCGTCGCACGATGGAACGATACGGACGCCGCGCTCCCTGAATTCCGTCACGCATGGCGAATCAACTTGCGGTTCGACGACGTGAATATCAGCGCCGGGAAGACCCCGGTCGAGCCAGCCGGCGAGAAGGGCGCCGCCCATTCGACCGCAACCGACGAGAAGAATGTTGTTCGCCATGCGCGCCAGCACGTCGAGTCGAAAAGAACCTAGGCTTCGCCGACTGTCTCGACCATCGCGGCCGCTATGGCATCAGTCGCCGATTTCCCGCCCCAAATGACATACTGAAAAGCGGGATAAAAGCGCTCGCACTCCTCCCGGGCGGTCTGAACCAAGTCTTCCATTTGCGCCGTCGCCGGACCGCCACTACCGCGCAAGGGCAGAGCGTGCCGATAAACCAGCAATCCTTCGTCATTCCATACAGCGAAATGGCCCATCCATACCTTCTCGTTGACCAGCGCCAGGAGTTCATGGACCGGTTGTCGCCGCGCTCTCGGAATCCGCAGGTGCAAGTTCAACGTGAATTGAACCGTGCTTACCACTTCTTCCCAAGCGACATAAAAATTGAAGTCGCACCAGCGGCTCGGCAGCTGAACGGCCATCTCTTCGTTGCTGGGGCGCTCGAAAGCCCAGTCATTGGCGGCAACAATCTGCTCTAGAACGTCTATCGGGGAATTGATCTCGGCTTCCCAGCGAGCCATGGTGGTCATTGCCAACCCTCCTTTGCAGCCGGATCCCCGGCACAATGGTGCGCGCCTGGGTGTTTTTTTGTATCACCTTGCTGTTATCACCCGCTCCGCGTTTCTCTATCTAAAGTTGCCAGAAGCAACCCGACGGTACAAGCATACAGTTTAAAGGATGTGTATGGCAGGCGCATCATCGCGCCAGCCGCGCAACGTCATGCATATGTGACGAAAATACACAGCGGAAGTGAATCTCGAATTCGTCACGAAGGATTATCGGACGGCGTTTGTCCGGAATCTTGCGGTCCCGAAGACTCGGAAGTCTCGGCGACGGAGAACGCGTCAGCGGCGAGCTTCTCTTCAAGGGCCGCGACCCGCCTTTCGAGCGCCTCCTGCTCGGCGCGCGCATTGGCGGCGGTCGCCTTGACCGCTTCGAACTCATCGCGGGTCACAAGATCGAAATCCGAGATCATCCGTTCGAATCGCTGGCGGACCATGGCATCCAGTTCTTGTCGGATTCCCGCCAGAGTCGACGCCGCGCCGCTGGCGACCCTGGCAAGATCGTCGAAGAAACGGTTGTTCGTTTGCATGAAAGCCCTCCGCCGCTGTAACCGATTTGCATCTTCGAGCATGAAGCACAGTGAAGGCCTCTATTATGGGGCGCGGGTCGGAGCATCGCAACCATGGTTCCCTTGCGGGCCATGGTGGCGGGCCCTATAAGAGCGGCTATGTTCCTCGTCACCGGCGGCGCCGGGTTCATCGGATCCAACATTGTCGCGGCGTTGAATGCGCACAGTCCAAACCCGGTTGTGGTTTGCGATCGGCTGCGCCAAGGCCAGAAATGGCGGAACATCGCCAAACGGGAACTGGCCGATGTGATTTCTCCCGATGAGGTGTTCGAAGCGCTCGAACATTGGCGGCATTCGGTCGCCGCCATCATTCACATGGGCGCGGTAACCTCAACGACCGAGTGCGACGCCGATCGGATGATCGAGACCAACTTTCGCTTTTCCATGCGTCTTTGGACGTGGTGCGCCGAGGCGGGCGCGCCGTTCATCTATGCGTCGTCAGCCGCCACCTATGGCGACGGCAGCCGAGGTTTCGATGACATCGCGACGCGCGAGGGCCTCGCGCGCTACCGGCCACTCAATGTGTATGGCTGGAGCAAGCACCTGTTCGATCGCTGGATCGCGGGCCAGATCGCGCAGGGATCGCCGACGCCGCCGCAATGGGTTGGCCTCAAGTTTTTCAACGTTTACGGACCCAACGAGTATCATAAGGGCCCCCAGGGCAGCGTCATTCAGAGGCTTTATCCGGAGATCAAGGCCGGTCGCCCGGCGCGGCTGTTCAGGTCGCACCACCCCGATTATGCGGATGGCGGGCAAATGCGGGACTTCGTCTGGGTCGACGATTGCGTTGCGGTGGTGTTGTGGCTGCTGCAGCGGCCGGATGTTTCGGGCCTGTTCAATGTCGGGAGCGGCCAAGCGCGGAGCTTCGCGGATCTTGCCGCCGCCGTTTTCCGCGCTCTGGGCCGGGAGCCGATAATCGAATACATCCCCATGCCCGACGCCATTCGCGATCAATATCAGTATTTCACCGAGGCGCGTCTCGATCGTTTGCGCCGCGCCGGCTACGGCACGCCATCGACATCGCTGGAGGACGGCGTGGCGGCCTACGTGCAGCGGTTTCTCGATACCGCCGATCCCTTTCGTTAACCGATTTTTACCGGCAGCGGCGCCGGATTGGCCATGATCTTCGCCATACCGTTCCCCAACATCGATCCGGTGCTCATTGAAATCGGTCCTTTCGCGATACGCTGGTATGCCCTTGCCTATATTGCCGGGCTGATCCTCGGCTGGCGTTACGTGCGGCGACTGGCCAAAGCGCCACCGCGGGTGGCGACCACCGAGGCCATCGATGATTTCCTCTTATGGGCGACGGTCGGCGTCGTCCTGGGCGGCCGCCTCGGCTATATTCTGTTCTACAATTTCGATTATTACGTTGATAATCCGCTGCGCGCCTTGGAGATATGGCGCGGCGGCATGTCGTTCCATGGCGGCATGCTTGGGGTGATCCTCGCCATCATCATGTTTTGCCGCAAGCGGCAGATTCCGTTGCTCGGTTTCGCCGACCTGATCGCCTGCGCGACGCCGATCGGGCTGTTTCTGGGCCGAATCGCGAACTTTATCAATGCCGAGCTCTACGGCAGGCCGACGGATCTGCCGTGGGGCGTGATTTTTCCGGATGGAGGGCCGATTGCCCGCCACCCAAGCCAGCTCTACCAGGCCTTCCTTGAAGGACTCGTTCTTTTCGTCGTTCTTTACATGTTGTGGCGAAGCGAATGGGTGCGAATGCGGCCCGGCGTTCTATCGGGAGCCTTCCTCGTCGGGTACGGAATTTTCAGAATGATCGGCGAGTTGTTTCGCGAACCGGACATGCATATCGGCTTTCTCGCGTTCGGAACGACCATGGGCCAGTGGCTGTCGCTGCCGATGGTCGTCATCGGCGGTTATCTGATCGTCCGGGCCAAGCAAGGCGGCTAGAGCGTCACGGGTGTCGCCGCTCGCCAAGATCCTCAGGCGACGTATCGCCACGATGGGACCGATCTCTGTCGCGGACTACATGACTCTCGCGCTCGGCCATCCGCGATACGGCTACTATATGGCTCGCGACCCCCTGGGGGCGGCAGGGGACTTCATCACCGCTCCGGAGATCTCCCAGATGTTCGGCGAGTTGATCGGCCTGTGGTGCGCCGTCGTTTGGCAGCAGATGGGCCGGCCGGCACCGGTGCTTCTCGTCGAGCTTGGGCCAGGCCGGGGAACGCTTCTCGCCGACGCTTTGAGAGCCGCGCGCACCCGGCCCGATTTTGCCGCCGCGCTGCGCGTCCATCTGGTGGAGACCAGCCCATTCCTGAGGAAACAGCAGGAGATGACGTTGGCGAAGCGCCATCCGGGGCTCAAGGTTGAGTGGCATGAACGGCTCGAGGACGCGCCCGCTGTCGCGCCAATACTGGTGGTCGCGAACGAGTTCTTCGACGCCCTGCCGATACGTCAGTATGTGCGAACCGGCGAGGGCTGGTGGGAGCGCAGGATCGGACTTGGAGCAAACGCCGAAGGCTTTGCTTTCGCGCTCGAGAAGGTTGACGAGCCTGACCTTCCGCAAGCCTGGGCCGTTGCCGAACGCGGCGTCATCGTCGAGACGGGTGCGCAAGGCGCCGCTTTGGCGCGCACGATCGGCGCGCGCACGGCGCAAACCGGTGGCGCCGCCCTGGTCATCGACTATGGGTATACTCATCCGGCTCCCGGCGAAACCCTTCAAGCCGTGCGCCATCATGTGTTTCAGGACATCCTTGACCGTCCCGGCGAGACCGATCTGACCGCGCATGTCAATTTCGCGGCTCTCGCCGCGGCCGCCGAAGACGGTGGCGCGCGTGCATACGGCCCGATCGCGCAAGGACTGTTTCTCTCGCGCCTGGGCATCGCGGCCAGGGCGCAAGCGCTCATGGCGGGCGCGAGGCGGGATCAAGCCGCTTCCATTGCAAGCGGTTTGCGCCGGCTCGTTCATCCCGCCGAGATGGGGGCGATGTTCAAGGCCCTCGCCTTGGCGCACCCCCATCTGCCGCCGCCGCCGGGCTTTATCGCCTGAAGAAGGGTCCAGGCCACCGCGTGGTGAGCGCGCGGGATCGGCTGCTCCTGGGTCTAAAAACATCCGCAAAGCCGTTCATCCCGCCTTTAAGTACGCTATAAACCTCTTATGCCCCACACCCAGCCAGGGCCCGAACTGCTAACGAGAATCCACTGCCAATGGATATCATTTACCTGATCGTCGCGATCGGCGCGCTGATGCTGATCGTCAGCGTGGTGTCGAGCCTGATTGCGTTCCGCGTCGGCACGCCCTTGCTGCTTGTCTTTCTGGCATTGGGCTTGCTTGCCGGCGAGGATGTCGTCGGGATTCCTTTCAACAATCCCGATGCCGCCTATCTGATCGGCAGCGTCGCCCTCGCCATTATCCTGTTCGAAAGCGGATTCGAAACCCCCTTTCGCAGTTACCGGGTGGCTGCGTGGCCCGCGATCACGCTGGCGACGGTCGGCGTCGCCTTGACGGCGAGCTTGCTCGGATTCGCCGCCCACTGGCTGCTCGGCCTTTCGTGGTTGGAAGGGCTTCTTATCGGCGCCATTGTCGGTTCAACCGACGCAGCGGCAGTTTTCTTCCTGTTGCGGGTCGGTGGAATCACGATCCGCGAGCGGGTGCGCTCGACACTGGAAGTCGAATCGAGCAGCAACGATCCGATGGCCATTTTTCTGACAGTGGCCCTTGTCGAATTGATCGCATCGGGTGAGCAAGATCTGAGTTGGAGTCTCGCTTACGACTTCGTATTCCAAATGGGCGGCGGCGCGATAGTTGGGGTTGCCGCCGGCCTGCTGATTATTTTTGTTTTTAATAAATTGGCGCTCGAGCCTGCTCTTTACGGAATCCTCTCGCTGGCTTGCGCGTTGTTCGTGTTCGGCGCAACGAGCTTCGTGGGTGGAAGCGGCTTTCTTGCCGTTTATGTTGCTGGGTTGTTCGCCGGGAATGCGCGGCTCCGCGATCGAGCCTCGCTTCGCGGATTCCACAACGGCCTGACCTGGCTCGCGCAGATTATCATGTTCCTGACCCTCGGTCTGTTCGCGACGCCATCGGAATTTCCGAGCGCTGTGCTGCCTGCGGTGGTCCTTGCGGTAGTCTTGATGGCGCTGGCCCGCCCGTTGGCGATCTGGCTGTGCTTGCTGCCGTTCCGCTTCAGCCGAAACGAAATCACATTCGTCGCATGGGTCGGTTTGCGGGGAGCTGTGTCGATTTTATTGGCGATTGTACCGCTGCTGGGCGGGTTGGAGAGCGGCCAAATGCTCTTCAATATCGCCTTTTTGATTGTCCTGATATCGTTGCTTATCCAAGGATGGACGATTCGCCCGGTGGCGCGCTGGCTGGGGCTGATCGTGCCGCGGCCGCCGGGTCCGCGAAGCCGCTTCGAGATCGAGCTTCCCGGTCAGGAAACCTACGAACTGGTCGCCTACACCATTGCGCCGGACAGCAAGGTCGCCCGAGGGGCGCGCCTGCCACGCTGGGCGCGACCATCGCTGATCGTTCGCGGCGACAAGGTTCTGACGATCCACAATGTCCGCAATCTTCAAGCTCATGATCAAGTTTATCTGTTCACGTCGCCAGGGCGGCTGCCGCTTCTCGACAGGCTGTTCGAATCCAGCCCCGAAGTTTCCGAGGACGACCGCGAATTCTTCGGAGATCTCGTTTTGCGGCCGGAGACCAAGCTCGGCACCCTGGCCGAGACCTACGGCTTACCTCTCGCCGTTGAACGGGTCGACACGACGCTCGCGGAGCTTTTCAAAAAAGAGTTCAACCACCCCGAGGTCGGCGACCGCTTGAGAATCGGATCGATTGAACTGGTTGCGCGCGAGTTGAACGATCAGCAGGAAGTCACGAGCATCGGCTTGGCCTTGGAGCCAACGGGTTTGGCTCGGCCACGGCTGCCGCTGTTCCAGAGGCCGGGCGACATTAAGAACGCCGCCCGCCGCTTGATTCAGCGCCTTCGCTTCCGCCGATGGGCCCGCAGGCAGAAGCAAAAACGGGACTGACCGAGGAGCGTTACGCTACGGACGGAACGAATTCCGGGTGAGCGAAAAGAGGAGATTGCTCGCAAAGCCGCTGCAGCCCGTGGCGCTCCATCAATCGCTGGACAAGCTCGACGCGCCATGTCTCGGCCACCGGCGACACACGCACGGCCGCGACCAGAGCCTGAAGGTCGGCGGCAACCTTGGTTCCTGTGCCAAGAGCCACCTGCTTCGCCGGACCGGGGATCAGAATGGCGCGCAATTCGCGCTCGAACGCGAACGCCCGGGTTTTGGTCAGCGCTTGTTTCGCCGCCGACAAGGCCACTTTCGGCGACTCCTCGGAGTAGTGAACCAAGCCGATGGAAACCGCGTTGTCGCCATCGCCGCTGATCGCCTCGCGCAACGCCGCGACCGTCGACTGCACCGCGATCGGCTTGTTTTGACCATGGTAGATCTTCCACAGCGCAACGCTTTCTTCTTCAATGAGGTGCCAACAGTTGACCCACGAGGTCTCGGCGACCTGAATCCGCCTGAGCAGCGTAAGCGCTTGGTTTTGCTCGTAATCCCGGGCCTGCTGGGCCCGCCATTGCTCAAGCTTGTCGCGCGGCTGAACAGAAGTCCCGCCCGAAGCGCGGAAAATCTGCTCCGGCAATTTGAACTTCAGATAGTCCATCGCCGTGCCGTAGCCTTCAAAAGGGTCCTCGAGAGCATCGAGTCGGCTGAAATGCAAACTCGATGAATCGAGAAAGTCGATAAATGCCGGAAAATCCATGAAACGCCAGATAACGGCCTTGTCATCGGCAGGAAAGGGAATGTCTGGGTGCTGCTTCCACATGAGGCGCATCTCTCCGTTGCCTGGGAGTTTCGAAGAACCCCAGCCAACGCCGCGAGTTCCGAACCCCGGGTGAGCCCAATCATGCACCCCTGGAAGGCTCACGAAAAGACCGCATCGAGTCGAACGTGATTCCCATCAAGCCTGTCGATGCGGTTTCTCGGGCGCTGCGATCAGACCGGGCCGGCAACCGAAGATCGTATGGAAGCCGGCTTAAGGTTCTTTGGCCCCACGATGCCAACGACGACGCCGCTCTCGTCTGTCACCGGAATCCACGAGGCGCCGCAGCGGTTCATCACGGCGAGCGCGTCTGCAACCGTTTGAGTTGTCAGGCAGCTGGCGGACGTCGTGGACATGACGTCGCCAACGCGTGTCCGCGTCGGACGGCGATGGCGGCATACGCACCCAATGATGAGGTCGCGATCGCTAATCACCCCGACAGGATGGTTTTCGTCCATGACGACCAAACATTCCGCCTTGCTCAGCCACAACTGATCGACGGCAGCCATGACCGAAGCGCTGGCGTCGATCAGGCCGACCGGCGCTTGCATGACCTCCCACACCCGGACATCATCCGACGCCGGCGCGGCAAGTTCCTGTAAAACACCATCTGCTGCGAAGATGCTTGCGAAGTCGCCTGTCGTCTGCATATCGAGCGGGTATCCTGTCATCATCATTTCAAACCTCCCGCAGCTGACCGACTTCCTCCGCCGCAGGCGCTTGGATTATCCTGCGGCACATCCTAAAAATTACGAAACCTGCGTTTCTGGTTGATCTCGCCGATCGAGAAAAATTGTTTCAGTTGTTTCCTGGCAAATCCGAGCGGGACATGCGTGCTTGACATGATGTCCACGGGTCACCGCAAAGGTGTTGCGTCGAAATGGCCGAGAGCGGAGCGGCCCGGATTGGACAGATTGGCCGCAGGGACTCCCGACGCTGGCAAGGCGGCCGGCGCGGCGCCGTAGACGGACGCGCATTCTTGAGGAAGATCACTCATTGTTATGACCTTGCGGGGCTGCTTTTTCTGATCGACGAGCGCTTTGCGAGCTTCGTCGCTCAACCACCACGCCAACTCCGCGCCGCATCCGTCGCCGGGCGGCGGCGGCGCTTGCCCGGTGCACGATCGCTCGCCACGCGGGCACTTCAAGCGCACGTGAAAATGATGATCGTGCCCCCACCACGGCCGAATTTTTGCGAGCCAAGAGCGATCGGAGCCGGCCGTCTCGCACAGGTTCCGTTTGATCGCCGCGTTGACGAAAATGCGGTCGACCTGTGGATGGGAAGCCGCCGTTCGCAGCAGGTCGGCATGCGCGATCCCCCAATCCTCTCCAACCGTCAGGCCATCGGGCGCGACCATGGATACCGCCGATGTTGTCTCGCGCTCCTCAAGGGAGGGAGGACGATACGGCGCCGGTCGAAACCAAACATCGACATCGAGTCCGCTCTGGTGGCTGGCGTGGCCGGAGCGCATCGGCCCGCCGCGCGCCTGCGCCAGATCGCCCACGAGTATACCGGGCCAGCCTTGGGCGGTCGCTTCGCCACCGAGCCAGCGCACGAAGCGGATGAGATCGGGATGACCGTAGTTTCGGGCGCGCGACGGCCGCATGACATGGTAGCCTGGCCCGTCCAGCGTCAGCGCCATCCCTCCGTCGAGGCAGCCAAGCGCATAGCCGCCGATCGCTCGCGGCATTGCCGCGGTCGGGCCGGCGATCCCGCCCCAATCCGGTTCACCGGCGTTGCCGGGACCGGCCAGCGCGACAAGAGAACCGAAAATCAGCGCCGACAGCGAAGAAAGAGTCTTTGAGGAGCATGACCGCCCAGAAAGCCTTCTCTCCATCACCGGCTCCATCACGATTCTCGCGCGCCAACCGAACCGACAGTGCGACTTAAAGATGCAATCGGCAAGAGCAAAATGCCGGTCTTTGGGCGTTCATGAAAGCGGCCGCTTGGCGCCCCGAAATTCGGCCAAGACCAAGCGCGAACTTCATCGATTGCTCTCTTGAATGCGGCGAACACGAAGCGCCGACAAGTTGCGCCGAGGTCTTCGTCGGCGCCACTGGCGGAGTGCGGCGAATCGTTCCCGACCTGTCAAAGCCGCCATCGTTCACCGACAGCTCCAGCGACACGCTGAAGCCTTGCGGTATGGCATGCGCAGGCGGTGGCGCCCTGTTCGAGGAAGCATCGAGCATGGACCCCGCAGAGATCACATACGGCTGCGCCGCCGCCGCCACTGGGTGTGGAGCTCCCGCCGGAACTGAGGCGCTGCGACTGCGATAAGGGCTTCGGCGCGAGCATCGATCGCGGCGTGCCGCAAGTCCGCGATGCCGTGTTCTGTAATGACGAAGTCGACGTCCCCGCGGGCGACACTGACCGCCGTTTCAGGGGAAAGGGTGGGGACGATTCGTGAAACCGCGCCGCCCTTGGCTGTCGCCGTCAATGCAAGGACGGAGAATCCGCCAGGCGAAAGGCGCGCGCCGCGCATGAAATCGGTGAGGCCGCCAGCGCTGCTGATCTGTCGTCCGCCGATCATTTCTCCATTCGCCTGGCCAAGCAGATCGATCTCGACCACCGAGT
>CAZRWU010000088.1:0-12557 GCA_964603915.1 uncultured Rhodospirillaceae bacterium
CGCACCGGGGTTCCGACGACGTAGACCATGAGCAGGCCGACCGCCAGCGTCGACAGCAACGGGATGACCAGAACCGGCTTCAGCCCCTCGAAATTGGCCGGCAGCTTGATGAAGTCGCGCATCCACTTGGCTATATAGCCGGCGAGAAATCCCGAAACGATGCCGCCGAGAAAGCCCGCCTGAAGGTTGACCGCGAGCATGCCGCCGATCAGCCCGGGCGCGAGCCCCGGCCTGTCGGCGATGGAATAGGCGATGAAACCGGACAGCACCGGCACCATGAGCGCGAAGGCCGCGCCGCCACCGATGCTCATCAGCGCCGCCGGCAGCGTCCCCTCCTCTTCGAAGGCATCGATGCCGAACACGAACGACAGCGCGATGATCAGCCCCCCCGCCACGACGATCGGCAGCATGTAGGAGACCCCGGTCAAGAGATGCTTGTAGGGACTCGCGCTCGCCTGCGAGGGTGGCGCGGCGGCGGCGCCAACGCCTGCACGTTCCCCGGTTGCCGTGGCCTCGGCGAAAGCCGATTCGATCACCGCCGGCGCCTGCTTGACGGCCGCGCCCACGGATGTCTGGTACAACGGCTTGCCGGCGAAGCGGGACGTGTCGACATGGGTATCGGCGGCGATAATCACGAGGTCGGCGTTGCGGATCTCCTCCTCGCTGAGCTGAGCCTTGGCGCCGACGGATCCTTGCGTTTCAACCCTGATTTCGTGGCCGCCTTGGGCAGCGGCTTTCTTCAGCGCATCGGCGGCCATGAATGTGTGGGCGATCCCGGTAGGGCAGGCGGTGATCGCGACAATACGCTTGCCGGTGATGCCTTCCAACTCCGCCGTCTGTTGCGCGGCTTTCGTCTTTTCCGGAATCGGCGCCGCCTCGCTCGGCAAGCCGGCGCCCTCCCGATTTTCCTCCGGCAGCCGGCGCAAGGCTTCGTCGATTACCGCTTCCGTCTCGCGGATCGCCCGGCTGGTGGAAACCTCGTGGATCGGCTTCTCGCCGAACCGCTCGAGTTCGACATGAATATCGGCGGCGAGAATCACCACGTCGGCCGTGGCGATTTCCTCGTCGCTTAGCGGATCCCGCCTTCCTTCGGCGCCGTGGATCTCGATCCGGATGTCATGCCCCATGATTGCGGCCGTCTTTCTCAGCGCTTCCGCAGCCATCAGGCTGTGAGCGATTCCGGTGGGGCAGGAGGTCACGCCGACAATCTTCGCCATAACGAACTCCTCAACTCTCTTGTGCGGCGATCCGCTTCAGGCGCACCTGCGCCGCAAAGGCGTCGATCGTCGCCGGGGATGGCAACCGCGGGCCGATCTCGCTCAAGGCGCCCAGCGAAAATGCGGTGGCGAGGCGGGCGCGTTCGGCGAGGTTCAGGCCGCGCAAGGCGCCGGCGACGATGCCGGCGACCATGGCGTCACCCGCGCCGACCGTGCTCTTAACGCTGGCCGCCGGCGGTTGCGCGTGGACGACTTCGTCTCGCGTCACGAACAACGCCCCGCGCGGCCCCATGGACACGGCGACGAGGGCAATACCACCGCCGCGACTTGCTCCATCCCCGTCGCCGCCGGCAACAAGACGCCGAGCGGCGCCGACGATGGCGGCCTCCGTCTCCAGGCGGCCGCCGATCAATTCCTCCAGCTCGTCGATATTGGGCTTGATCACGTCGGGCGCGGCCGGAACCGCCTCGGCGAAGGGCGGGCCGCTGGCATCCAGAACCACGGTCTTGCCCAGCCCTTTCAACCGCGACACCAGCTGCGTGTAAACGTCGGACGGCAATCCGGCGGGCACGCTGCCGGACAGCACGAACCACTCGCAATCGGCGCTGAGCCGCTCGATGGCATCGAAAAGCCGGCGCAAATCCTCGTCGCCGATCTGGAGCCCCGGGAAATTGATGTCCGTCACCCCGTCCTGGACCGTGTCGACGATCTTGACGTTGACGCGGGTGTGACCAGGGACCCTGACAAATTGGTCCTCGATCCCCTTGGCCGCGAACAAGCGGCGAAACGCCTCGTCGTTGCCTGCGCCAAGCAGGCCGGTGACGACGACGGGCACGCCGGCGTCGGCAAGAAAGGAGGCGACGTTGACGCCCTTGCCGCCGGCGTCGGACTGTTCCCATTCCACCCGGTTAACGGCGCCCGCCGCGAAATTCGGCACCCGCGCGGTCTGGTCGATGGCCGGATTGAGGCTGACGGTAGCAACACGCGCGGCATGACTCATGACAAGGCCTTTCCTCGGGTTTTGCCGGGCCGCTCCGCTCCTTCACCTAAGCGCGCGCACCTCGCCGGCGTTGCGGCAAGACAAGGCTCGCCTGGCGAGCGCGCTTGTCTTGTCCATCGTCATCCCACGGATCTGCGCCTTGACGGCGGCAATGCTGGGGATGCTGACGCTGAGCTCGCTCACCCCCAGTCCCACCAGGATGGCGACACCCTTGGGGTCGCCCGCGATCCCCCCGCAGGCGCCGACCCACTTGCCGGCGGCCTTGGCGGCGCTGACGGTCCGCTCGATCATGCGCAGCACCGCCGGATGGAGCCCATCGGCCTGCTTGGCGAGAACCGGATGCAGCCGGTCCATGGCCAGGACGTACTGCGTCAAGTCATTGGTGCCGATGGAGAAAAAATCGACTTCCCGGGCCAGCTCGGCAGCCATCATCACCGCCGAGGGGACCTCGATCATGATCCCGATTTCGACCGGCTCGGCGTCCATCTCCCTGCGGACCTCCTCGGTAATCGCCTTGGCCTTGGCCAATTCGTCCAGAGTGGCGATCATCGGATACATGATCCGGACCGGACCGGTCGCCGCGGCGCGGAAAATCGCCCGCAGCTGGGTGCGAAACAGCTCGGGGCGAGCCAGGCACAGCCGGATGCCCCGCTCGCCGAGGAACGGGTTCTCCTCCGCCGGCATCGACAGATAGGGAACCTCCTTGTCGCCGCCGATGTCGAGGGTGCGGATGATCAGGGGCAAACCGTTCAGCGCCCGCGTCATTTCGGCATAGGCGGCGAATTGCTCGTCCTCGTCGGGCGGATGATCGCGCTGCAGGAAGAGAAACTCGGTGCGCAGGAGACCCACGCCTTCCCCACCGGCATTGACGGCATGGGCCGCCTCGGCCGCCTCGCTGATGTTGGCGACGACCTCGATCCGCGTGCCGTCGCGCATCAGCGCCGGTTCGTAGCAGGCGCGGCGTTCCGCCTCGCGCTGCTCCGCGATGTCTTTTTGCGCCTGCTTGGCGGCGGCCGTATCCGCCTCGCTGGGGTCAAGCACGAGCAGACCGCTATTGCCGTCCAGCACCGCCGGGATGCCGTCCGCCAAATCCAGCACCGAGGCGCCGGCGCCGACCACCGCCGGAATATCGAGGGATCGCGCGATGATCGCCGTATGGGAGGTGGGGCCGCCGGCCGCCGTGCACAGACCGAGGGCAAACGCCGGATCGAGGCGGGCCGTATCGGATGGGCTCAGGTCGTCGGCGACAAGGATCACCGGCCGGTCAGGCAGGTTCGGCTCATCCTCGACCGCGTCGGCGAGCATACGCAGGACACGGCGGCCCACGTCGCGCAGATCGACGGCCCGGCCGGACAAGACCGGATCCTTCATCGCCGCGAGGATCGCCGCCCGCTCCTCGTAAGCATGCTGCCAAGCCCACCCGGCGCTCTTGTTCTGCCGGATCAAATCGCGGGCGGCATCGATCATTTCCGGGTCTTCCAGAAATTCCTGATGGGCGCGGAAAATCGCCGCCTTCGCCGGCCCCGTTTTCTTCCACACTTCGTCGAACAGTTCCCCCAACTCGCGTTTGGCGCTTTCGACGGCGTGGTCGAGCTTGGCGAACTCGGCCGCGGCATCGCGCGCGGTCGCCGCAACAACGATCTTGCCGCGCTGGAACTGGCGAATAGGGCCAACCGCCATTCCGGGAGAGGCGACGATACCGGCGATAGTGCGCCCTTCCCAATTGATCGCCAGAGTCCCCGGAGCGGCGATTCCGTGGGCTCGCGCCTGCTGTTCGGCCTCGGCCTCCGCTTCGTCCTCCAGGCCCCCCTCGATGGCCTCGCGCAAGGCGGCAAGCGCGGCGTCGGCGTCCGGGCCCTCGGCCATCACGCGAACCGTCGCGCCGTTTCCAATACCGAGCTTGAGCAACGCGATCAGGCTCTTGGCGTCGCCGACCTTGTCGCCGTGACGCAGCCGGATGACCGACGTGAAGCTCTTGGCGAGATCGGCCAGCGCCGTGGCGGGGCGCGCATGCAGGCCGTGGGGATTGCGCACGACAATCTCGAATCCCTTGGCGAGATCGTCGGGCCGTTTTTCCACGGGGCCAGACGCCGCCGCGCTTGGCGCCGCGCCTTGCGCCGAACCGGAAGCAAGCCGATCGACGATATCTTGCGGATTGGTCGTGTGGGCGAGCCGCGCGGCCTCCTCGCTATTGCTGAGGACGTCCGTAAGATTGGTAAGTATCTGAAGGTGCTCGTCCGACTTGGCGGCAATGCCAACGACGAGATAGACTTTTTCACCGGGATTCCATTCGACGCCGTCCGGAACCTGAAGCACCGCCACGCCGGTCTCCTTGATCAGACCGCGGTCCTTGGGAATGCCATGCGGAATCGCGATGCCGTTGCCGAGATAGGTGTTGGCGACCTTTTCGCGCGCGAGCATGCTGTCGGCATATCCCGGCTCGATGTTGCCTTGCTCGATCAGCAATCCCGCCGCCAGCCGGATCGCTTCGGCCTTGTCGGCGGCCTTGCCGCCAACGCGGACATGGCCTGCGCTCAGGTTGATCATGGCCGTCCCCACGGTTCGTTTTTTATGTCAGTGGTTGAGCTCGGCTTTAGGCGAAATTCACGCTGGCGTCGTCAGTCCTCCACGTTCTCAGCAATATGATCGCGATCCTTGCGTGCGCCGCGAGTGCAGACCCGAAAACAGGATGTTCTGGCGATCAGTCTTGTCAGCCTATCACATTGTCCTGCTCAAGCCAAAGATGAACCCGGCAAACGAAGCGCACCGGCTCCGCTTCATCGCGGTTCAGCCGGCGCGCGCCGATCGGCGCCCTTCCGTGCAGCGCACAGACGGCCGACCGGAACCGGCCGAGCCGTCCGCCGTCGGATAGCGGATTTACTTTTGGCGGGTAGTCGCTTAGGCTTCTACAGCTAAGGGTGCCGATGGCAAGCCCTCAAATCAAGAACGAAGAGCAACAAGAGACACGGGAGGAATGAGCTGATGAGCGCCATCATTGTCGCCGCCATCGGACTCGGCGCTTTTGCGCTCGGCTACATCGTGTATTCCCGCTTCATCGCCGCAAAGATCTATCGCCTCGACCCCGACTTCGTTACCCCGGCGCATGCGATGGAAGACGGCGTCGACTACGTGCCGACGAACAAGTTCGTCCTCTGGGGCCATCATTTCACCTCCGTCGCCGGAGCGGCGCCGATTATCGGGCCGGCGATCGCGGTCATCTGGGGCTGGGTGCCGGCGTTTCTTTGGGTTGTGATCGGCACCGTCTTCATCGCGGGCGTCCACGACGCGGGAGCGATCTGGGCAAGCATCCGCAACCGGGCGCGCTCCATCGGCGCGCTGACCGAAGACGTGGTCGGTCATCGGGCACGCAGCCTGTTCATGATCGTCATCTTCCTGCTGCTGCTCATGGTCAACGCCGTCTTCGGCGTCGCCATGGCGACCCTGTTCGTCAACTTCCCGAGCAGCGTCTTTCCTTCGTGGAGCGCCATCGCGGTCGCTCTCGTCATCGGCTACCTGATCTACCGACGCGGCGTCGGGCTGCTCTGGCCATCGCTCATCGGAGTCGCCATCCTCTACCTGACCACCTATCTCGGGGACTTCATTCCGCTTGAACTCACGGACGGCGCCTTCGGCCTTGCCACCAACGCGCAGTGGATCATCATTCTGTTCGCTTACGCAGCGATCGCCTCGCTCTTGCCGGTCTGGCTCCTGCTCCAGCCAAGGGACTATATAAACGGCCTGCAACTCTTCGTCGGCCTTGGCCTGTTCTATGCCGCCGTGCTGTTCCTCAATCCCTCCATCGTCGCTCCGGCTTTCAACACGAACGTCCCGGAGGGAACGCCGCCGCTGATCCCGCTGCTCTTCGTCACCGTCGCCTGCGGGGCGATCTCCGGCTTCCACGGGTTGGTTTCCTCCGGAACGACGTCAAAGCAGCTCGACAAGGAGCCGGACGTGCGCTTCGTCGGCTTCCTAGGCGCCGCCGGCGAGGGAGCGCTGGCGCTCGTCGCCATCCTCGCCACCACCGCCGGTTTTGCCACCCTCGCCGAATGGCAAGGCATCTACACCGGCTTCGGCAAGGGCGGCTTGACGGCCTTCGTCACCGGCGGCGCCAACATCCTTTCCGGCGGCCTCGGCCTCCCGCTCACGTTTGCCACCACCTTATTGACGGTGATGGCGGTGCTGTTCGCCGGCACCACCATGGATACCGGCGTCCGCCTGCAGCGCTACATCATTCAGGAGTGGGGCAACATCTACCGCCTGCCGCTGCTGACCAACAATTACGTCGCTACTCTGCTCGCGGTCGGCGCCTGCTTGGCGCTGGCGTTCGGCGCCGGCGGGGCTTCCGGCGCCGGCGGCATGATCATCTGGCCCCTGTTCGGCACCACCAACCAGCTTCTCGCCGGGCTCACCCTGCTCGTCGTCAGCGTCATGCTGGTCAAGCTGATGCGGCCGGTGTGGTTCACCGTGATCCCGCTGGTGTTTCTCTTGACGATGACCATCCTCGCCCTGCTCTACCAGCTCTGGGAGTTCTTCGCGGCGGGCAACTGGCTGTTGGTGGCGATGGACATTGTCATCCTGATCGCCGCCATCTTCGTCGCGCTGGAGGCGACGTCGGCCTTCATGCGCGAGAGACGGCGCGCCGCTCAGGTTCGCGCGGCGGAGTAGCGGATCGGCACCCATTCAGGCAATGGAGTTCCGCTTATGAACCGCTGGTACGACCCGCCGCTGGAGAGTCGAAGCCTGCTCGGGCGCATCCATCACCTCCTGAGCGAGTACTACACCGCGCCCTACCGGGGCGCCATCGCCCGGGCCAAGCGCGACGAGGATGACCTGTTCATGCTGTTCATCTTCGCTGAAATGCTCGGCGTTCCCAATCCGGCCACTTATTATACACTGGAGCTGCAGCCGCTCTTCATCGAGCGTTTCCACGCTTGGCATAAACGGATGGGCATGGAGCACTCTCCCCTCGACCACATCAAGTGCTGCTGAGGGCGGGCCGCCGGTGGGTCCGCGATCATCCGGCTGATGCGCGTGCTGCTCGACCGGCGTGTGCTCTTCGTCGGCGGCAAGGGCGGAGTCGGCAAGACCACCTGCGCCTCGGCTCTCGCCCTCGCTGCCGCTGACAGCGGCAAACGCTGCCTGCTCGTTTCAACCGATCCCGCCCACTCTCTTGGCGACATTTTCGGGCGCGCCATCGGCGAGAAGGAAACGCAGCTCGTTCCCGGTCTCACCGCGATCGAGATCGATCCCGATGCCGAGGCCGATCGCCATATCGAGACGGTCAAGGCCACCATGCGTGGGCTGGTGCGCCCGGAGCTGTATGCCGAGGTCGGCCGGCAGATGGATCTTGCCCGGTTTGCCCCAGGCGCCATCGAAGCCGCCCTACTTGAGCGGGTGGCCGATCTCATCGCCGACGGCCTTGAGCGGTTCGACCTTGTTGTGTTCGACACCGCGCCCACCGGCCATACCGTCCGCCTGCTTTCGCTTCCGGAAGTAATGGCGGCCTGGACCGACGGGATGCTCCGCCACCGGGAGCGCGCGGGACGTCTCGGCCAAGTACTTGAGCGGCTCGGCGGCAAGCGGAGCGAGGGCGGATCCGACGAGTTGCCCTATCTCGGTCAGGGGGATGGGAGACGGGGCGATGACCCCCGCTCGCGCATCGAGACCATTTTGCTCGACCGACGGCGGAAGTTCCACCGGGCGCGGCGGGTGCTGCTCGACCCTAGCCTCACCGCTTTCATCATGGTGTTGATTCCGGAGCGCCTGCCGATTCTTGAAACCCGCAAGGCTCTTTCCCTGCTCGGCAAGCTGCGCGTTCCGGTCGCCGCCATCATCGTCAACCGCGTCATCCCCGCGACCGCCGACGGCCACTTCCTTGAGATCCGGCGCCAGCAAGAGATGGCGCACCTACGCGAGATCGAGGCCGCGTTTCCCGATTTGCCAAAACACCTCCTGCCGCTCCTCGAGCGGGACGTGGAAGGCATGGAGAGTTTGCGGCGCATCGCGGCGGCATTGCTTTCCTGAGACGGGCATCACTCGGGATATGCGGTTATTCTCGAAACTTGCGCGAACGGAAGCGAATCGAGCGCGGGCGATCATGAGGACATGAACAACTCCTTGAGCGCGCGCGCGAGTTCGATATGGGAGTAAGGCTTGAGCAGCCAGGGACCTTTGTCGTGCAACCTCTCATCCTGCAAAACAGTCTCGCCAGCATAGCCGGTCGTGAACAGCACCTTGATGTTTGGATGCATTTTGCGGACCGCATCGGCCAGCTCGATGCCGTTCATGCCGCCCGGCAGTTCAATATCCGTGAACAGCGCGTCGACGCGGGCGCTGTCCAAAAGGTCAAGAGCTTCCTTGGCGGTTTCCGCCTGCATGGTGCGCAGGCCCAGCCGCTTGAGCATTTTCAGCGCCACCTTGCGCAACTTTGCCTCGTCTTCGACGACCAAGACAACTTTCTTGCCGAACCCCTCGAATGGCACATCTGGACGATCGTCCTTCGCCGGTACGGACAGCGATGACGCCCGAGGCAGGTAGAGCTTCACGGTCGTGCCCTGCCCAACTCGGCTGTAGATGCCGACGTGCCCGCGCGACTGCTTGGCGAAGCCGTAAACCATGCTGAGGCCAAGACCGCTGCCCCGCCCGACCTCTTTCGTCGTAAAGAACGGTTCGAATACCCGTTCCACGATCTCGGGTGGCATGCCCGTCCCCGTATCGGTGACCGCGAGCAGGACGTAATCTCCAGGGCTCACCTCCGCATGTTGCTCCGCGTAATCATGATCGACAACGGCGTTGCGCGTCTCGAGCGTGAGCGTGCCGACGTTGCGCATGGCGTCGCGTGAATTCACCGCCAGATTGACCAGCGCCCGCTCCAGCTCCCCACGGTCCGCGAATGCCTGCCACAGATCGCTCGCCAACGATTCTTCGATGCGGATGCCGACGCCTAACGTTCGGCGCAACAGGTCGGTCATGCCGCGGACAATCTCGTTGAGATCGATGACGGCCGGCTTGAGAGGCTGCTTCCTGGCAAAGGCGAGCAAGCGGTGAGTGAGATCGCCGCCGCGCCGCGCCGCCCACAGCGCATCGTCAAGATACTCTCGAGCCTTAACATCGCCGTTCAGCCGCAGTTCCAAGAGTTGCAGGTTGCCGATAATGATGGTGAGGAGATTGTTGAAGTCATGCGCAATGCCGCCGGTGAGCTGGCCCACGGCCTGCATCTTCTGAGAGTGGCGGAGTTGCTCTTCGGTCTGCCTGCGCTCGGTGATGTCCTGCTTGACGGCGACATAGTTGGTGATCGTGTCTCGTTCGTCCTTGACCGGCGCGATCGAGGCGAGTTCCCAGAACAGCTCGCCATTCTTCCTCTTGTTGAGCAGCTCGCCGCGCCACACGCCGCCTCCAGCAATCGTGTTCCATAGATCCGCATAGAGTTCCGGCGGCGTCTGTCCGGACTTGAGAATGCGGGGCGTCTGACCGATAGCCTCCTCCACGTTATACGCGGTGACCTTGGTGAACTCGGGATTGACGTATTCGATGACGCCGTTGCGATCGGTGATGACGACCGACATCGGGCTTTGCTGGATGGCCTGAAACAGCTTCCTCAGCTCCGCTTGCGATTTCCTCTGCTCGGTGATTTCCCGGGCATAGACAGCCACCTCGGAGACGGGCTTGTTCGGCTGAAGCACGGGATAGAACCAGAACTCGAACCATCCTCCTCGGATTTGCACCTCCCAATGCACGAGGATCGCCGTCGCAGCGACCTGCTGGACGAGGTCCATCCTTTGCTCCGCCTGATCCTCGGGGAGGAGCCGATCAAGGTGCGCGCCGACCGGATCGGCGCCTCTTGTCCGTCTCGCCAACCTCCGCTCGGCGGCTTTGTTGATGGCGAGAACCTCGCCTTGCGTGGACACAAGCAGAATTTCGTCCTGGCTTGCATCCAGCAGGGCCCGCATACGGAATTCGCTCTCGCGCAACTCCTGTTCGGCTTGCTTCCGCTCCGTCACGTCGGCCGCCATGCTCACCACCAGCCGTCGGCCGCGGCCATCGCCGCCGAGCGGCGCCGAGTGGAAAGCCCAGACGCGTGTTCGCCCGTCCTTGGTGCGGACGAGAAACTCGCCCTCATCCACCGTCCGGTCGAGAGCATAAAGCCTATCGATACCTGTACGCACCACCTCCCTGCGCTCGCCATAGGCGCGTTCCGTCCACGCGGCGATCGTGCCGACCTCCTTGCGCGTGTAGCCGGTCAATGTCAGCAAGGCTTCGCTCACGTGCACCACCTCGCCATCGTCGGCATGCACCATGATCGGGAAAGGAGCATTCTCGACCGTGCGGCGCAACCGCGCCTCGCTTTCCCACAACGCCTCTTGGGCGCGTTTGCGATGGGTGATGTCGTGCACGAGCAGGATCGAGCCGGCGATCCGGCCCTCGATCATCAACGGCGCGTTGGAGCAGGCGACCTCGATCAGCGAGCCGTCCTTGCGAAAGAACATGTCCTCGTGCTCAATCACCGTCTCCCCAGTCGCAACGACCCGGCCGAGGGGGCATGCAGACGCGGGATAAGGCCGGCCATCCGGAAAATGATTGTGAATGATCTCGTGCAGCACCTGCCCCATCAGTTCCTGCCGCGACCAGCCGAACATCCGCTCCGCGGCCGAGTTGATAAACGTTACCCGGCCATTCCTGTCAGAGGCGAAAATGGCGTCGGCCGCGCTATTGGTGATCGCGGTGAGCAAACCCAATTGCTTGGCCAACTCCTGCTCGATCCGCTTGCGCTCGGAGATGTCGAGGTTGAAGCCGCCCCATGAGGTAATTTGGCCCTGCTCATCCCGAACCGGCCGACCCAGGCTGAGAATTGTGCGGTAGATGCCGTCCGCGCCCTTGACGCGGTGCTCCCAAGCCCACTCGCCGCCGGTGCGCACGCACGTCCGCCAGGCTTCGAGAGCCGGCTTCACGTCTTCGGGCGGCAGCCGGTCGAGCCAGCCGCGAGGCTTGACCTCGTCGAGCGTCTTGCCGATGAGGTCGAGGAACGAGCCGCTCACATACTCGATGCCGCCCGTGGCATTGCAAATCCACACGCCGTAGGGAACGGCTTCGCCGACGGTGCGGTAGCGCGCCTCGCTCTCAAGCAATGCTCGCACCGCGCGCTTGCGCTCCGTGACTTCCTGAACAATGCCTCCGATGGCCACCACCGAACCATCGGCTCCTTTCAACGGGTAGTACTGCACGATCCAGTCGCGCCGCACGCCAAGCGCCTTTGGCGTCTCGCCGCTCACCTCGAAGTGGACGGCTTCGCCGGTCTTCAGAACCTTCTGGAACTGCGGGTCGACCGCTTCGCGAAGCTGGGGCACCACATCCCACGCATGGCGGCCGAGATGCTCCTCGATCGAGCGGCCATTGATGTCCGCCAACATCTCGTTGACGCGCACGAAGTTCAAGGAGCGATCATAGAGGGCAAGGCCGATCGGCGCCGTGCGGTAAAGCGTCTCCAGCTCGAGAAGTTGCTCCCGGGCCCGGCGTTCACTCTCGGCCAGAGCTTCCTCCGCCCGCTTGCGCTCGGTGATGTCGGTGGCGAAGGTCTGAAACGATAGGGCTTTGCCCGCGTCATCGAAGAACGCGTGGATGTGACACAGGTACCAGTGCACCATGCCGTCGGCCCCCGTGCTGCGGGTTTCCTCGTGACGCTCCGGATGCTCGGGCGTGAACGTGGATAGCTCGTCGAGAAAGCGGGGCCGCTCGACTGTGAGGGCGAAGTCGAGCCAGCGCCGGCCGGCCAGTTCCTCGGGCGCGCGCCCGTAGAACGCCGCATAGGCCCGGTTCACGAAGGTGAGCGTCGTGTCCGGAAGAAACTGGCAGATCGGGTCCGGTTGTTCCTCGACAAGGGTGCGATACCGCGCTTCGCTTTGTCTCAGGGCCTGTTCGGCCCGCACCCGTTCGGACACGTCGTCGAAGAGGGCGACAACCTCTCCACTGGGGAGCTTGTAGATATGGTTCTCTCTCCACCAATCTTTTCGCGATTCATCCCGGTACTCGCGAGCGGGCATGTGCTCGGGATTGCCCGTGCGCCAGACACGCTCCAAAGCGTCCACCAGACCAAACTCTCGTATTCGGGGATAAACCTCCGTAAGACGCTTTCCGATGACCTCTTGGCGGCGGAGGCGTTCGCTTTTCTCGCCAGCGCGATTGAGGCCCTTGAAGACGAAGTCGCTGCCGCCGGCAACCGCCTCGTACACCGCAACGCCGCTGCCCATGTTTTCGAAGAGCTCGCGAAAGCGGGTCTCGCTCTCGCGCAGGCGCCGGATGACCGGATCGGCCAGCCAGAAGAACAAAACCGCAGCGGCGGCAAC
>CAZRWU010000089.1:0-12524 GCA_964603915.1 uncultured Rhodospirillaceae bacterium
CGTCGCCTCGTGCCGGTGCACAAGGTCAGCGACTTGACCAACGAAGGTCCGGAGGTCGAGCGCGAGCTGGCGCTGATCAAGGTTCACGGTGTCGGCGAGCGGCGGGTCGAGGCGCTCAGGATCGCCGACATCTTCCGCGCGCGCGTCGTCGACTCCACCAACGAGTCCTTCGTGTTCGAAATCGTCGGCAAGACCAGCAAGCTGACCGCGTTCATCGCCCTGATGCAGCCGCTCGGCCTGATCGACGTGGCGCGGACAGGGGTGGTGGCCATCGCGCGGGGACCTGAAGGTCTTTGAAGTGCACGAGAGCCGATGGCGATGAAGTACATCGTTGTGCGCACGCCGCACGGCGAGCAGCCGGTGGTCTTCTCGGCGGCGTTCATGCACGCCCATCTGGCGCAACAGCTCAAACCGGCGGAGGTGGTGGCGGCGGGCTTCGTCCACCTCACCGCCGCCGGGGTGGAATGTTTCGGATCGAGCGCCGGGCTGCATATCGCCTCGCGCGGCGCCGAGGATGCCACCCTGATCGCCAAGAATCTAAAGCCGGCGGCGCAAACTTGAAACAACAAGCGATAGCTTTGCTGAAAAAAGAGATTATATACGTGACTAGGCGTGGCTATCTGCTGTGATAGGCGCTACCTGCCTTATTCGATAATCCGGTTCATCTCGTCGAACAGATAAGGTGCAATCGAGACTGTCTTCTGCTTTCGCGCATATGTCTTGAACTGCCCGATTTCCTGACACATTTCCATCAGACCTTGAACACGCCCGATCTGATGAATCAAGATGTTGCGCCCTTCTTCTGAAAGCCACTGGTGAAACCGAGCGCGCCTACGGCCTTCGTCATCGATATTCAGCTTATCTAGCTCGGCTTTAACATAACCATTCTCCAGCGGATCGTAGACATACTTATTGATGAACCTGCCGTAGTACTGGGGGCGGCTGCGAGGCGTCGTAGGCGCGTTGTCGTAGAGCCGATCCAGTTCGACGAAAAAGGCGTCAGGGAACGTCTTCAGCCATTTTTGCAAGCCTTCGGCGATGTACTTCGAGAGTAGCAGACGGAGGGCGTCGTGGGCGCGATCCTTCTGGTAGCCGGTTGCTTCGTCGATCAGGGCGACGATGCCGACCTTAGCAAAGGCTTGCATGAGGATTTCCGCCTGATCGGCGAGATGGGCTTGCGAAGGGTGAAGGTCGCCCTCCCTGCGCGCGGTGAGATAGACGCCGCAAATTTCTGGAAGGAGTTCTGCTTTCATCCCGTTGGCGAGAGTCCCGCCCGTCGCCGAAACGTAGGGAATCAACGTTTCTAGCGCCATCCTTAATTCGCTGGAAATATAGGGAGAAAGGTTGCTTGCGGACAGAAAAGAGGGCAGATTGACGCCATCGGGATTGGCCTTCATCCGCCGCCAGTGCGAACCACCCCTCTTGCTGCCAAAAGCGCGGTGAACGGCGCGTTCGGACAGCACCCTAGTGCCATCTTCCAGGACGGCGCAGTCGATTTCCAAATCACCGATAGGAAGCATCCCGTTGTAGACTGCGACGGGCAGTTTCTTATCGGGGCCACCGGACACCACTGCATTTGTCACGTTTTTCAAGGTGTCATCGATCGGCATGATCTCCTTTGACTTCTCATCCATAAATCAGTCTCCTGTAGACGAGCCACTTACCAGTTATTCGGTCGATAGTAGTATTAATGAAATCCATGGTGCCGAGCCGCGTCCTGTTGTGGCGAAACGAAAACGTTGACGTACCGGTGAAGGTGCTTGGCGATCATGTAGTGATAGATGCTATAACGGCCGCGCTTCAGGAATGCTCAGAAGCTTTCAATAGCAGTGATATGCACCTTGATAGGCCCCATCCATCAACGCAGCGGTGCTTGCCGCTCATCATGCCTGCCTTGGAATCCGGAACAGGGACGGCGTGAACTTCGCTGGCTTCATCGCGCAGACCACCAGCAGCGGTTTTACCGACAGTACTACGGCCAGCACGCAACTTTTTGCTGGAGCACTTGTTCTTTTCGCAATCACCTACATGGGTCTCATTGACCTGAAGGTGATTGCTTGTCTTGTCGTCGAGGTCCTTAAGCCAAGCTTGACGAATACGCTTCGCAAGGAACCAAGCTGACTTCTCCGTAATCCCAAGTTCGCGAGCCATTTGCGTGGATGGGATGCCCTTACTTACGCTTGTTAGCATGTAGATCGCCAAGAGCCACTTCTGGAGGGGCAGACGAGACGCAGCGAGGACTGTGCCAGTCCGAACGCTGAAATGCTTCCGGCAGGTGCGGCAGCGGTAGGGCATCGGCTTTTGGTTTTTGCAAGCAGAAACTTCAGTGCTGCCGCAATGACCGCAATAGGAAAGGTCGCGCCAGCGATGATTTTCAAAGTGCCTGCGGGCGGCTTCCTCGTCGGGAAAGCGTTGAAAAAAATCGTAGGTGTTTAGCGTTTCCGGATGCGGCGCGCCATAATGCCCTATCATAGAGACTTAACTAGCCAAAAAAACTGAAATGAGTCAAGTAATGTTTGGCTAGTTAATCAGGTGGGCCGCGAAAAAAAAATCGAGCCGGGCTGTTGCGCCCGCGCCTCCGGGCGCCGATATCGCGTACTGTTATAACTCATTCCTATTGACATCGACGGTCAAGAAGGGGATGACAGAGCAGCGGTAGGGCCGGCTTTAGGCTTAAGGACCATGATGAGCGAGCGATTTCTCATGACGGTGGAACAGAGCGTACGCGCGTTGCGGGCGCTGGCCGCCGTCTTGTCGCCGTCTCTCCTGCCCGCTCTCCTGCCTGGTATTCAGGCCCTGCGACTTAGGTGCCCCTGAACGATCGTCCTGCGCTGTTCCGCCGGCGATGATGGTTCAGGGGATGCAGTCACGATCGCGCCGTGTGCAATTCACCTGAGACGAGAGAGCATAAGTTCATGAATACCAGCACCGACCCCAATCGCATTATCATCTTCGATACGACGATGCGCGACGGCGAGCAGTCGCCGGGCGCGTCGATGAACCTCGACGAGAAGCTGCGGATCGCGCAGATGCTCGAGGAAATGGGCGTCGACGTCATCGAGGCCGGCTTCCCGATCTCCTCCCGCGGCGATTTCGAGGCGGTCCAGCAGATCGCCCGGACCGTAAGCGAGTCCACGGTGTGCGCGTTGAGCCGGGCCGTGGCCGCCGATATCGACGCCGCCGCCGAAGCGATCCGACCGGCGCCGCGGCGACGCATTCACACCTTCATTTCGACCAGTCCGTTGCACATGAAGTACAAGCTGCAGATGGAGCCGGACGACGTCTATCAGGCCGTCATCCGCAGCGTCTCCTACGCCCGGCGGTTCACCGACGACGTCGAATGGTCGTGCGAGGACGGCTCGCGCTCCGAGCACGATTTTCTGTGCCGTTGCGTCGAGGCCGCGATCGCGGCGGGCGCGACCACGATCAACGTTCCCGACACCGTCGGCTACGCGGTTCCCGAGGAGTACGCCGCCCTCATCACGATGCTGCGCAACCGCGTTCCCAATATCGACAAGGCGGTGCTGTCCGTTCACTGTCACAACGATCTGGGGCTGGCGGTGGCCAACTCGCTGGCCGCGGTGGCGGCGGGCGCGCGTCAGATCGAATGCACCATCAACGGTCTCGGCGAGCGGGCCGGCAACGCCGCCATGGAAGAGATCGTCATGGCGCTCCGCACCCGTCACGACCGTATGCCCTACACGACGGGGATCCGCACCGAGACCATCATGCGCGCCTCGCGCCTCGTCTCCGCCGTCACCGGTTTCGTCGTGCAGCCGAACAAGGCGATCGTCGGCGCCAACGCCTTCGCCCACGAGTCGGGCATCCATCAGGACGGCTTCTTCAAGCACGCCGCCACGTACGAGATCATGACGCCGGAGTCGGTCGGCTTGACCACCTCCAAGATCGTTCTCGGCAAGCTGTCGGGACGGCACGCGTTCCGCGAGAAGCTGAAGGAGCTGGGCTACGAGCTCGGCGACAACGCCATCGCCGACGCCTTCCGCCGCTTCAAGGAGCTGGCCGACCGCAAGAAGGAAGTCTATGACGAGGACATCATCGCCCTTGTCGACGACGAGATCCTGCGCACCAACGACACCATCAACCTGGTTTCGCTGGAGATCCTGTGCGGCACCCGCGAGCCGAGCGCGAAGCTGTCCCTCAGCATCGACGGCGAGGTCCGCGGCTGCGAGGGTACCGGCGACGGCCCCGTCGACGCCGCCTTCAGTTGCGTGAAAAGCCTCTTTCCGACCGAGGCGCGGCTGCAGCTCTATCAGGTCCACGCCATCACCGGCGGCACCGACGCGCAAGCCGTGGTCACGGTGCGTCTCGACGAGAACGGGCGCACCGTCAACGGGCAGGCCGCCGATACCGACACCATCGTCGCTTCGGTCAAGGCCTACATCAACGCATTGAACAAGCTCCTGGTCAAACGCGAAAAGCAGGCGCCGTCGGCCCTGTCGGCCTGACTCCCATCCACCGATCGCTCCAGCGCCGGAGGGGAACATCCCTCTCCGGCAGGGAGCGTAGCGGCTTGTTGTCGCCGAAGCGCGACTCACAGATCGATGTCGAGACCGATATCCAACGCCGTGACGCTATGGGTGAGGGCGCCGGCCGAAATCAGGTCGACCCCGCTTTCGGCGATGGCGCGAACCGTATCGAGACGGACGGCGCCGGAGGCCTCGGTCGCCATGCGGCCCGCGATCATCGTGACCGCCTCGCGCATCTGGTCGGGCGTCATGTTGTCGAGCAGCACGCTGTCGACCCCGCCGCTGTCGATCACCTTCCGGAGCTGGTCGAGAGTATCGACCTCGATTTCAATCTTGACCATGTGACCGGCGCGGTCGCGGGCGCGATGGATGGCTTCGGCGATGCCGCCGGCCATGGCGATGTGGTTGTCCTTGATCAGGATGCCGTCGCCGAGCCCGAAGCGGTGATTGCCGCCGCCGCCCATGCGCACCGCGTATTTCTGCAAGGCGCGCAGGCCGGGAACGGTCTTGCGCGTGCAGACGATGGTCGCGCGCGTGCCCTGCACGGCCTCGACATAGTGGCGGGTTTCGCTGGCGACGCCGCTCAGCAGCGTGACGAAATTGAGCGCCGTTCGCTCGGCGGTGAGGATCGCCGCGGCGCGGCCGGCGACCGAAAGAATGGCGTCGCCTTGTTCCAGGCGGTCGCCGTCCGCTTTGTGAAGATCGACGGCAAGCCCCGGGTCGAGGAGACGGAACGCGGCAAGGGCGCACGGCAGTCCGGCGAGAACTCCGGCGCGGCGGGCGCGCATCGCCGCCTTGCCTGTTTTCGCCTCCGGAACCAGGGCCTCCGTCGTCAGGTCGCACCCGGCGCCGAGGTCCTCCAGCAGCGCCCGGCGAACCGCCTCCTCGACGATCAACGGCGAAAGGCTCATGCGCTCAGCTCCAGCATGCGCTCGATCGGCCGGCGCGCCCGCGCCGCGATCTCCGGATCGACGATAACCTCATGCGTCATCGTCTGCAGGCTCCTGAGGATCTTCGGCAAGGTGATGCGCTTCATGTGCGGACAGAGCTGGCACGGGCGGATCAACTCGAGATCGGGGTGATCGGCGGCGACGTTGTCGCTCATCGAGCATTCGGTCACCAGCAGCACGCGCCTCGGCTTGTGCGTCTCGACGTAGGCGATCATCTGCGCCGTCGAGCCGGCGTAGTCGCACTCGTGGAGAACGTCCGGCGGGCATTCGGGGTGGGCGAGAATGGTGATTCCTTCGTACTGCCGGCGAAACGTCCTGAGGTCCGCAGCCGTGAACTTCTCGTGGACGATGCAGCTTCCCTTCCAGCTGTGGACCGTCTTGCTGGTCTGCTCGGCGACATACTTGGCCAGATACATATCGGGCAGCATCACCACCTCGTCCGCGTCCATCGCGTTGACGATCTTGACGGCGTTCGAGGACGTGCAGCAGACATCGACCTCGGCCTTCACTTCCGCCGAGGTGTTGACGTAGGCGATTACGGGAAGGCCGGGATACCGCGCGCGCATCTTGCGGACGTCTTCGGCGGTGATCGAGTCGGCGAGCGAGCAGCCGGCGTCCATGTCGGGCTGGAGGATGATCTTGTCCGGGCAGAGAATTTTCGAGGTCTCGGCCATGAACAGCACGGTCGCCTGACAGATGACGGCGGCGTCGGTGCTCGCCGCCTTGCGGGCAAGGGCGAGGCTGTCGCCGACGATGTCGGCGACGCCGTGGAAGATGTCCGGCGTCATGTAGTTGTGGGCGAGGACGATGGCGTTCTTTTCTTTCTTGAGGCGGTTGATCTCGTGGATATACGGCGCGAGCGCCCGCCAGTGGCCCGGCTGATACTGACCCGAAAGCTTCTCGTAGATCGGCGCCGTCGCTTTCGCCACGTCGGCGGTAAAGGAAAGTGTCCCAGCGTTCATTGATTCTTCTCTTGTTTTCAACTCGGAATGGCAGGAGGAGCCCCGACAAGATATCGATCATCACTCCTCAATGCGCGAGTCTTTATCGAAAAATAGAACAAGGATGCGAAACCGCCGATGCCGCGTCTGAAGGTCGCGGCGCGTGAAGTTACCCACCGCCGGGTGAATTGTCCTCCCTTTCGTGTCGTCACACTTTTCTGTAGAAGATGCCGGGGGGGCGAGGGTAGAACTCGTCATTCCGCTCGTCACGCACGGATCGGGGCAACCAGCCGTCTTCCACCCGACAACCACCATAGCGAGGGACGATGTTCTCACGTCTGTTCGGAATCCTGTCCGCCGACATGGCGATCGACCTCGGCACCGCCAACACGCTCGTCTACGTCAAAGGCAGGGGCATCGTCCTCAACGAGCCGTCGGTCGTCGCCATCGGCGAATTCAAGGGCCGCAAGCAGGTCCTCGCGGTGGGCGAGGAGGCCAAATTGATGCTCGGGCGCACGCCCGGCAACATCCACGCGATTCGGCCGCTGCGCGACGGCGTCATCGCCGATTTCGAAGTGGCCGAGGAGATGATCAAGTATTTCATCCGCCGGATCCACAACCGCCGCAGTTTCCCCAGCCCCCTCGTCGTCGTCTGCGTTCACTCCGGGTCGACCGCGGTCGAGCGGCGGGCGATCCAGGAGTCGGCGGAGAGCGCCGGGGCGCGCCGGGTGTTCTTGATCGAAGAGCCGATGGCGGCGGCGATCGGCGCCGGCCTGCCGGTGACCGAGCCGACCGGCTCCATGGTCGTCGACATCGGCGGCGGCACCACCGAGGTCGCGGTGCTGTCGCTCGGGGGCATCGTCTATTCCAAGAGCGTGCGCGTCGGCGGCGACAAGATGGACGAGGCGATCATCGGCTACATCCGCCGCAACCATAACCTCCTGATCGGCGAGGGCAGCGCCGAGCGGCTGAAGGAGGAAATCGGCTCGGCCTGTCCGCCCGAGGACGGCGAGGGCCGCATCATGGAGATCAAGGGGCGCGACCTGATGAACGGCGTGCCGAAAGAGCTCGTCATCAGCGAGCGGCAGATTTCCGAGAGCCTCGCCGAGCCGGTCGGCGCGATCATCGATGCGGTCAAGGTTGCGCTTGAGCATACCGCACCCGAGCTTGCCGCCGACATTGTCGACAAGGGAATCGTCCTGACCGGCGGCGGCGCCCTGCTCAGCAACATCGACTATGTTCTCCGCCATTCGACCGGCCTCGCCGTCTCGACCGCCGACGATCCGCTGACCTGCGTCGCCTTAGGCACCGGACACGTCCTTGAGGAAATGAAGCGGATGAAGAACGTTCTGATCACGATGTATTGACGCGTTGACGCATGATCCGCGCAAAAGTGCTTCCGTCGCACGCCGAATCGGCATAAGTTTCTACTCGTAACTGTTGAATTTGCCCGAGACCTTTCCCGTATCGACCCCTTGAAGCGGGGGATGCGCCGTGACCGAACGTCCACGACCCGATCTGCGATCCGCAGGCGCCCTGCGGGCCGCCGCTCAGCGTTTCACCTTTATCACCCTCATTGCGGCCGCCGTCGGCTTGCTAATTCTCGGCAAGGCCGACCCGGCGACGATGGAACGCGCGCGAGTGGCCATCGCCGATTCCGTGGTTCCCCTTCTCGCCGTGCTGTCGCGGCCCGCCGAAGCCCTCGCGCGGGGAATCGACGAGAGCCGCCGCTGGCTCACCGTCTACGAGGACAACGCGCGCCTGCGCGAGGAACGCGACCGGCTGTTGACGTGGCAGGCGACGGCGCTGCGCCTTGAGGATGAGAATGCCGCGCTGCGCCGGCTGCTCGCTCTCGTTCCGGAGCCGGAAGCGCGCTCCGTCTCCGCCCGTGTGGTGGCCGATTCCGGCGGCGCGTTCGCCAACAGCGTTCTCGTGTTCGGCGGCGAATCGTTCGGCATCGGCATCGGCGATGTCGTCCTGACCGGCGAGGGCGTGGCCGGCCGGATCGTCGGCGTGGCCCCGCACTCGGCGCGGATTCTCCTGATCAGCGATCTCAATTCGCGGATTCCGGTGGTGCTCTCGCCGAGCCGCGTTCGCGCCATTCTTGCCGGCGACAATACGGAGATGCCGAGGTTGATTCACTTGACCTCCGATGCGCCGATCACGCCCGGGGAGCGGGTTGTCACCTCGGGCGATGCCGGCGCTTTTCCGCCCGGCTTGCCCGTCGGCGTGGTGGCCTCCGTCGATGACGGCTTGATCAGGGTCAAGCCCTATGTCGAGCGCGCGCGGCTCGATTATGTCCGGATCGTCGATTTCGGCCTTCGCGGCATTGTCGGCAGCCGCGCCGAGCGGGCGGAGCAGGATTCGGCCCGCCGGCCGAATGGTTGAACCGCGATCCTCGCGCCCGTGAAACCCTCGCTATGGGTGAAACTGGATACGGCCGCCCGGCAGATCACGCCCTTTGCCCTCACCATGATGTTCATGCTGCTGACCGTTCTTCCATTGCAGGTTCCCAGGCTCGGCGTCGCCGGTCCGCTGTGGGTCTTGATGAGCGTCTACTACTGGACGCTGTACCGGCCGGATTTGATGCCGGCGGCAGCAGCGTTCATCGTCGGCCTGATGTTCGACGCCGTGAGCGGCGCTCCCCTCGGCGTCAACGCGCTCGCCTTCCTCATCGCGCATCGGCTGGTGGTGACGCAACGGCGGTTCTTCCACGGCAAGCCGTTCGTCATCGTCTGGCTCGGGTTCGCCATCGTCGCCGGAGGAGTCTTCGCGATGGGCTGGCTGGTGTCATCGCTTTGGCATGGAACGATATTGGATCAACGCGCCTTGATCTTGCGGTATCTCTTGACGGTCGGCTTGTTCCCCGTGGTCTTCCGCGCCCTCTTTGAGTGGCAGCGGCTGTTCTTGAAGCAGGTCTAGGCATGCGGCGCGATGGCGATCGCCAAAAGGTGTTCGCGCGGCGCGCGCTGCTGCTGGCGGGCGGCAAGGCCCTCTTGCTGTCGGCGCTGGCCGGCCGGCTGTACTACCTGCAGGTCCTCGAGGCGCCGCGCTACGCGACCCTGGCCGATGAGAACCGGATCAATCTGCGCTTGTTGCCGCCGCCGCGCGGCCGCATTCTCGACCGCCATGGCCGGCCCCTGGCGGTCAACGAGCAAACCTACCGAGTCACCCTCGTTGCCGAACAGGCCCACAGCGTCGCGGCGACTCTCGACACGCTCGGCGCGCTCGTCGCTATCGGCCCGGAAGAGCGCGCCCGCATCCTGCGCGAGGTCTCGCGCAAGCGGAAGTTCGTGCCGGTGACGATTTTTGAGAACGCCGACTGGGACACGGTGGCCCGGATCGAGGTCAATGCTCCGGCGCTGCCGGGGGTGGCGATCGAAGAAGGCGAGAGCCGCTCTTATCCCCATGGCGAGCACTGCGCGCAGGTGCTCGGCTATGTCGCCGCCGTCAGCGAAGGCGATCTCACCGGCGATCCGCTGCTGGAGTTGCCCGGTTTCAAGATCGGCAAGTCCGGCGTCGAGAAGACCTATGACCTCGAGCTGCGGGGGCGGGGCGGCCGCTCCGAGGTCGAAGTCAACGCCTTCGGCCGGGTGATCCGGGAGCTGAGCCGGAAGGAGGGGGAGCCCGGGGCCGATCTGACCATCACTCTCGATCTCGACCTGCAGCGGTTGGCGAGCGAACGGCTTGCCGGAGAAAGCGGCGCCATCGTGGTCATGGACATCCATGGCGGCGAGGTTCTCGCTCTCGCCTCCAGTCCAAGCTATGATCCGGCGGCGTTCGCTCGCGGCCTGACGCGGGAGGAATGGCGCGATCTCGTTACCAATCCGCGGGCGCCGTTGATCAATAAGGCGATCGCAGGGCAATACGCGCCGGGCTCCACCTTCAAGATCCCGGTCGCCCTTGCCGGCCTGGAGAGCGGCGTCATCACCCCGGCATCGGCGGTCAGCTGCGGCGGCAGCATCCGCCTCGGCGATTCACGGTTTCATTGCTGGAAGCGGGGAGGACACGGCAAGGTGTCTCTCCGTACCGGCATCGTCCAGTCCTGCGACGTCTACTTTTATGAAGTGGCGAGGCGTCTTGGCGTCGACGCCATCGCCGAGATGGCGATGCGCCTCGGTCTTGGCGCACCGCTGGGGCTCGATCTGCCGGGCGAGCGCGGCGGCCTCATCCCGACGCGGGAGTGGAAGCGAACGAAACTGGCTCAGCCATGGCACCAAGGGGAAACCCTGATCGCCGGCATCGGTCAGGGATATGTCCTGTCGACCCCGCTGCAACTGGCGGTGATGACGGCGCGCGTCGCCAACGGCGGCTACAAGGTTGTGCCGAGGCTGGTCAAAGAGCCGCAAGATCCTGTCGCGGCCGCGCCGCGATTCCCCGATCTTGGCATCGCCCCATCTCATCTCCGGCCGGTGCTCGACGCGATGATCGGCGTCGTCAACGCCGGCGACGGCACCGCCCGGGCGTCGGCGATCAGGGAGGCGGGATTCGAGATGGCGGGCAAGACCGGAACGTCACAGGTGCGGCGGATCACGGCGGCGGAGCGGGCGCGGGGCGTGTGGCGGAACGAGGATCTGCCTTGGGAGCGTCGCGATCATGCCCTGTTCGTCGGCTACGCGCCGGCGCACGCGCCGCGCTATGCCGTGGCGGTCATCATCGAGCATGGCGGCGGCGGCTCCAAGGCGGCGGCGCCGATCGCGCGCGACGTTCTTCTCGCCGCCCAGAAGCTGGACTCACTGCGGATCGCGCCGCCGCCGCCGGCGGTGGCGGCGCGCGAGGACGAGACGGCGTGAAGACAGCGTCATGACCGCCCTGGAGCGTCCTCGACTCACTCTTCGCGAAAAGTTCTGGCAGGTTCGCTGGCTTTTCGTCGTGTTGCTGTGCAGCGCCGGCGGCGTCGGCATCGGCATGCTGTATTCCGCGGCCGGCGGCAGCTTTTCGCCGTGGGCGCTCCGGCAACTCGCGCGTCTGCTCGTTTGTCTCGCTCTGATGGTGGCGGTCGCCGTGACGGACATCCGCTTCTGGCTGCGTCGCGCCTACCTCATTTACGCCGCCGCGTTCGGCCTTCTCGCCGCGGTCGAGATCGCGGGATCGATCGGCATGGGGGCGCAGCGGTGGATCGATCTCGGCATCATCAATCTCCAGCCCTCGGAGTTGATGAAAATCGCCCTCGTTCTCGCCCTCGCCCGTTACTTTCATGGCTGTTCCACCGAGGACGTGCGGCGTCCCGGCGCGTTGATCCCTCCTGCCCTGATGGTGGCGACTCCGGCGGCGCTGGTCCTTCGCCAGCCCGATCTCGGCACCGGCATGATGCTGATGATGGGGGGCGGCGTGATGTTCTTTGCCGCGGGCGTGCCGCTGTGGATGTTCGCGGTGGTTCTTGGCGGCGGACTGGCTGCCGCGCCGATCGCGTGGCAGACGCTTCATGCCTACCAGCAGCAAAGGGTCCTGACCTTCCTCAACCCCGAGGCCGATCCGCTCGGCGCCGGCTACCATATCATCCAGTCGAAAATCGCGCTCGGTGCCGGCGGCGTTTTCGGCAAGGGCTATCTGCAAGGAACCCAGAGTCACCTCAATTTCCTGCCCGAGAAGCAGACCGATTTCATCTTCACGATGCTGGCCGAGGAGTTCGGCCTGGCCGGAGGACTGGCGTTGCTGGCGATCTACACGCTGATCCTCGCCTACGGTCTCGCCATTGCGTTGTCGGCGAAGAACCAGTTCGGGCGCCTCCTCGCGCTGGGTGTGACGACAACGTTCTTTTTCTATCTTTTTATCAACATCGCCATGGTCACCGGGCTGATTCCGGTCGTCGGCGTGCCGCTGCCGTTGGTCTCTTACGGCGGTACGGCGATGATGGCGTTGATGCTTGGGTTCGGGCTGGTCATGTGCGTTTGCGTCCACCGCAGCGTTCCGGTTCCCCGGCGTGGCGCCGACGATGGCCTTTAAAGGCGGCGTTTCCTCGCGGACGGCGAGGGGAAGAACGGTGCGTAAAGGCGCGATGCCGGGATGTCCCGCCTTGCGGCGGACCGGAGGCTCTGCTACTTAAGGCGATCTCCGAGGCGCGGGCGTGTAGCTCAGTTGGTAGAGCAGCTGACTCTTAATCAGCGGGTCCAAGGTTCGAGTCCTTGCACGCCCACCAAGCCTTT
>CAZRWU010000090.1:0-12520 GCA_964603915.1 uncultured Rhodospirillaceae bacterium
ATGCGTGGCTTGAGCGCTGGCCATACTGGCCCGCGCCGGTACTCGTCGTGCATGGGCCGCCCGGCTGTGGCAAGACGCATCTCTTGCATGTCTATCTGGCGCGAACGGCCGGTCTTGCCTTGACGCCGGCCGATCTGGAAAACAGGCAAGTGGTTGAACGACTAGATGCCGCGTCGGCGTGGGCCCTCGACGATGCCGAAACGCACCTCGGGCCAATGCAAGAAATTGCCTTGCTGCACGTCTATAACAGGATCTGCGAGACCAAGCGGCACTTGCTGTTGACGGCGAGAGAGCCGCCGTCGCGTTGGCCAGTCGCGCTCGCCGATCTCGCCTCCCGGCTGCGGGCAACGCCAGTCGCCGGCATCCGCTCGCCGAGCGATCCGCTGATGCGCGCGGTTCTGGTCAAGCTGTTCGCCGACCGTCAGCTTCAAGTTGACGACAACGTCTTAACTTATGTTCTGTCGCACATTGAGCGCACATTCGATGCTGCACGCTCGATTGTCGCACGCATCGATGAAACGGCGCTTCACGGGCATCGCCGGATCACCATCGCGCTGGTCCGCGAAGTGTTGATCGCGGGTGGCCGCGCCGAAGGCGGCGCATATTGATGCCGTCCGCTACGACATCCGCTGGCGCGGGTCCGAATTATCCAGGCGACCGGTTTTGGCGCCGGGGGCTGCGCCTGTCTGCACCGCGGGAGGGCTAATCACGTGGTTGTCACATCCAACATCGCTGAGCAACTGATCGACTCGGCTTTGAAGCTGACGGAAGAAAGAGGATGGCGAGGCCTGACGCTGCCTGATGTCGCCGCCGAGGCCGGCGTATCCTTGCCTGACGCCTATTCGGCATTCCCGACGAAGATGGCGTTGCTGAACGGCTTCCTGGCGCGGATCGACCGTCAAATGCTGAGTGGCGAAATGCCGGACCCCACCGATACCGTTCGCGATCGGCTGTTCGACGTGGTGATGCGCCGGTTCGACGCGCTGGAGCCGCACAAGAATGCCATCGCCGTCATTATCGACGATCTGCCCGGCGACCCGCTGAGCGCTCTTGCCCTGTTGCCCGCCTTCGGCGCTTCAACGGCCTGGATGCTGGAGTCCGCCGGCCTGTCCGCATCGGGAGTGTCGGGAGGCCTCCGCATCAAAGGCCTGGCGGTCATTTATCTGACGACGCTGCGCACGTGGCTACAGGACGACACGGTCGATGCGGCGCGAACCATGGCCGCGCTCGATCGCGCTTTGCGGCGCACCGAGATGCTGATTCAGGCGTTTCCGGGTCTGTCGTCGCGCCGACGACCATGGCGGGATCGCGCCTCGTCCTCTACCGCTTCTGATTCTGGTTCTATTTGCGGAGAAGGCGTGGGCGAAGTTCCCCCCGAGGGCGCCTTGAGGTCGGACACTCCCTCGTGAAAGGGTGAGTTATCTGCTGATGTGATTGCGCTTTACAGCGTTGCGCCTAGCGTCTTATGTTGCGCCGCAACATGAGCATTTTGTGCAATGCAACATAAACGTTGACATGACGCAGGGATTGGAAGATAGTTCTCTGCGAGGAAGATACTTTCCTTCCTACCCATGCGACAGAGGATCAGAATCATGGCGCAACCACCAGAGCTACCCGACTTCACAAAAATGATAAAGGATTTCGATCCGACCAAAATGACGGATCAGTTCAGCAAGCTGCTGAAAAACTACAAGCTTCCCGGTGTCGACATGGACGCGATCGTCGCCAACCAGCGCAAGAATGTCGAAGCGTTGACAAGCGCGAACCGGGTTACCCTGGAAGGCGTTCAGGCTGTCATCAAGCGACAGGTCGAAATCGTGCAAGAGACGATGAACGAAGCTTCCAAGGCTTATGAGTCGGTCTCCAAGGCCGGTTCGCCCACAGAAGCCGCCGCTAAACAAGTTGAGTTGGTCAAGGAGGCCTTCGAGCGCGCGCTCAGCAATGCCCGCGAACTCGCTGAAATGGTCAGCAAGGCGCAGCAAGAGGCCACCAACGCCATCAACTCGCGCATTGCCGAGTCCCTCGACGAGTACAAGGACATAGTACTGAAGCTGAAGTCAGGCTCGGCGGCAGAGCCAAAGTAGGCGGATGACCGTACTGACCGGAAGCGGCCCCCCCATGCGGCGGTCGCTTTCGCTTCTCAGCCGCGCGATCAATGACAATCCCATACGAAGCATTCACCGCCGTTGATATCCGGGTCGGGACGGTTGTAAGAGCCGAACCCTTTCCCGAGGCGCGCAAGCCGGCCCTCAAGCTGTGGATCGACTTCGGACCCGAGCTCGGCGAGCTTAAATCCTCCGCGCAAATCACCCGCCATTATACTCCAGGCAGGCTTGTCGGCCGGCAGGTCGCGGCGGTTGTCAATCTGCCACCGCGACAGATCGGCAAGTTCATTTCCACCGTGCTGGTGCTTGGATTTCCCGATGCCGATAGCGAGGTTGTTCTTATCGCTCCCGATTTTCCCGTCCCGAACGGCGGCCGGTTGTACTGAGCGACGTGTGTTTACGCCATCTTGACACGGTCGCGCCGCTCGGCGCGGGTCTTCAGATCGGCAGCCAGATGCGCGCACGAAGGCCACCAAGAGGCGACTCGCCGAGCACGATATCGCCGCCGTGACTTCGCACCACGTCCCGAGCGATGCTCAAGCCGAGACCGATGCCCCCGGTCATGGGATTGCGCGATTCCTCCAAACGGAAGAACGGCTTGAAGACATCCTCCCGGTGATCCTCGTCAATTCCCGGCCCGTCATCGTCGACAATCACTTCAACATGGTCGCGTCGCCGTCCGGCCTGAACCGAAACGTGCCGCCCATAGCGCAACGCGTTGTCGAGCAGGTTGGTGATACACCGCTGGAACGCGAATGGCCGAACCGCGATCCGCAAGTCCGATTCCGTCCGGAACGCGATCTCACCGCCTTTGCGCCGCGCCTGCCGGATGCTTTCCTCGAGAAGCACGCTGAGATCGGCGAACTGCGGCTTTTCGGTGCCTTCTCCCCTGGCGAAGCTGAGATAGCCATCAAGCATCCGCTCCATCTCGGCAACATCCTCTTTCAGGGCGACGATCCCGTCGTCTTTGCCCATCATCTCCAACTGAAGCTTCATTCGCGTCAAGGGAGTGCGCAAGTCATGCGACACGCCGGACAGAAGCGCGGTGCGCTGACTGATCTGTCGGATGATCCTTTGCCGCATGGCGATGAAGGCCGCGGCCGCCTGGCGCACCTCCTTTGCTCCTTGCGGCTTAAAGGCGGGAACATCGCGTCCTTTGCCGAAAGCCTCGGCGGCGGTGGCGAGGCGCAAGACGGGCCGGATCTGGTTGCGCATGAACACCGTCGCGAAGCCGAGAAGGATCATCGATGTACCGACCATCCACAAGACAAAGACATAGGTCGTCGTGCTGAATATCTGCTTGCGACTGACCGTCAGCCGCAACACGCCGTCCGCCAGTTGAACGTCGACGAGGACGAATTGCGCGAGCGAGTCGGTGTCGATCCGAAACGGTTTGCTGATGTGGCCCTTGAGGGCTTGCTCCAAAGCACGGTGCATGGACCCGTTCGGCTGCGCGATTTCGTTCGGCAGGATTGCCCCCGGCTCAAAAATCGCCGTCAGCCGCATTGCCGATGCGGCATCGTTCAGCAGCCACTGCCTGATCTGCGGATCGGAAAACCCTCCAAGGCCGCTGACAAGGACCGCAATATTGCCGGCAAGGTTGCTCGAAAGCCGCCACCTCACGGCATCCCAGTGATTGCTATAGAAGATGTACGTCGAGACGATCTGAACGATCAGAAGCGGCATCACGATGATGAGAAGCGTGCGGCCAAGCAGGCTTCGCGGCAGGTAGTTCTTGATCACGAGCTTCCATGGGTCCAGTTATCACCGGGAGCCGGGGGCATCCAAGGACAGCCCGATCAGACGCGGGCTGCGGCATGACCCCACGCCCATCATACTAGATGGGTCAGTCCCACAATCATGGCTACGCCGCTTTATCCCGTCGGACGGCTTTCAGCAACGACGAAAACGGCTGCCGCACCGTCCCCGTCGCCAATGCAGACCTTGACGAAAAAGAGAACAACGCGGCAGGTCATTCCATTCAAGCGACGAGCCGCGCCGAAAGACTGATCTTGGTGCCGGAAAGCGCCCTCGACAGCGGACAGCCGTGTTTTGCCGTTTCGGCATGCTTGCGGAACGTCGTTTCCTCGACTCCCGGCACGTTGCCTTCAGTCTCAAGCTCGATTTTCGAGATGACGAAAGCGCCCTCGCTTTTCTCAAGATGAACCTTGGCCGTCGTCGAGATCCGGGTTGGTTTGTATCCGGCGCTGGTCAGGCCATGCGCGAGAGCCATGGAAAAGCAACCTGCGTGAGCGGCGGCAAGCAACTCCTCGGGATTGGTTCCCGCGCCCTCCTCGAACCGCGATTCGAAATTATAGCTTCCCTCGAATGCGCCTTTGCCGAGACGCATCCGACCCTCGCCGGCTTGCAAGTTGCCATTCCATTCCGCGTGCGCGCTCTGGATCCTCATTGCCGTCTTCCTTGTCCTGAACAACACATGCTTGATGTGCAGACCCAATCGCAGATCACCCTCGTGGGGGCCAAGCGAGTTGACGAAGCTCATGGTCGGACGGCTGGCAGGAGCAGGCATTAAACTGGGCTAAAGGCGGCGCCCATATCACGACAACGCCGCTTCTTTACGGGGCCGCCGGCTGGAGGGAGCGCTCAGAATTCAATCGGTCGGCCATGGATCGATCTTGCCCCGGCATCGGCGCTATGCTACCTCAGGTTCGACAGTTGGGTTGGGCCGAAGCGCCTGCGGGCGTGGTTCAATGGTAGAACGAAAGCTTCCCAAGCTTTAGACGAGGGTTCGATTCCCTTCGCCCGCTCCAGCCCTGCTATCCGGATCAGCGTCGGGATGCTCCTCCTTGACCATACGCTCAGTCCCTCTCGCCATTCTGATATGCTTGTTACTTGCTGCCTGTTCCAATGTTGTCGGTCATTCGCCCGACGCGGTGTGGGTGGAACAACCGGTGATCAGCTTGCGGAGCCCGGAAAGCGCAGCTCAGAGAGCCTGCGGTCAATACGGCAAGAGTGCGATGCGCGAAACGGTGATATCTGATCCAAATGAACGCCAGCGAACCGAGTCCGCGCCTTCGGGCCGCTTCGTTCCTATCCACGTCTTCCGCTGCCAATAATTTCAGCTTCGGCTGGAACCTGTCGGGCCACTTCGCGGATATATCCACAAGCCCGCGACGCTAGGGCGCCTTGTCGACCGAGGCTTCCCGCAGCCATGGCAATGGAGGACCATATGACCGACCTGACGTTCCACCTCAAAGGCACCGATGCAGAGAAAGCCGCCGCCGAATTGGGCGCCGCTTTGGAGTACGAGTTCGATCCGATCGGCCGCGTCGGATCGGCTCCCGCTCCGCTCGTCATCGCTCATGAAAAAAACGAAGCCCAAGGCGGTAGCGGAACTCTCACCATGAGCTTGGGGCTGCCCAGTAATGCGTTAGCGGAAGACGAACTCGATCAAAAACTTCACATTCTGGAAAAGCTGCGCCGGCTGATCGAGATTGCGGCGCGTTACCGAGAAAGCGGCACCGATGTCCATCTCGAGGCGGATGGCCAGCGCCGCAATCTTGCCGACATGGAGCCCGAGGATGTCCTGAGGGCGGCCAAGCGCTCGGCTTGACCGCCTTCACTGCCGATCCCTCGATCCGGATAAGGCCCGGGAGAAATGACGCCCGGCGTTAGTTAGGATTGTTTACCGTAAGAAGGTTTTCGTGGACATCGCGGTCCTAATCGGGTAGATGAAGGTCCGGGCGGCGTTTGGATTCCTCCTTCCACACGTCTAATTGTAGGGGTGAGATCTCCTATTTTCTTCTATATCTGGCGCGAAAGCGCCGCCGCCGCCGATCATGAAATTCGGGAATGCGCCTTGTTTGACGGGGGTCCCATGCGAACGATCATATTGGCGTTATCGCTTTTTCTGATAGCAACAACGTCCTATGCAGCGCCCGGAAAAGTATGGGGAACCTATTATGCATCGCGCTTCGACGGCAGGACCATGGCGTGCGGTGGGATCTACCGCAAGGAGGAGGTCACAGTTGCGTCAAGCCGGCTGCCTTGTGGATCCGTCGTGCGGATCCACTTCCGCGGACGCTCGGTGGTGGCCCCAGTGACCGACCGCTGTAATTGCGGCATCGACCTCAGTCATGCCGCCGCCCGCAAGATCGGCCTGCTCGACGCCGGCGCCGCCTGGGTGGAGGTTCACCGGATCAAATGACGCGCGCTGGCCCGTTCATCGGCCAGCGGAATCCGATCCCCACAACTCCTGAAGGCGACGATCGCGGCCGCAACCGTAACGGTAAAATTTGTACCTGAACGGGTTGTTCTGATAATAGTCCTGGTGGTACCCCTCGGCCGGATAGAATTCTGACACGGGAACAATTGGGGTTACGATGGGTTCGTTGAACCGGCCGGACCGCTTCAATCGTTCTTTCGACTCCTCGGCCTGTTGGCGTTGCTCCTCGTTGCTATAGAAGATCGCGGCGCGATATTGATCGCCGCGATCACAGAATTGGCCGCCCGCATCGAGCGGATCGATGTTCTTCCAGAAAACATCGAGAAGGGCGGCATAGCTGATCTGGTCCGGGCGATACACTACGGCCACGGCTTCGGCATGGCCCGTGCCACCCGCCGCCACCTGCTCGTAAGTGGGATTGGCGATGTGTCCGCCGATGTAGCCCGAGGTCGTGGAAACCACGCCATTCAGAACGTCGAAGGGCGGCTCCATGCACCAAAAGCAGCCGCCTGCGAACACCGCCGTCGCCAACTCGGGCGCAGGATCGCCGGTCGGCGCCGTCTCGGCGCGCGTCGAGGCCGGCGCCGCGAGGGCCACAAGCAGAAGGAAGAGCGAGACCGGCGCCCGGAGTAAGCCCAGCGCCCGAATCAGCGTGGCCATCGTTCGTTCCCTCACGCGGCAACGAAACGAAGAGAAACCCCGTTCATGCAATAGCGCAGTCCGGTCGGGGGCGGCCCGTCGTTGAAGACGTGCCCGAGATGGCCGCCACAGCGACGACAGTGCACCTCGGTTCGCACCATGAAGAACAGAGTGCGGTCTTCCGACGTTCCGACGGCGTCGTCGAGGGGAGCCCAAAAGCTTGGCCAGCCCGTGCCGCTGTCGAACTTCGTGGTCGATGAGAACAACGGCAGATCGCAGGCGGCGCAATGGTAGGTGCCGGCCCCGTGCTCATGGTTCAGGGGACTGCTTCCGGGCGGCTCGGTGCCATGTTCGCGCAACACGCGATACTGCGCCGGCGTCAGCAGGCGGCGCCACTCCTCCTCGGTGCGCGAAATTTCGAACGGCGCCCCCTCGGCCGCGCCGGCCTCAGAGGACTGGGCGACGAATTTCCCGGCGGCGCCGGCGCCGAGCGCCGACAATCCGGCAAGAAGAAGGTTTCTTCGGCTCATCATTTTGGATCCTTTCCATCAACGGACTGAACCTGTGGCGCGCGGTCCGGCTTTGGATAAGGTCCTTGCCCGCCGTTCGCAAAAGCCCATGTTCCAGGTCGTCCGATTGCCCACGCCATATTCACTAAATAGGTTGAGCCAACGAATCCGGCACATCATGTTTTCGTCACTATGCTCCTTTTGTCGCCTCCGCTCCTTTCGCTGACCAAGCCGAGCGTTTCGGGATGAACACCAGCGTGCAAGAGCCGCTCGTCGAGGTGTACCGCTCGTCACGGCGCAAGGACGCAGAAGAACATGCGCTCGTTCTCGCTGCGGTCGGCATCGGCTGCACAATGGAGTTTCTCGATGGAAGCGCCAGCATCCTCGTGCCGGCATCGAAGGCGTTGCCGGCGCGGCGGCAACTGGTTGCATATGCCCAGGAAAACCACGGGCATCAGGTGGCGGACGATACCGCCGCAGGCGATGAAAGATCGCGGTCACGCCACCTTGTCGACGGTTTCCCAGGCGCGGCGGCATGCTCGGGCATGCTCGTGCTGCTGCACGCGTGGTCTCGGCAAGGCGCGTTCTCCCAAGACTGGTTGCCGGCCGGGGCGGCGCAAGCAAGGTTGATCCTGACTGGCGAGTGGTGGCGAGTCGTGACCGCGCTCGGTCTTCACGCCGACATCAGCCACCTTGCCAGCAATGTCATCTTCGGCACCATTTTCGGGCTCCTCGTCGCGCAGGCCTTCGGCTCGGGCCTTGGTTGGCTCGTCATTCTTGTCGCCGGCGCCGCCGGCAACGGCCTCAATGCCCTGATCCAGCCACCCTTTCACACGGCGATCGGCGCATCTACAGCGGTTTTTGCCGCAGTCGGCATCCTGTCGGCGGCGACGTGGAAACGAAAACAAGTTCGGCGAGCGCTTGGACTGCGGCGGTGGACGCCGCTGGCCGGCGGCTTGATGCTGCTCGTCTACCTCGGAGTCGGCGGAGAACGAACCGACGTCGGTGGCCATCTCGCCGGTTTCGCCATGGGTATTCTTGCCGGCATCATCCTGACGTCCGGACGCGGCCACATACCGCAAGGCTCCTTTGCCCAACGCGTGTACGGCGCCCTGGCCACCCTGTTGTTCGCGCTCGCCTGGGCGTTCGCACTGAATCATTCGCTCTGAACATATGACTCATGTTCCTGCCGCGGGATGATTAACATAAAAGATATGTTGTTAATTTATATAATACATAATTCTCTTGAAAATGAATGGGACAAGGCTCATATGTAGCCGCCAAGAAGGCATCAAGCCTTGGTCTCAGACGAACGGGAGGTTGGACATGACATTACGATTGGGTGACACGGCGCCTGATTTCACCACGGAGACGACCGAAGGGACCATCAGATTCCACGAGTGGGCCGGGGATAGTTGGGTTGTACTCTTCTCGCATCCCAAGGATTTCACCCCGGTCTGCACCACCGAGCTTGGCTACATGGCCAGCATCAAGCCGGAATTCGACAAGCGCAACGTCAAGATCCTCGCCATCAGCGTCGACGACGCCGATGCGCACAAGAAGTGGAGCAAAGACATCGAGGAGACGCAAGGTCACGCCCCGAACTATCCGATCATCGCCGATCCGGACCACAAGGTGGCGGACCTCTACGACATGATCCATCCCAACGCCGATGATACCGCGACGGTACGCTCGGTGTTCGTGATCGGCCCCGACCGCAAGATCAAGCTCACCCTCACTTACCCGGCCAGCACCGGCCGTAATTTCGATGAACTTTTGCGCGTCATCGACTCCTTGCAGCTGACGGCGAAGCACAGCGTTGCGACGCCGGTGAACTGGAAGGATGGAGAGGACGTTATCATTGTGCCGTCGGTTTCCGACGACGAAGCCAAGAAGCGTTTTCCGGAAGGCTGGAAGACGCTCAAACCTTACCTCAGGGTGGTCAATCAGCCACACTGAGGAGAAGCCGTGCGGGCCGGCGCCGGACTTCCGCGATCCCGATCCGGCCCCAAGCCGGGTTCGCATTGCCTTGTGATGAGACTTCACTCCGTCTACATAGACCGCGAACAATTCCTCGCTTTTAAGCAGGTGCGCCATGCGAGCTGAAGTCGAGTCGGTCGTTCAGGAGACGAAAGAATCCCTGGAGCGGCTAAGGAGGCATCTTTGACTACGAAGTGGCGGTCGACCGGCTGGCGGAGCTGACCAAGCGCGCCGAAGAGAGTGATCTGTGGTCGAACCCGGAACTCGCGCAAAATGTCATGCGCGAGCGAACCCGTCTGGAGGAGCGGATCGGAAGCTACGAGGCGCTCCTTCGCGAGCTTGACGACAATCTGGAACTTCTGGAGCTCGGCGAGGCCGAAAAGGATGCCGAGGTCATCAAGGACGCCGAGCACCCCCTTGCCCGCCTGCGCCAGGAAGCGGAACGGGCCGAGATCCGCTCCTTGTTGTCGGGCGAGGCGGATGCGAACGACTGCTATCTCGAGATTCATGCCGGCGCGGGCGGCACGGAAGCTCAGGACTGGGCGGAAATGCTGCTGAGGATGTATGTCCGCTGGGCCGAGCGACGCGGGTACCGCGTTGAATGGATTGAAGAAAGCGGCGGCGAGGAAGCGGGCATCAAGTCGACGACGATCAAGGTCAAGGGCCCTGATGCCTATGGCTGGCTCAAGACCGAAAGCGGCGTTCATCGCCTGGTGCGGATTTCGCCCTTCGATGCCAGCGCACGCCGTCATACCAGCTTCGCATCCGTCGGCGTTTATCCGGTGATCGACGAGAGCATCGACATCGAAATCCTCGACAAGGACGTCCGGGTCGATACCTACCGTGCGTCCGGCGCGGGCGGCCAGCACGTCAACAAGACCGATAGCGCCGTCCGCATGACCCATCTTCCGACCGGGATTGTCGTCCAGTGCCAGACCGATCGCTCGCAGCACAAGAACCGGGCGGCGGCGATGAGCATGCTGAAAGCGCGTCTGTTCGAGTTGGAAATGCGCAGGCGCGAGGAAGCCGCTCAGGCTCACCATGACGCCAAGAGCGACATCGGCTGGGGTCACCAGATCCGCTCGTATGTTCTTCAGCCTTACCAGATGATCAAGGACTTGCGGACTGGAACGGAGACATCCAATACGCAAGCGGTCCTCGATGGCGATCTTGATGATTTCATGGCCGCGGCGCTGGCCGCCCGTGTTCTTCCCGGCGGAGGCGCGCGCTCCGGCGGCGATGACGGTCGCGCCACCGCCGGCAACTGACCGCAACGCGTTTCCGGGCGGCCGTCAGCGCGCCGGCGCCGCCGAAGTCTTGCAGAACTGCGCGATGGCCGCGAAGTAGGTATTGCGGCCGATCAACATCAAATCGTTGTGGCCGGCGCCGGGGATGATGACGAGGTGCTTTTCTTCGGCGGGCGAAGCGTCGTAAAGATCGCGGCCGTCCTCGACGGGAATGATGAAATCCTCCTCGCCGTGGATGATCAACGTCGGCGAGCGAACCGAGGCGATTTTCTGAAGGTTGGCGAAGCCGTCTCCATCTTCGCGCACGTTTGGCGGAAAGAGGCCGCCCAGACGCTGGAGTAGCGGAAAGGTGTGGGCAAAGCCGCTCTCGATGATGAGGCCAGCGACGCCTTCGGGCTGGCGGGCGGCGATCTCCAGGACCGCCGCGCTGCCGAGCGATCGGCCCATCAGATAAAAACGCTCGAACGTGATCCCCCGGGCGGCGAGAACCTCTCCTGCCTGTTGATAGCAGGCCCAGGCGTCGCGCAACATCGCCGTCGCGGTCGGCCGGCCGTCGCTCATTCCATAACCGCGGTAATCGACAACGACCAACGTGACTCCCGAATGCAAGAACAGGGGCGCAATCGGCGCATAGTCCGAAGCGATCTCGCCATTGCCATGAAAGAAGAACAGAACGGGAGCGCCGGGCGCGGCGACAAAGATCTTGCCGCCAACGCGAAGGTTCTCGTCGACATCGAAGCGAACCGTATGCGCGCCGGCGCTGATCTGCGGAACGCCAGCCTCGCGGCGCGGATGAAAAAGCACATCCAGGACTTCCGGACGATCGAGAACGTGGAGCGTGAATTCAGCCATCCCTAAAGCCTCACGTCGCCGCCGAGAGACCGAGAATGGCGCGGGCTTCCGACGGTGTCGCCGGATGGCGGTTGTAATCCGGACAAAGCGCCACAACCTGCGCCACCAGTTCGGCATTGCTGCCGGCAAGACGGGCGCGGTCATATTTCAGGTTATCCTCAAGGCCGGTGCGCACATGGCCGCCGAGTTCCAGGGCCCAGCGCGCCACCTCCAGCTGATGACGTCCGATGCCGGCAGCGGTCCATGTCGCGCCCGGCAGCAGTTCCTCAAGCTCTGCAAGGGCGAATTCCAGTAACCGGCGCCGAGCTGGAAGAGCATTGGGGATGCCAAGCACAAATTGAACATGGGGCGGCGGCGCGATCAATCCTTGCTCAGCCAGACGTTGCGTCGTGTAGAGCATGGCCAGATCGAACACCTCGATTTCCGGCTTGATGCCGATGTCGAGCATGGTCCGCGCCATCGACGTCACAAGATCCGGATGATTCTCGTAAATCTGCCTGGCGAAATTGACCGATCCGGTTGCAAGCGAAGCCATATCCGGGCGCAATCGCAACGGCGCCGCGCGTTCGCTCTGGGCCCGGCCGCGGCCGCCCGTCGAAAACTGTATGATCATTCCCGGGCAACGGCTACGGATTCCCTCCTGCACCTCGGCAAAGCGATCGGGATCCGATGACGACGATCCATCATCATTGCGCACATGAATATGCACAAGGGACGCGCCGACTTCGTATGCCGCCCGCGTCGACTCGATTTGCTCCGCGGGCGTCAAGGGTACAGCCGGATTATCGTCTTTCGTCGGTACAGCGCCGGTGATCGCGACAGTGACGATGACAGGTGTCGTCATGGAGGCAGACAATCAGACCAAATATGAAAGATGGACACGAACCATTCTTCTAACCTCGGCAACACATCGCCGCAATTGTCAGAGTCGCCGTCACCTATAATTGGATCCGTCTTTGCCGCCCCTAACGGGTGTCGCCAAGTTTGGATCAGTAAGACTAA
>CAZRWU010000091.1:0-12301 GCA_964603915.1 uncultured Rhodospirillaceae bacterium
GTTCATCATGCCGATAATCCGGGCCTCATCCGCTTCAAGGCCAACGCGCTTGAGGACCCGGCCATCGTTGAGGCGCTGTATCGCGCCTCGCAGGCGGGAGTCACGGTTCAACTGATCATCCGCGACAGTTGTCGGCTGCGTCCCGGGATCCCAGGCCTGTCGGAGAACGTCAGCGTCGTCAGCATCGTCGGCCGCTTTCTCGAACACGCCCGGATTTACTATTTTCGCAACGGCGGCGAAGAAGAGTATTTCATCGGATCGGCGGACTTGATGACGCGCAACCTGGAGAGCCGGGTCGAGGTTCTGGTGCCGATCGAACATGCTTCGCTGTGCAGGCAGTTGCATACCATTCTCGAGGCTCAGCTTGGCGATCAGCGTGGCGCCTGGCAAATGCAGTCGGACGGCGCCTACGTTCAGCGCCAGCCGGAAGGCAAGCAAAGCGCGTTGTCGAGCCAGGAGATGTTCGTGGCGGCGGCCGCTCTTCGGGCGGAGCGCGCCAAGCGCTTGCGCAAGGTCAAGCCCCGCGCGTTCGCGCGGCGCGCGCCGAAGTAAGGCTGAGACGAATCTGGCGGGCGCCTGGTCGATGCCAAAAGGCGGCGGTTTGCCGCCGCTCAGGCCTGACGAAGCTTTGCCGGCTCGGCCTCTTCATCGAACTTCCAGGGCGGGTCCGGCGCCTCGGCGAACACGCGCCGCAACCCTTCTCCCCAGTGCCGGCACAAGGCATTGAAGTAGGGATCGTTGTCTCCGACGCGCTGGTGCAGGGCCACACGGAAGGCATCGGCCTTGTAAACGACGAGGTCGATCGGCGGCGCCACGGAGATATTGGCCTTGATCGTTGAATCGAAGGATACCAACGCGCACTTGGCGGTATCGAGGAGATTGACGTCAGCTGTCAGAACGCGTTCCAGAATGGGCTTGCCGTACTTGGTTTCGCCCAGTTGAAAGTAAGGAGTGTCTTCGCTGGTCTCGATGAAGTTTCCGGCCGAATAGATCATGAACAAGCGGTGGGGCTCGCCGCGGATCTGGCCTCCGACAATGAAGGAGGCCCTGAACTCGCTGCCGTGGGCCTTGAAATATTCCCGATCCCGGTCGAAGACGACCCGCAGAAAGCCACCGATGACCCGCGCCACATCGATCATGGAGCTCGCCTTGGCGAGACTCCGCGACTCGTCGTCGGTGGCGAGACCGCGGTCGATCATGCTGATCACTTCCTGGGTAATCGCCAAATTGCCGGCGGTGAGCACGACGATTACCCGGTCGCCCGGGTTGTCGAACACGAACACCTTGCGATAGGTTGAAACACTGTCGACGCCGGCGTTGGTCCGGGAATCGGCCGCAAACACCAAGCCGCGCGCAACGCGAATGCCAAGGCAGTAGGTCATATCTCGCCTCATATGTGAAGACTTGGCCGATGGCTTGGCCTATTCATCCTGAAGAACTTGAACGTGCACCGTCATCTCTTCGACCCCGCCGCCGCGACGGATGCCACGAACAGGGCAAGCGCCTTCGTAATCAAGCGCCACGGCAAGACGAACGTAAGCGTCGGTAGCGCAGATCGCGTTGGAGGCATCGAACGACACCCATCCCAGATCATCGACGTAAGCTTCGGCCCAGGCATGGCTGGCAAGGCTCGCGGCTTCATTGTCGCTCGAGTAGAGGTAACCGCTGACATACCGGGCGGGAATGCCGAGCACGCGCGCGCAGGCGATCAGCAGATGAGCATGATCCTGGCAGACGCCGTAGCCATGCTGCAACGCCTCTGCCGCCGTGCTTTGCACGGACGTATGACCCGCCTTGTATGTCACATATTCGTGGAGCGACCACATCAATGCATGAAGCGCGGCGATATGCCCTTCATCGTTCGCGCGTTCCCGGAACGGCTCAGCGAAGCTTCTGATCCCTTCATCGACTTTGGTGTAGCGGGTCTCGCGCAAGAACATCAGGGGCGGCAAGCCGTCGTGCGGCGGCAGCACCCCGGCCATGTCGATCGTCTCGATCTCGCCCTGCACCACCACCGGCACCTCCTCGTGCAGGCCGTCCTGCACCGAGACGTGGGCGTAATTGCCGAAACCGTCGGTCCAGGCGCGCAGCTTCCCCGGCGTCTTGACGCTCCACCAGCGCACCAACTGCGAGGGGTCCGAGCGCGGCGTCAGGCGGAGATACTGAATGCTGTGCGCCGCTGGCTCCTGGAAACGGTAATGTGTTTCGTGGGCGATTGTGAGTTTCATCAGGTTAGCATGAATTCGCGGCCGATTCTGGCGTGAAGCTCGTTGTTTCGCGATACGAAGTCCTTGAGGTAGCGCCGGATTCCGGATCTGAGGACGCTGTCGATCCGGGTGTTCCTGGTGCGAGCGTACAGTTGCTCGGCGAGAAGCGTACACCCTGCGCCCTGCCGAAGTTCCGTCAAGATCCCGGCCACTTCGCCGACGCACGCCGTCAAGGAGCGCGGCATATCGGGGCGCAGGATCAGCAGTTCAGCCACTTTTCGCGGCTCGATGATGCCCGAATAGACCTCCCGATAAGCCTTGAAAGCGCTGAAGGCGCGCAGCAAGGCCCCCCACCGGTAGTAATCTTCCGCTGCCAGCGGCTTGGTGCCGTTGGGAGCAAGCATCGTCCATTTTACCGCCAGCAGCCGCGCGGTGTTGTCCGCCCGCTCGATAAAGGTGCCCATCCGGGAGAACGTGAACGCTTCGCCCCGCCGCATGGTGCCGTAGATGGTGCCACGGAAGAGATGCGAGCGCTCCTTGATCCAATCGAAGATTTCCTGAAATCCCTGGTCGACCAGCTTGGAATAGGAAAGGTTCTCGATCTGGATATATGACTCGTTGATGCTTTCCCACACTTCCGTGGTGAGGTCCTGGCGCGTCGCCCGCGCATTCTCCCGGGCGCGGCGAATGTTGCTGCGAATGCTGTTCGGGTTGGCGGGATCGAGAAAAATGTAGGCGATGACGTTGCCAGGCGTCACTTCGGCATAGTGCCGCTCGAAGTCGGCGCGGCTGCCGCTAAGGTCGATCGGGGCGTCCCAGTGACGCAGGTTGTCGTTGTCGATCGCCGGCAGCAGAGACATGTGGTAAGTGCTGGCGAGGAGCCGCGCCATGTTCTCGGCGCGCTCGATATAGCGCGCCATCCAGTAGACATTGTTTGCCATTCGACTCAGCATGATCAAGTCTCGAGTACCCAGGTGTCCTTGGTGCCGCCGCCTTGCGACGAGTTGACCACGAGCGATCCCTCGCGCATGGCGACGCGCGTCAGTCCGCCCGGCACGACCGTGGTCGTCTCACCGGTCAAAACGTAAGGTCTGAGATCGACGTGGCGCGACACGATCTCCCCGTTGATGAGGGTCGGACAGGTCGACAGCTTTAATGTCGGCTGCGCGATGAAGTTCTCGGGATCATTCATGATCTTGCCGCGAAACGCATAGCGTTGCTCGGACGTGCTCATCGGTCCGACCAGCATGCCGTACCCGCCAGCTCCGCCCACCTCTTTGACGACAAGCTCGTCGAGGTGATCGATCACGTACTTGCGATCCTCCTCGTTGCGCAGGGAATAGGTCGGCACGTTGTTCAAGATGGGCTTTTCGCCCAGATAAAACGCGATCATTTCGGGCACGTAGACGTAAACGGCCTTATCGTCGGCAATGCCCGTGCCAATCGCGTTGGCAAGGGTGACGCGCCCGTTGCGGGCGACGGACAGCAGGCCGGCCACGCCCAACGCCGAGTCGGGATTGAAGGCGAGCGGATCGATGAAATCGTCGTCGATGCGCCGATAAATCACATGGACCCGCTGCGGACCTTCCGTTGTCCGCATGAACACGGTGTTGTCGTCGACAAAAAGATCCTGACCTTCGACCAGTTCCACGCCCATCTCTCGGGCAAGAAAAGCGTGCTCGAAGTAGGCGCTATTGAAGTGTCCGGGCGTCAGAACAACGACCGTCGGATCGCTGATTCCCGGCGGCGCCACAGCGCGGAGAGATTTCAGCAGCGCCTCGGGATAATGATTGACCGGAGCTATCCGGTTGCTGGCGAACAGCTCAGGGAACAGCCGCATCATCGTCTGGCGGTTCTCCAGCATGTAGGAGACGCCGGATGGAACCCGCGCGTTGTCTTCCAGCACATAAAATTCGTCCGGCGCCACCCGCACGACATCGACTCCAGCCACGTGCACGTAAACCCGACGTGGAACGTCGAGGCCCAAGGCCTCGGGACGGAAAGCGGGATTGGTCAGAATCAGGTTGGGCGGAATCCGGCCGGCCTTGAGGATCTCCTGTTCGTGATAGACATCGTCAAGAAAAGCGTTGATGGCGCGAACTCGCTGACACACCCCCGCCGACACCATCCGCCATTCATCCGGGTCGAGAATGCGCGGAATGACATCGAAGGGAATCAGGCGTTCCACGCCGTCGTCATCGCCGTGGACCGCGAACGTAATCCCAAGGCGTCGAAACAGAACATCCGCCTGGTGGTGCTTCTGGTTGAGCCGCTCGGGAGGCGTCCCATTGAGCCACTCGCAGTACCCGCGGTACGCCCGCCTTATATCTCCATCCGCGCCATGCATTTCATCGAAAAACGTATCCAGCGCCATGCCCCTCACGTTCCTGGAGGTGTTTTGATCTTTCCCGATGGCGAATGAAGCAAAGGATGTGCCACACGTGCGGGCGCTGTCCAGGCGCCGATCTCGGCCTCGAACCCCAAGGGATTCTACGATCTCTGCTTCCTTGGAGCAACACCCCGGCAGCTCATCCCTTCGGCGTCTTGCCTCCAAACGAGGCACTGCGTCGCTAATGCCTCAAATATGTGCAACTTCTTCGCCGCCGTCGACGTGTCTTTACCTGCTGATTCAGCTTCGCGATGCAAGGAAGGGGCATTGAGAAAAGCGCTGAACGGGCGTTTGGCGAGACCGAAAAGCAACGCCTTGCGCCTGAACTATGTCCGCATTCCAGGGGTCCAAGGATGTACGGCGACAGGACGACCGGTCTGCGTGATCATGATCCTCTGTCGTCCGCACAATTGAGATCTGCATGGGAAATCGGCGTCGGCAAAGGATCGACACATTGCCTCGAAACCGATTTCAGATCGCTCGCCGCGACGGAAGGCGTCGCGATAGGCTGGCGTCTGTTTTGTCGTCCGTGTCAAATGGTCAGCCGAGTGATGGCCGAACCGGCGCCATAGGTCGTCGAGAAAGCTGGCGACCGCCTCGGCATCCGACGGGTCAATGTCAAAATCCAGGCGTCCCTTGGAGAACGCCAGGTAGACGTTCGGCTCAACCGGACCCATTTCGTCAGCGATGAAGGTCGCCGGCATAAGCCTGCGGCCGTTGTTGACGGCGCCGTAATACGATTGCGCCAGAAAAAGGAGGCGCTGAAGCTTTTGCGGCGACAGGTATTCGTTATCCTGCAGTGCCGCATCCATCAGCCAACAGGCGATATGGAAAGCGGTTGGCACAGCAGCAGGCATCGTGATCACTTTCCGGCCGGGCTAGAGATTGCCTTTCCTTAAACAGCATAGGCGGATCGTGTTAAAATACCCTTTAATGGCAGTGAGAGTCGCAGTCGGAAAGTAGACTTGGCGATGAAGGCTCGCGCCCTGCGTTCACGCCGGATGAACGCGTCCGCGCACGGCGCTGCTGGGAAGCTTCTTTTTGCTCTCATCGCCGTCATGCCCGTAGCGCTCGCCGAAGCGAAGCTGGAGTCGCCAAGTCCGCCGGCGACCAAGCCGCCACTCACGGCGCGATCAGTTTCCACCCCCCTCCCCGTCACTGAGCCCGCGCTCAACCTGAAAACGCGCTTCCGCCTTTCGCGAAAACACGAGGTGACCACAGTGCGCCTACTGGCGCCAGCACTGGCGGCGCTCCGGATACCGGACATGCCGATCGCGATCCAAATCGATGAAACGATCGCGCCGATCCTCACCGTGACCGGGAAGGGCAAGACACCGCGGCGCGCGCGCGTCCACATCCTCAAGGCCGACGTCGAGCAATCCGATCTCACGTTCGTCATCGAAGATGTCGAAGCCGAGGCCACGTTCGGAAACGAAACGATAATCGATTCCTTCTCCTTCAGGCTGCGGCCGTCGAATGTGCCGCTCTGGGCCCTTCCTCTTGAAATTGCCGGTCGGGCCGCCATCGATGCGGCGTCGATCGGCTTCCATGGCACGGTGGTGAGCGCCGACGGGCGCCTTGCGACGACGCTTGATGGCGTTGCGCAGAGGCCGCAGATGACAGGCCGTCTGCGGTTTACCCTCGAACCTCTCGCCTTTACCCCTGCGGGGATGCAACCACGGGATCTGGTTCCCGATCTTGGCGATCAGCTCTCCGTGGTACGCGGGACGATCGAGGGCAGCGGAACGGTTCAGTGGTCCGGGAACGAGTTCACGACAAGCGGCAGACTGTCGCTCAAGGACCTCTCGTTCACGGTCGGCGGGGTCGGCGTTGAGGCCCTCGACGGCGCGATCATCCTTGACCGCCTGTGGCCGCCTCGAACGCCACCCGGACAAACCTTGTCCATCGCACGCATTGATCCGGGGTTGGAGGTGACCAACGGAACCATTCGATTCCAGCTCGACGAGAGAGGCCGACTGCGTATCGAACACGCCGCCGTTGCCGTTTCGGGCGGCCGTCTTTCCCTTGAGCCGGTCACTTTCAATCTGCAAGCCGACCGGCATGACGTCGTGTTTCGCGCCGAAGGCCTTGATCTTCAGCAGGTTCTCGATGCGGCGGACGTGGAAGCGGCGCGTATCAGCGGCAGCGTCAGCGGCCGCATCCCGGTCAGTTTTTCCCGACAGGGCATCGCCGTTGTCAATGCATCATTGGCGACGGACGAGGAAGGCACACTGCGCTATCAGCCGACCGAGCCGCCTGCGGTTCTGCAGCAAGAGGACAGCTCCATTCAGCTTTTGCGCGATGCTTTGACGAATTTCCGCTATGATCGTCTGATCATCACCCTGGATGGCCGCAGCGGCCATGAGTGGCACAGCACTGTTCAAATTGCCGGCAACAATCCCGATCTGCTGGAGGGGCAGCCATTCATACTGAATGTCAATCTCGCGGTCGTCCCCGGTCAAGCAAGTCTTCAGCTGGGGGCGCAAAAGCTCGACATTGGCGACACGCTGCCACTGTACAATGCTCTGTTCGGACTCCGCTTTCTCGAATGGCTGGGAGCGAGGCTGGCGGCTTTCGATGCTTTGGTCGCCAAGCCCAAGGACCAATGATCGAATCCCGTCAAGAACTTGGCGCATACAGGATCGACCATGCGTGAGAGGCATCGTCCCGCGTTTTCGCCGCAACCGATCTTGTTATCCCTCGCCCTTGCGTTGGCGGCGTGCCAACCGCGCATTGCCGTGGAGGCGCCCAAAGATCCGATCGTGATTAACCTTAACGTTAAAATAGAACATGAAGTCCGCGTTAAGGTTGATAAAGAGCTTGAGGACGCTTTCAGGAACAATCCGGAGTTATTCGGTCAATGATTGACAGACGATGGATTTCGGGTCTGGCCAAACGCGTCGCTATCGCCGCTGGTTTATTTCTTCTGATGTTGGCGGCTTTCGCTCCCGGATCGGCAGCGGCGGCCTCTCTGGAGGAGGCAAAAGCGGCAGGCTATGTCGGGGAGCGACCCGACGGCTACGTTGGCTTGGTCAGGCCTGACGTGCCGGATTGGACGCGCCAACTGGTCAACGACGTCAATGCGCAGCGGCGAGAAACCTATGCCGAAGTCGCGCAACGAACGCCTGGCGCGAGCGTGCGGGAAGTCGGCATCATCGCCGGCGGAAAACTGATTGAACGCGCGCCGGCTGGCCATCACGTCATGAACGATCATGGGCAATGGGTGGTGAAGCGCTGACCGGCAGCGAATCTCCGCCGTCTTCACGATCATGCGGGAGCACAAGCCCAAGGAAGAGGCGGCTTCCATCCTTCTTGGTCAAAATCGCCACAGCAACTGCGCCGAGAACAGGTCGATCGAGGATTTGACCTCTCCGAATAGGTTGCCGCGCCCGAGGTTTCCTGGATCGCTCGCCTCAAGTTGCACGTTGGAGTCGTTGAGAAAAATGTGTGTGTAGCCGAAGGCGAGTTCGAGATCGGCGGTTGGCGCGTACGTCAGTCCGAAAGAAATCCAAAGGCGATCATTATCAGGAATGCGTGGGGTGCGCGTCCGGTCCGGCACCGGACTTTGATCGAAGGCGATTCCCGCCCGCACCGTCCAGCGGTCCGTTGGACGGAATGTCGCGCCCGCGGCGACGAATATCGTGTTCCGCCAATCTTCCTCCGTCACGCTGTCAGCCTGGGCGGGATTATCGAACTTTATCCGCAATTCCTCGAACCTGCTCCACCGCGTCCAGGCAAATTCTCCCATCAGCGACCAGCGGTCGGTAACATCCTGATAAACGCCCACGGACACGGATTCGGGCGTCGTCAGTTCGGCTTCGGCGCCGGTGTTGCGAAAAGCGCCTGTCGATGTTTCGATTCGCGCGCCGATGCCGGCGCGGTCCAGGTCGAACCGCGCGTCCCCATCGAAAGCAAGCTTCAGGGATGAGCGGTAGCCGACGCCGAACCGGGTTCCCTGCCATGGCTCAGCAAGAACGCCGAGCGTGAAGCCAACAGCGGAGTCGCTGGCCCTGAGATCGACAAAGCCGTCTTGCTGTCCCGGCGCCGCGCCGGGAATTCTCGCCGCCGCTCCGATCGTGCCGAAATCAATGGCGTTGGTCAAAATTGCGTCGGCGTACTCCAGTTGCATTCCAGCGCCAACCGAGATGCTTTCCGTGGCGCGCCAGGCGATTGTGGGTGTGGCGGTAATAGTGCGCAGCCGCGAGCGCACCGCGTGGTAGCGGCCGGACCAATCGGCGCTGTAATTTGTTTCTAGGCCGAAGGGGACGTTGAGACCGATCCCTACCTTCCAGTCGGGGTTGATCTCCCATGAAGCATACGTGGCCGGCACGAAAGCGTTGCGCGTGACGTCGCCTCCGCCTGTTCCCCCCGTAATGGGCGTACCCAACGCGGTTGTCGCTGTCGCGGTTTCAAAACTGAAACTGGGAACCACATAGGAGGCCACCGCAACAACTTGATTGCCGGAATGACGGGCAAGAGCCGCTGGATTGAAGAACATGTAACTGATGTCTTCAGCGGCGGCCGTAGCCCCGGCGAAAGCGTTCCCCAAACCTTTGGCGCTTTGTTCGCGCAGCGCGAAGCCTGAAGCACATGCGGGCGTATCGACTCCCCAAAGAAACGCACTTCCCATCGCAAGCACGCAATAAGACGCCATGCCGGCAACCGCGCGCCTCATCCGCATTGCCCCTTTCGCGCCGGCTGGCTGTGCGAAAGAGACCACGCATGTTCATGCGCCGCATGCAGCCCCGAAAATCCGCTTCGCATGTGCATAACCCCCTTTTCACGGCGGGCGCTCTCTCGTTATGCCTCGAGAGAGGCACCCGCTCCCTCAAGGGAGCGATCTTAACGGCCGATATACTGCAACAGAAGCATCATTTTTCCCCAAAAGGGTTTAATATCTTCTCTATTAACGATAGATTCAGTCCAGCATCTCACTGCCGGGACGTGGCTCGTGCGCTTTAAGCGACCACAGCCTTCTTCCCATGCGGCAGTTCGCTCCCGGCGACGGCTGAGCGCACACAACCGTGTACTGGATCCTTGCGTTCCTCCGGATCACGATGCCTTGACACTGGTCGGATTACATGCTCGGCGTTTACCGCATGACCTTCCTCCAGGAACTCGTTGTGGAACTTCGATCGCTCCTGACTTCGGCGTGCAACGATCTTAGGCTGTCTGGTTGAGCCGTGCCCATCTCCGGTTCTGCGCCTTGGCGAGATGGCGCATCTTGCGAAGGTCTCCGGCATCGAGAGAAAGCGCGGAATCCACCCACAGATCGGTTATTCTGATCAGCTCATCACGTGTGATGGGATTGACGATTTGCCGGGCTTTCGCGATCGCCTGCCGGGTATGGTTGGTTCGCTTGTACTTTTCGATAAACTGGTAGACGGCCTCGACACCCTCGCCGGGCTCGGCGAGAACATCGACGACGCCGATTTCGTGCATTTCTTCTGCCGTATAGATCCGACCGCTCAAGATCATTCGCTCCGCTCGAGCGGCGTCGAGACGGCGCGACAAGAACGAGTAGGCGCCCATGCCGGGGAACAGGTTAAACAAGACCTCGGGCAGGCCGAACTTGGCGTTTTTCTCGGCGATAATGACATTGTGGGCGAGCGCTGCCTCAAATCCACCGCCAAGAGCATCGCCCTGAACAAGAGCAATGGTGCAAATCGGGAGATCGAGATTGACAAAGATCCGATGCTGTCCTTCAACACATGCATGGGCGTAGCGGGTCAGGGAATCACGGTCTCTTGCCTCAATCAGACGTAAAAACAGAGCAAGATCACCGCCGAGATTGAAAATCCCTGGCATCCGAGAAGCGAGAACGAGAAACGAGAGGGGTTCGTCGGCCTGTTTCCGATCGCACCAAACGCTCTCGACGAAATCGAGCGTGGCGCTCATGTCTGCGATCAACTCCCGGGTAAAGCTGGGGCGCGCTGTGGGAAGCATGTACTGCCAGAGAATGCGTTTGCTCGGGTCGTACGCGAGTTCGACCTGCGAGAGCGTCTGAGCGAATGCTGTCCAATCCGGCGCTCTGCGTCGCCAGCCCAGGGAACGACGCACACTGTTGGCGCCTTCCATGTTCTGCCGCGGAGCTGACAACGGCAGATGCCAATTGTCGATGTTTCGGTTGACGATGCGAGGCTGCACGGCATGAGAGACAGTGGCGAGTTTGATATCCTGCATGATCCAGCTCCATTTTCTCTGCAATTTTAAAAACGACAAAATTTTTGCACAGCTGCCGTAACGGGACTTTACCCATTTGGGTAAACTCGTACCAGTGGCAGAGTCACTCCCCTGAGTGCGCTATACGCGACATTCTCAAGCGAAGTCACGTCGAAGCGGCAAAAAAATGTTACCTGAAGGAGCGCCGCGCTCTAAGTGCTGGCAGGACGATGACAAGCGTGTAAAACTATTAGTATGAGTCGACGATCGCGCGAGTATGAATCCCAGCGGAGGTCATGGCGTTGGACGCGGCCCACGACGCACGAGGCGGGGATGATTGTTAACCGCGTTGCCGTCATAATTGTCGCATTGTCCAGAAATTATGAACAAGACCTCTCGAAGGCCATAAAGATCCATCCACCACCGTGCGCTGGTTGCGCGAATCAAAACTAGAAATGGCGGAGCGAGCTATGCCGGTCGTTGTCATCGTCGATGATCGGGCGACCAATTTGAAGATTTTGCGGCGATTCGCCGAGCGCCTCGGATCCGATGTCGAGGTACAGACGTTCGACAATGCCGAACTGGCTCTGAAGCATTTCAGAGAGGAACCGCCCGATCTCATCGTCACCGATTACGTCATGCCCCAGATGAGCGGCGAACAATTCATCGTGCACTGCCGGCGCGAGGAGGCTACGCGAGACGTTCCGATCATTGTGGTGACGGCTTACGAGGATCGGGAATTTCGCTACCGCGCTCTCGATACGGGCGCGACGGATTTTCTTCTCAGTCCCGTGGATGCGCGGGAATTTTGCATCCGGGCGCGAAACCTTCTGACAATTCGCGAGCAGCGCAAGGCGATTCAGTCTTATGCCGATTCGCTGCAAACCGAGTTGACGATTGCGCTGCGCCAGCATGCCGAGGAAATCCAGCGCCGGGAACAACATCTGCGGCGAATCGTCAATACGGTGCCCGCCCTGATTCGCGCCTGCGATACGCGCAAGGTCATCACGCTCGTCAACGAGCAGCACCAGCGCTTCTTCGATCTTCGCGGCAAGAAGGCGGAGGGTCCTTTTTCCGAAGATATCTTCGGCGCGGTTTACGTGAAAAGGCATCAAGAACTTGATCAACAAGTCGCCGTGATGGGTCAAACGGCGGTCGATGTCGAAGAGACGCTGATTGATGCCGAAGGCAAGGAGCGTGTGCTTCTAACCACAAAGGCGCCGTTGTTTTCCGCGGATGGCGTCGTCGATCAAGTCGTCACGGTGTCACTGGATATCACCGAAAGGAAGCTTGGCGAGAGGAAGCTTCAGGAGAGTGAGCAGCGCTTCCGCAACCTGATCGAAAGTTCCGTTCTGGGGATCGTCATTACACGCGCGGGCAAACCGTTGTTCGCGAATCAAACTTATGCGGAAATTTTCGGCTACGCGTCGGTCGATGATATTCTCGCGCTGGAGACTCTCGACCCCCTCTACGCTCCTTCCGAGCGCGAGCGGGTTCGGCAGTTCCGCAGCGCGCGCAGCAGGGGCGAGGCAGCGCCGACGGA
>CAZRWU010000092.1:0-12173 GCA_964603915.1 uncultured Rhodospirillaceae bacterium
CGGGCGGTAGAGAAAGCCACAGGGAGCAGAGCCGGGCCCTGGCGGCCCGGCTCGCCCCTGGAGGGGCGTCAGGAGTTGGGGGGAGAAGCCCCTGACAGTTGTAATGATAGCAAAATGATCTTCTATTAGATGTGACACTCATCACAGCGCCCAACAATTCGTTGCAGAAGCGACCCACCGTTCCATCTCTGTCATCGCTGAAAATGCGCACGTCGCAGGCAACGCCAACATGGCGCGCCGTAATGACGACGGTTTGCGGTTGTGTCGTTGCAATGCCGCTCGGGGAGCATCAAGCGCCGGGGAACCTTGCGAAAAAGGATGGTCGGGGAGACTGGATTTGAACCAGCGACCCTCTGCTCCCAAAGCAGTAACTACTGGAGTTAGCGGAGGTTAATGTATGTGTTCATAGGTTATCCAAGCTACTGATATGTAAGAACTTTCGTCGCGATTCGCTGTGGCATACGTTAACAAGTTTGCCCCTGCTGCTTACGGGATGTTTATGGAAAGGAGTGCGACATGCCGCAGTTGAAGCTCACGAAGGGTGCCATTGATAAGATCGCGAAGCCCCGCACCGCGAAAACCGATGTGCTATATTGGGATGCCGAGCCAAAGGGTTTCTGGTCGCGCGTCACGCCGACCGGCAAAGCCACCTTCATCGTTCAAGGGCGCGCGGAGGGTTCGGGAAAGGAAGCCCGCATCACCATCGGCCCCTATGGCGTGTTCACCGTCGATCAGGCGCGGGAGGTTCCCCGCGAGCACCTTACCACGATGCGGATGGGGAACGACCCGCATGACCTGAAGCGGCAGGAGGAAGCCATGAAGGTGACGCTGCAACAGGTCTGCGATGCCTACGTCCCGCGCCTTTTTAATGCGGGCGCTGTCTCGTGAACATCTAACACCGAATTAGCTGCGGGACCAGTCTTAGTCGCTGCAACCGCGTCGATGCATGGCTAAGGGTGTATCACTGATAACGGAGGATTAAGTCCGCAGCGCTCTTCGGAAGCATCCTGTCTCTCCACAAACCATAAAGGCTAGTCGTGAAAAAACTACTGATTACGGACGTCGATAACACCCTCTTGGACTGGTAACGTCTATGGTACGAGTGCTTCTCGGCTATGAGCCGAAAGGCACTCGAAATTTCCGACCTCGATCCCGAAACGTTTTACGCCGAATGCAGCCAGCTTCATCAGCAGCACGGGACGAGCGAGTATGCGTTTGTCCTCACCGAGCTTCCTTCCTTGAAGGATCTGTACGGCGGGAATGTCCTGAACGTGATGCAACCCGCTATCGACGCGTTTAGGGAAGCTCGTCGGAAACACCTAAAGCTTTACCCCGGCGTCAATACAGCGCTGGACACCCTGAAAAATGCAGGAGTGATTATCGCCGCTTTTACCGAATCGAAAGCGTTTTATACCAACTACCGCTTCAGGAAACTCGGGTTAGATGAGAAGATAAACTTCCTGTATTCGCCGATGGATCACACCTTGCCAAGAGATGCTATCTCAAGCCGAAAGTATTCTCCCGAAACCTACGAATTAAAGACCACTGAACATCGCTTCACACCAGAAGGTGAATATAAACCAAATCCGCATATTCTAATAGGTATTATAGAGGAACTTAGATTTAATGTTCAAGACACCGTCTATATTAGAGACAACCTCTTAAAGGATGTTTTCATGGCACAGCAGTCCAAGGTCACGGCTGTACATGCGGCATATGGAGCGGCACAGCACAGGGCCGAAGAGTATGATTTGCTGAAGAAGGTAACGCACTGGACTCCGGAAATGGTGGCTTGTGAGCAAGCGACGCTGAAGCCGGGCGTGGTCACTCCCACTCACACCTTGAGCAAATCGTTCGCGGAAATTGTCGAGATAATGGGGATCTGAATGGACCAAATGGAAGCACAAGTCGAAATCTGGAAAAAGATCATCGACGTTCAGCAGCATTTTAACGATCTAGAACTTCGGATCAGAAACTTTGCACTGATCGTGACGGGTGCTTTTCTCGGTCTGGGCGGTTATGCCATCAAAGACGGCGGTTTCGCGAGCATGGGAGGCCATCCAATCGCGAGTGCAGCGCTAATCGTGGGTGCTTCCCTCGTGCCGCTGTTCGCATTCTACCTGATGGACCGCCTCTGGTACCACCGCCTTCTCGATGGGGCGGTTAAGGCAGGCGCCGAAGCGGAAAAGTAACTCACAAGACTTGGTCTTGCCGTGGACCTTGGTTCGCAGATCAGCAGAGCTAGCCCTTTCACGCTTCCGCTGTTCAAAAAGAAAGTCCATTCACGTCATAAGATGGACGGATTCTATGGCCTCTTGGCGTTTGCGATTGGTGCGCTCTCCCTCACTCTCGCGTTTGCAGTGAAGCCGTCACAATCTGTGCCCAACTTTGACAATGCTATTCGGCAAGCGCAAGCACTCGATGATGATGCCGCTAAAGCCATGTGCGAAGTACACGTGAATGAACTGCTGACTGATTCAGCGGGCGTGCCCGGTTCGATGGTCCTTGATCCCCGTACGGGCCGCCAAGCTGTGCTCGTCGCAGGGCCATAGAGGCTAGTGCCAAGGTGTTGATGGTGCGGTGCGCCTGCCGTTCGATTCCCCACGCACGCTGCTTATGATCGGCTTACAAGGGTAAAAGGTGACCACGCTGGCGTGCCGACTCGCCAATATAAGTAGCTGTCTTTACTAGGGCCTGTTGACATTCAGGATTGAGTGGGGCTTCCCAATCCCGCTGAAATTTGCTTCAAGGCGGCCAAACGGGAGGTGGCCTTGGATCGCATGGTTTTGCACGATGATCAGTGGGAGCGGATTGCGCCGCGTCTTCCGGGGAAAGCCGGTGACGCGGGGCGTTCGGCAGGGGACAACAGGTTGTTTCTTGAGGCTGTTCTCTGGATCGTGCGTGTTGGAGCGCCGTGGCGGGACCTTCCAGAGTCCTTCGGGAACTGGAACTCCGTCTTTCAGAGATTTCGTCGATGGACCAAAAGCGGCGTGTTCGAGAAGGTTTTCCAAGCCTTGTCGGAGGATGCCGACTTCGAGTACGCGATCATCGATGGAACCATCGTTCGGGTTCACCAGCATGGCACCGGCGCAAAGGGGGGACTCAGGCTCAGGCCATCGGGCGTTCCCGTGGCGGCTTAACGACCAAGATCGTCGCTCTGGTCGATGCGCTGGGCAATCTCGCGCGCTTCGTCCTGTTGCCGGGACAACGACACGACAGCGTTGGTGTTGCCCCGCTTCTCAAGGATCTCGACTTCGCCGCCCTGCTGGCGGACAAGGCCTTCGACAGCGACGTGATCCGCGCCGATTTAGACGACCGGGGCGCGGTGGCCGTGATCCCGCCCAAGGCCAACCGGGCGGCCGGCATTCCCTGCGACTTCGAGATGTACAAATGGCGACATCTGGTCGAAAATTTCTTCTGCAAGATCAAGGAATTCCGCCGCATCGCCACGCGCTACGACAAGACAGACCAGAGCTTCAAAGCCATGATCCATCTTGTCGGCATCGTCCTGGCAACCCGATGAATGTCAACAGGCCCTAAAAATGGTCGGGGAGACTGGATTTGAACCAGCGACCCTCTGCTCCCAAAGCAGATGCGCTACCAGGCTGCGCTACTCCCCGCACTCCATCGCATTGGCGGTTCATAAATAAAGCGTGCGCCTCGACTGGACAACAATGGCGTGCCCGACGTCGACGCCAACCGCCTCCCCTTCTCCGCGATCGGCAAGCCGCTAGGTTTCCGGCAAAAGCTGGCGATGCGGATTCGCCAAGCGGCGGGCCAAGAGCCGACCCTTGCGGTGGATCACGAGTCAGCTGGCGAGGGAGGCTGCCGGCTCGTCATGGCCCGCCGCCGCCTCAGGCTGATACCCGGAGAGAATGGCCAACAGCTCCGGGAAATCATCGCACACAGTCAAGCCCCACCCGTCGAAGCCCGTCACCATGTAACCGAATCCGTTCGAGCGCGCCAGCTTGAGAATCTGAGGCCGGCGGCCTTCACGACCGACCTCAAGCACATCTTCGCCGCGCTCGTTGCGAACGCGCCGCCAGTAAGACCAGTTCGGCATCGTCTGAAACCATTTGACGAAAGCCGCCACTTCCTCGTTCGTGAACTGCGCATCGGGCATGGAACCCTCCTGAACAAATCCCTCAGAAGCCGTTCCTCCAGGATCGAACGCGGTCTTGCCGCCGCATTGAGACGTGGATGATAAAGCTAGATATCGTGGCAACCTGCACCACCATACGATGTAATCGCTGCGCTGCGGAATTGCAAGAGATGCCTGCGATCCCGCCATAAGGCAGCCTTGCTGTTAGACGTCCTTCTCCAAGAGCAGCCATGCGTATCAAGTCGCCATTATTGTACCGCCACTTCGAACGCGGGATGAATGACTCGATCGCCGATCGCGATCCCGAGCTGTTCCGCGGTGCCGGCTTTGAGTTCGAGCACCGCCTTCACCGGTCCTGGCGGCCTGATCGGCTGCAGCGATAAGGGTCGAGTGTTCTCCACAATAGCGACGATGTCGCCGGCGGCGTCGAGAAAGAGCATGTCCAGAGACACGTAAGTATTCTTCATCCACATGGCGACCGGCGACAGTGCCTCGAACACGAACAACATTCCCGATCGTGAATGCAGCGTCCGCCTATCTTGCAAACCTTGCATCCGCTGAAGTGGGGTTTCGGCCAGTTCAACGTTAAAATGCTCCGGACCGCTTCGCGTCTGAATGACGAGGGCGTTGCGCGGAAAAAATTCGCCGGCTTGAGGGAGACATCCCGTAGCGGCGAAGGTAATCATGACAATGATGCCGAGCACAGTGCTCAGAAAAAACCGACGCGAAACGTTCATCCTTTGGCTTTCCCTTGTGTCATGCCTGCGCGCTGTGGGCGTATTTCGCGACCAAACGGGTTCTGCGTCCGCCAAGGCGCAGTTGACATCGTGGCGAAATGACGATTGCCACCGGCAAGCGTCGTTGACTTGGCCAATTTACAGCCGATATGGTGATGCGTGCGATGATATCGTGCGCGCTTTCCATCAGTTGGGCGTCCGGCGCCAAAGGATTTCATGGAATTTTCTGAACTTGGTCTAAGCGAAGAGATTCTTCGCGCCGTCGCGGACACGGGCTATACCGAACCCACACCTGTCCAGGCACAGGCTATTCCGTATCTGCTGATGGGCCGCGACGTCCTGGCCTGCGCCCAGACGGGGACGGGAAAGACGGCTTCGTTCACGTTGCCAATGATCGATATTCTTGCCGCTGGTCGCGCGAAGGCGCGTATGCCGCGTTCACTGATCCTTGAGCCGACGCGCGAGTTGGCCGCGCAAGTTGCCGACAATTTTGAAGTTTACGGAAAATACCACAGCTTGAACAAGGCGCTGATCATCGGCGGCGAATCGATGGCGGAGCAGGTCAAGCTGCTCGATCGCGGTGTCGATGTGCTGATCGCTACGCCGGGGCGTCTCTTGGACGTGTTCGATCGCGGCCATCTTGTCATGAACGCCGTGAAAATCCTCGTCATCGACGAGGCCGACAGGATGCTCGACATGGGCTTCATTCCCGATGTCGAGCGGATCATGTCCCTGCTCTCGCCGATGCGTCAGACCTTGCTGTTCTCCGCGACGATGCCGCCGGAAATACGCCGGTTGGTCAATACGTTTATGACCAATCCCAAGGAGATCATCGTCAGTCCTCCCTCGTCCCCGGCGGCGACTGTCTCACAAGGACTGGTCGTCGTGGCCGGAGACGATGATGCCGGGCCGCGCGGCGTGCAGGCGGTGAAGCGGGCCGCGCTGCGCAGGTTGATCGACGTTGAAAACGTCGATAACGCCCTGATCTTTTGTAACCGCAAGCGGGAAGTGGGCATCCTTCAGCGCTCGTTGGTGCGCCACGGATTCGATGCCGCCATGCTTCACGGCGATATGGTTCAATCCGCCCGCACCGAGGTGCTCGCCCGTTTCAAGCGCGGAGAGGTGCCGTTTCTTGTGTGCAGCGACGTGGCGGCGCGTGGCCTCGACGTTGCCGGCGTCAGCCACGTGTTCAACTTCGATGTTCCCGTCACCGCCGAAGACTACATTCACCGCATTGGCCGCACCGGCCGCGCCGGGCGCGTCGGTCGCGCCCTGACAGTGGCGATGCCGGAGGATGGTCCCTACGTCGCCGCAATCGAGACCCTGATCGGGCGCCCTATTCCACGCTTGACCGTTCCCGGCATCGTCTTGGGCGAGTTGGCCGCCGCCGCCCGCCGTGGGCGCCGCCGCAAGCAGAATGGCGCCGCCGCCAAGCCGCGTCCGCCCCAGCATCAGGCATCGCACTCTGAGAAATCGCGGCATCCGGCAGCCACGGACGCCGTCAAGTCCGAGAAGCAGGCGGAACGCCGCGCCGCCAGACCCCAAACCCGGAGCCGGCGTGGCGCCGCATCCTCGCCTCGCGTGGCCGATAAACCCGTCATTGGGATGGGGGATCACGTGCCGGCGTTTCTGTTGCGCGAACCCAAGCTCAACGACAAGAGATCGTGAAGCGCGTTATCGCGATCCGACGAGGCGAAAGACCGCAGACCATGCAGACCATCTTTGTGCAAGTGAAGTGCGAGTTGGGAAAAGCCTATCTGGTTGCGGAGAATGCGATTGAGCGAGTGGAAGGGATTTCGGAAGTTTATTCAACTTCAGGGCATTATGACCTCTTCTTGAAGTGCTATCTTGAAGATGGCGCCGATATCGGCCACTACGTCACGGAAACGATCCAGACCTTGCCCGGCGTCAAGGAAACGTTCACCACCATCGCCTTCAAAGCGTTCACCTGAAACAGAAGCGCTCGCCCCGGCTCCTCTCGAGTCCCCTCTTTTCGGCGCGATCACGCTACGCGCCTCGGTTCCTGCTACCGTCGCGAAGCTGCACGGTGACGATCGATAAAATCGGCCACTCGTGAATCCAGACCGAATAGATGCAAATCTTCGTGGCCGCCGCCGGGAATCCACCAGCTTTCCTTGGGATCTTGCGCCGCGGCGAACAACGCCTGTCCAAAGCGGATCGGCGCCACTGTGTCGTCGTCGCCATGGATGACGAAGACCGGCGTCGCAACGTCCTTGATGCTGGAAACCGCGTCGAACCGATCCTTGAGCAACCACCGGACAGGAACGAAAGGATAATGGTGCGCGGCGACATCCGTGACAGAGGACAACGGCGCCTCGAGAATCAGCGCGCCGACCGGCTCCGATGCGCGAGCCTGCTCCGCGGCGACTCGAACGGCGACGCCGCCTCCGAGGGACTCGCCGTACAGCACAACATCATCGGCAGGCACGCCTTGCCCGACGACAAACGCCATTGCCGCGCGGCCATCCTCGTACAAGCCGCTCTCGTGAGGCGATCCGGGGTTTCCTCCATAGCCGCGGTATTCGACAAGCAACAATCCATAGCCGCGGTCGAGGTACGGCCGCACCCGGAAGATCCGGTAGGAAATGTTGCCGCCGTTGCCATGAAAATAGACGAGGGTTGGAAGACCGGGAACGGCCTGGCGGTACCATGAGGTCAAGTCGAGCCCGTCCGCCGTCCTGAAGAGCACTTCTTTCATCTCCGGCGCGCCGCTCGCCGCCGGCGTCGCGGCCCGCGTATCGGGCAGGTACAAGAGATTGCGCTGAAACACGTACATGACCGTGACCAGAACGAGATAAGCGCCGGCGATAAGGACGATGACGGTGATCGCCATGGCGAAGCTCCCGCTCCTGGGCGCCGTATTCAGGGGAGGACGCAGGCGTATCGCGCCCTTGAGAATGTCAGGAGCGGACAATCCCCGTAACGCGTGCCGAGGAACTCGGCTGTTCGGTCGAACTGCCGGCAGCGCTCCTCGGCAAGCGCCGCGACATCCTCGCGATCGGTTACGAGGCGCTGATAGCAGATCGACACCTCCGCGATGTCGGTTGGCTCACGATTAAAGTCGGGAGACTGCCGGTTGAACTCTCCGGGCCTGTAAATGTAAGGATCGGCCGCTCCGCACGCCGTCACGAGCAGCATCAGAGCGATTATCCCGGCGAATCCGTTTTTCTGTGACACGCCGATTGCTATAGCGCGCCCTCCGCGCGGGCTCAATGCCCATGCGATCCGGTGGTTCGGCCGCCGCGATCCGGGACCCCGCTTTGCGATCCGGCGCCGTCGACGACGAAGGCAAGCGATTCCGCGGTTGCCGCTCGCCTTCATTGTCGGAGAGATCATAAGCCTTCACGATCCTCATCGTCACGCAGCGACAGCAGTTCGAGGTTCCCGCCGGTTGCGGCGTTCATGCCGTCCGCCATGTTCTCAAGGCAGGCGGCGCGCCGATCGACCGGCGTCCTGCTCCAGCGCGCCGCCGAGACGCTGCATTTCGCCTGCCGGCAGCTCTGGTGCGGACACTTCGCGCGGGCGATAACGGAACCGTGAACTTGACGTAGGAAACGCTCTGTGACTTCGCACCCACTTGTCGTCGGGATCACCGGCGCCACCGGCATCATTTATGGGATCGAGCTGCTGCGCGCCCTCAAGCGCCTCGACCATCCCCGCCACCTCATCATCAGCGAAATGGGCGCGCGAACTCTCTCGCTCGAAACCGATCTGTCGCTGGACGATGTCCGCAAGCTGGCCGACGTCTGCCACAGCATCAAGGATCTGGCGGCGGCGGTCGCGAGCGGCTCGTTCCCGACACGCGGCATGGCGGTCTGCCCTTGCTCCGTCAAGACGCTCTCGGGCATCGCCAACGCCTACACCCAGAACCTTCTCATTCGGACCGCCGACGTGACACTCAAGGAACGGCGCCCCCTGGTCCTGATGTTCCGCGAGACCCCGCTTCATATCGGGCACATCCGCCTCATGGCCCAGGCATGCGAGATGGGAGCGGTCATCATGCCGCCGCTGCCAGCATTCTATAACAGGCCGAAAAACCTGATGGATATCGTGCAGCACAGCGTGGCTCGCGTGCTCGACCAGTTCGGCATCGCGCACGACCTCGGTGGGCGCTGGCACGGCCCGTGAATGGCCGTGGCGAACGCCGGCCAATGCCACATTGCACGCCCCGCCGCCGGGCCTCCTCATCATTGCGCGCCCCGCTAGCCAAGCCGATCCTGCGCCGGGTGGACTGCATGCTTGATTTTGCCCCGCAAGACGGTTACTTGAGGCGCTGTCGACCCCATCGTCTAGTGGCCTAGGACATCGCCCTTTCACGGCGAAAACACGGGTTCGAGTCCCGTTGGGGTCGCCAGAATTTTAAAAAGGGATAGCGGAATCCAATCACCGGCTTACCGCAATTTTCCACAAAGCCGGCGCTGTTCGAAGATCCGAAGAGCTGCGGAGCGCCTTATCCTTCCAGCTTTGAACGCTTATGTCCCCTTGCTCTCGTATCCGGGAGCTGCGAGGACGATGGAGTGGGTAAAACGCGCCGCGCGCCGTCGGCAGCCGTCCGAACGCGATGCGCGGCCGAACGATCAGACGGTTTGCCGAACCTTTACCCTCTTCGCCGCGCGCCGAGCTCGGCAAGAATTTCGGCCTCAAGATCGCCCACCAGGCGGCGAAACTCCGCGATCCGCTCGGCTCGATGACTGACGGCGGAGTCCTCCCAGCGCCGGAGCGCTTCGAAGGCCTCGCCATAGTCTTCGCAGAGCGAGCGAAATTCCGGATCGGCCCGTATCCGCTTGCGGATTGCGCTGCCGTGCTCCGGCAAGTGGTCGAGAACATGGTGCGCCCTGTCCGCCATTCGGTCGCCTTTGGCCTGTTCACGTCCTGAGGAGACGGATCCCGATGCATCGACCGATACACCGCCCCGCGCCCGGGATTGGAGTACGTTGCGGTTAGTTACGTACGATCGGGATACGGCTGCGCGAGGGCACAAGCTGTGTTAAGCTTGAGCCGCGCCAAGGGTGGTGCGGCTGGACGACCCCTGGGGAGGGCGTCGGAATCGAGGGAAAGACCATGGCCAACGCTGGCGCCGCCGCGGACGACGCTGGGGGCGGGAGAGGTCGGCGGCAGAGCGGCATTGCGCCGGCCGTCGTGCAAGCCGAGCTTAAGCGCATTCTGGCCAGTCCCGATTTCGACGCGCCGGAGCGCAATCGCCGGTTTCTGGGCTACGTTGTCGAGGAGGCGCTGGCGGGACGGGGCGATCGCATCAAGGCTTACAGCATCGCCGTTGCTGTCTTCGACCGCGACGACACGTTCGACCCGCAGAGCGATCCGATCGTACGCATCGAGGCGAGCCGCCTGCGCCGGAGCCTGGAGCGCTATTATCTCCTCTCCGGACAAAGCGATCCGGTGCGCATCGAAATTCCCAAGGGCGCCTATGTTCCCGCGTTCCGCCAACAGGCGGAGACGCCATCGGTGGCGGCGTCCGAGCCAGCGCTCCGACGCGGCTGGCCGCGGATCGGCCGGCTCGGCTATGCCCGGACTTCGCCGCGCGCCGCCCTCGCGATCGCGATTCTGTGCGCGCTCGTCGCGCTCGGCGGCCTTGCCGCGGCGCTTGGCCTTTTATGGCCCGAGTCGCTTCCGGTCCCGCAAAGGGCGATGCACGATGACAGCCTCCGTCATGGCCCGGCGATCCTGGTTGTCCCCTTCGTTGACGACGGCGCACAGACACCGCATGCCTCTTTGAGCCAGGGCTTCACGCGGGAGCTCATCGCCGGCCTGACCCGCTTCAGTGACCTCTTCGTCTTCGGCCCCGAAACAGCGTTCCGCTATGGCGGCGCCGTCGATCCGCCGGAAGTGGCGTGGACCCTGGGCGTCGATTTCGTCCTCAGCGGAGGCATCGCGGTGTTGCCGGGCCACTTCCGGGTTACGGCGTCGCTGATCGATGCGGCGAGCGGGCGCTATCTTTGGTCGGGACGGTTCGAGAACAATCTTGCCGCCGCCGACATTGTTCAGGTTCGCGATGAGCTCGCCGATCAGATCGTTCGAGAACTGGCGCAGCCATATGGGGTGATCTTCGATGCCAGGGTGCGTGAAATCGAGGGCAAAAAACCCCAAACGTTGACCTCGTATGAATGCGTGCTGCACTTTCATAAATACTGGAAAACCTACGACGCCGATCTTTACGATTCCGTCCGTGAATGCCTTGAGCGGGCGATTGTCGTCGATGACGATTACGCGGACGCTTTTGCCAGCTTGGCGCTGATTTACGCCAACGCCTATCGGTTTCAGCTCGACCAATCCGTGGAGATAAGCGATCCGCTGGCGCGAGCATTGCAGCTGGCGCAGCGGGCTGTCGAGTTGGCTCCCCAATCCGCGCACGGGTACCAAGCCCTTCACCTCGCCTACTGGCTCATGAACGATGTCGACCTGAGCCTGGAAGCGGCGGAACGAGGGCTGGCGCTCAATCCTAACGACACGGGGCTGATGGCCGAGCTCGGCCTGCGCTATTGCCTGAGAGCGCAATGGAACAAGGGGTTGCCTCTCGTCCGGCAGGCCTATGCCCGCAACCCCGGACAGTCGGGACAGTACCGCATCGCGCTGTTCCTGCACCACTTCATCCACGGGGAATACGAGGAGGCGCTGAACGAAGCGCGCAAGGTCGAGGCGCACGGCATCATCTACAACCACATCGTTCTGGCCATGGCCTATGCCGCATTGGCACGAACGAAGGAAGCGACCACCGAGGTTGACCGGATTGTCGCGATCGATCCCGACTACGGCAGCCATGTGATTGCCGACTTGCAAAAACGCAACGTGCATCCGGATCTGATCGAGGCTGTTGTCGAGGGCCTCAAGAAGGCGGGCCTCGCCGTCAATGACAACATGGCGCGCACCGACTCCTGATCGGCTCCGGTGCGGCAGCGCGCGCCTGCCCTCCCGCCGCCGCGCCGACGCATCTCGCCGCTCGCGTGGCGCGCGAGCCCGTAGATTCCCGTAACGTGCTCCCCGTTGCATGACGTTCTTGTCAGGGTGCGCCGATGATCTCGACGCATTCGCGCTGAAGGCGCTGTCGGCGTCTGGATCGACCGTCCCCTCATGACGGCTCACAATCAAATTAACTTGGAGCAACGTGATGCGATTTCATTTGCTGAAGTTCGGTTGCATGGCCGCGCTTCTCATGCTTGGCCTAGGCACCGCCCCGGCTCGCGCCCAGGTCGACGCCGAGCAACAGGCCACGGTGGACAAAGCGGTCGAGACCGTGAACCGGTTCGCCGCCGATCCCGACATGCAGTGGTTCCGCAACAACATCGGCAAGGCCAAGG
>CAZRWU010000093.1:0-12114 GCA_964603915.1 uncultured Rhodospirillaceae bacterium
ACGCCGAGTACGACGCGCTGCGTCGGCGCAACGCCGCCATCGAGGCGCGCTTTCCTAACCGGGTGCGCGAGGACAGCCCGTCGCGGCGCGTCGGCGCCGCGCCGGCCGCCGCTTTCGCCAAAGTCACGCACCGGCGGCCGATGCTGTCGCTGGAAAACGCCTTCACGGAGGACGACCTGCGTGAATTTGTCGTCGGGGTTCGCCGTTACCTGAAGGAGTTGCGCGACGATCCGCACCGGCCGCTGGAGATGATGGCGGAGCCGAAGATCGACGGATTGTCGATCTCGCTGCTGTATCAGCACGGCCGCTTCGTCGAAGGCGCAACCCGCGGCGACGGCGCCACCGGCGAGAACGTCACCGCCAACCTGCGCACGTTGTCCGATGTGCCGGAGCAGGCCCAGGGCTTGCCCGAGACCATCGAGATCCGCGGCGAAGTTTATATGACGACGAAGGACTTTCTGGCTCTCAACGAGCGCCAGAAGGGGGCGGGTCTCAAGGTGTTCGCCAACCCGCGCAACGCCGCGGCGGGATCCCTGCGGCAGCTTGATCCGGAGGTGACGGCGGGGCGACCGCTGCGGTTCTTCGCTTATGCTTGGGGCGAAGCCAGCCAGCCGGTCGCCGCCACCCATGAAGAGTTTCTCCGCAAGCTCTTGGGCTGGGGCTTCCCGGTTAATCCGCTCGCCCGCCTCTGCCGGGGTGTCGAGGACATGATGGCGTTCTACCGCGAGATCGAGGGGCGGCGGGCCGATCTCGGCTACGATATCGATGGCATCGTGTTCAAGGTCAACCGCGTCGACTGGCAGCAGAGGCTGGGCGCGGTCAGTCGCTCGCCGCGTTGGGCGATCGCGCTCAAATTCGCTGCCGAGAAAGCCCAAACATTGCTGCGCGGCATCCGCATTCAGGTCGGCCGCACCGGCACGTTGACACCCGTCGCCGAGTTGGAGCCGGTCACCGTGGGCGGCGTTGTCGTCTCGCGGGCGACGCTGCACAACGAGGACGAGATCGCCCGCAAGGATATCCGTGTCGGCGACACCGTGATTGTCCAACGGGCCGGGGATGTCATTCCGCAGGTTGTCGGCGCGGTCCCGGAACTGCGCTCCCCGGACGCGGTCGGCTTTGTCTTTCCCGACCGGTGCCCGGAGTGCGGCAGCCTCGCGACGCGGGAAGCGGACGAAGCCGCCCGCCGGTGTACGGGCGGGCTCATCTGCCCTGCCCAGGCGGTCGAGCGCCTCAAGCACTTCGTCTCGCGTGACGCCTTCGACATCGAAGGTCTTGGCGCGAAGCATATCGCCTCTTTTCGCGCTGACGGACTTATCGAAAGTCCCGTCGATATTTTCCGGCTGCGCGAGAAGGCCGAGGTGATCCGCAAGCGGGAGAGGTGGGGAAACAAGTCGCTCGAAAATCTTCTCGCCGCAATCGATGCACGGCGGACCATGCCGCTCGACAGGGTCATCTATGCTCTTGGGATTCGGCAGGTCGGTCAGGCTACGGGCCGGCTTCTGGCGCGGCAATACGGTACCTTCGACGCGTGGCGCACAGCGATGCTGGCGGCGCGGGATCGAGAATCCGATGCTTACCGCGACCTTGTCAACATCAACGGCATCGGGCCATCGGTTGCCAAGGATATCGCGGATTTCTTCGCCGAGCCGCACAACATCGCGATTCTTGACGATCTCGCGCGCGAAGTGGCGATCGTGCCCGTCGCCGCGTTGGCGCAACATAACTCGCCGATTGCCGGCCGGACGGTGGTTTTCACCGGCGCGCTCGAGACGATGACCCGCAACGAGGCCAAGGCCCGAGCCGAGGCGCTCGGGGCGAAAGTGGCGGGAACGGTCTCCAAGAAGACGGATTACGTCGTGGCCGGCGCCGACGCCGGAAGCAAATCCGCCAAGGCCGCCGCGCTCGGCGTTCGCTTGCTTAGCGAGCGGGAATGGCTCGAGTTGATCGGCGCCGGCTAACCGGAACCGAACGAGGCCGATTCAGTGCATCTTGAGGACGCGGGGAAGGTCCTCGATAGTGGCGTCGATAAGGGTGTCGGCCCGCTCCTGGCTGGTTTGCGCGATCAGGATGCGACGCGTGGCTTCCAGAGCGACATCAACGGCTTGGTTGCGCACGTCGGCGACGGCGGCCTGTTCGGCTTGAGCAAGCCGATCCATCGCCAGTTGTTCTCGGCGCTTGAGAGCCTTTTCCAGTTCCTGGGCGCCCCGCTCGGCAAGCCGATCGGCCTCGCGACGTGACCGCTCGATGATGTCGTCAGCTTCCGCGGCCGCTTCTCGTTGTTTGCGCTCGATAGACGCCAACAGTTCCTGGGACTCGGCGGCAAGGCGTCTTGCTTCCTCCAGTTGATTGGCAATACGCTCGGCGCGGTCGTCGAGGGCGACGCTGATCACGCGATAGACCGTCCGGGCAACGAGCGCGACAAAGATGACGAACGCAACGGCGACCCAGAATTCCGCGCTCGCATAGAACGGCTCGGCGTGCTCGGCGCCTGCCTCTGCCGCAAACGCCATCATCACGCCCGCTCCTGAATGACCTGATCGACCGCGCCGGCGACCGCCGTCTCGTCGATACGGGCCCCGATCAGCCGCGTCGCCGCCGCCGCCGCCACCTCGACAGACATATCCCGAATGCTGGCAACCGCCTTCGCGCGCGCTTCAGCAATACGCGCCTCGCCATTGGCGATTTCGGCGGCGAGCCTCTGGTTCAACCGTTCGTGCCGCTCCGCCGCCTCGGCCGCCATCTGCTCGCGGATTTCGCGAACCGTTTCTTGAGCCTTGGCCCGGGCATCCGCCATTTTCTTCTCGTAAGCCGCTACCGCTGTCTCGGCTTGCTGCTTGTACATATCCGCTTTGCGCAGGTTGTCGTTGATCCTTTGCTCGCGCTCTTCGATGATGGCGCCGATTCGCGGCAGCGCCACCTTCGACATCAGCAGATAAAGCAGAATGAACGTGATGGCGAGCCACACCAACTGTGGTGAAAAAAACGCAGGTTCAAACTGTGGCATGGCCCCCCCAGGACAGCGTTCGCGGCGATCGATCGGAGCAGAATTGATGTTTTTTAGAACACGAACATCAGAATCAGCGCGACGACCAGCGCATAAAGCGCCACGGCTTCGACCAGCGCAAATCCAACCCACATCGGTAGCTGGATCAGCGGTTGCGCCGCCGGATTGCGCGCCAGAGAGGCGATGGTCGTCGCGAAAATGTTGCCAATTCCCGCACCGACGCCGCCCAGCCCGACGACCGCGATACCGGCGCCAATCATTCTTGCAGCATCCATATCCATGGCTTTGAGTTCCCTATCCAGCCGTTGCCGAAGTTACTTTGATCGATTCGAATGTCGGTGCATTTTGCGCGGATACCCTAATGCATATGGAGCGCATCGTGCAAGTAAATGCAAGATAATACCGCAAACACGTATGCTTGAAGAAAAGCAACCAGAAACTCCAGACCGAACAGCGCGATGTTCGCAGCCAAGGGTATAAAGCCGAGAAAGCCTAAAGCGAAAACGAACCCGCCGAACACCTTGAGCAGGGTATGGCCAGCCGTCATGTTGGCGAAGAGACGCAACGACAGGCTCACCGGCCGCGTAAAGTAAGATAAAATTTCAATTGGCACAAGCACAGGAGCGATAAACACCGGCGTGCCATGTGGTAGAAAAAATCTAAAAAACTTGACGCCATGTTTGGCGAAAGCAATAACTGTCGTGCCAATAAATACAACGATAGCCATGCCGAAAGTTACAATAATGTGGCTGGTATACGTAAAACTGTAGGGTATCAAGCCAAGAATATTGCCAAGCAAAATAAACATAAACAAGCTGAAAATAAAAGGAAAATAAGGGCGCCCGCCAGGTCCGACATTTGTTCTTATCATGTTCGCAACGAACTCGTAGCCAAGTTCCGCGATCGATTGTAACCGGCCTGGAACCAGTTGGCGGTGGCGAACGCTCAAGGTCAAGAACAGCGTAATGACCGTGATCGCGATGACCATCCACAGACTGGAATTGGTAAAGGACGCGTCGATGTTGCCGATACGCATCGGAACGAGGGTTTCAATCCGGAACTGGTCAAGCGGACTTGCCACTGTTTTCCCCTCTTCTTATTACTTGTCTATTTCCCTTTGCGCGCTCACCGGTTGATGGTGGCCCGCCCGTTCGCCGACGGCTGGGTGATATCCCATCGCCATGTCCATTCCTGTCGCCATTCTGTAGGTATTTAATACACCCGCAGCCGCGCCAAGAAAGAAGAACAGAACAAGCAACCACGGCGACGTGCCGAGCCAGCTATCCAGGAAGTAACCGATCCCCGTGCCGACGCCGAGACCGGCGACCATGTGAGCCGCGACACCGAAAGCCATGCCAAGGCCGCTCATCGGTTGCCCCTGTCCGGGCGCTGTCGGTGGCGTCATTTCGATCTTCAGACGCTCAATCCGCTCAGCCAAGTCTTCGAAGGAGGCCCGCGAGAGATTTTCGTTCATTGCTGACGTTGTCACCAGCTTTCCGGCTCACCGGCACCACGCCGTCACCATCGCGACCATAGAGAGGGCTCCAGAGGCTGTCAAGATTGCCCCCGGAGGTTGGAAAGGGTTGGGCGCGCAGCCAGTTCGGGAAGCCGTTAGTCGAGCCGCGCCGGCATCGTGATCACGAGTATAGATAGCCTTCCAATCACTTTGATCGCGCGGATGATAATGAGGCGATTGTGTCGCTGGCATGATCCGCTGTTTGCCCATAAAACGGCCATCGTCGCCGCGCCGGCTTTCGATCTGACGCCGGCGGCGGTCGAGAAGCGAGGAGATCCGGCGATGACGCGGACGTGGAAGCGGGCGGTGGAGCACGGCGCTGACGCTTTGGGCGAGATGTTGATCGACATGGCCGGTGGAACGGCGAACTACACGTATGAGGATCTGGCGTCGGTGGCGCTGACGTCCGGCCTTCAGGCGCTGACGGACGATGAACCCGACCTTGTGCGCGTCGATGTGGTGGCGGCGGCGATCTACGCGAAGCTGCATGACGTCGGGCAGGCTCCCTGGGAGTCGCTGACATCCACGGAGCGAGCGTTCTGGTTGGACCTCGGCCGAACAGCGATAAGCGCGTCCGACTCATCTCTGGTGGCGCAAACCAAGTTCTGATAATTCCCGCCAAGAAGTGGATGTACGACCAGGACAATGAATACCGCATTGAACCCGCCAAAGCGTGAGAGGCCATTTCTTCTTTTTTCCGTGCTGCTGCTGCTCGGGACGGCGATCATCTTTGCCCGCAACCCGATCGCGCTTTTTCACCCGAGCATGTTTGCCGAGGATGGCGTCTGGACGAGCGTCGTTTATCGGCACGGCAGCCTAGCCAGCTATTGGATGGCGCGACTGGATTACCTCGTCGTCGGCAATATGATGCTGATCAACCTCGCCGTGGCCGCAAATCACGCCATTATCGGGGCAGACGACATCACGCGTTTGCCCGAAGCCATCGCTGTCGTATCCTATGTATTCTTCGCCGCGGTCGCGGCGCTTCCCGTCGTTGCCCTGCGATCCTACATGTCGCTGTCCGCGCGTCTGCTGCTGTGGTTCTTGCTCCTCCTCATTCCCGTTGGCTCGAGCGCAAAAGAGATCTTCGGCTTTGTCGTCAACGTCGGTTTTTCGTTCGCCTTCATCGCCGTCATGATCGTTTTGTGGCGCGAGTCGTTCGCGGTTCGACCCTGGCGAACCGACCTGCTGGCTCTCGATGTGGTTCTTCTGGTTTGCTGCGCGACCAACCCGATCGTGATCGGCATCGCCGGCGCGTACCTGTTGTTCCGTTTTGGTGTCTTCAGGGGACGCTCGATCAACGACTGGCTGCTTGCCGCTGTACTGCTGCCGATCGCGATCGTCGACGCCATCGGCATTTTGACGGTGCCGAACGACCAGGCGGGCGGCGTTATTACGGCTTCGGGGCTTGTCTACACCGCGTTGGCGCGACCGTTGCTCTACCCTCTCTTATTTCCCTGGTACGACCAACTGAACCACGCCCTCACGCTGATTTTGAGCGCGCTGCTGATCGCCCTATTCGTGCTCGGATGGCGGGAGACGCCTCACAAGCGCGGCCTTGGCTTCGTTCTCTTCTCGGCGGCTCTGACGACGCTGGCGATCGCCATCCAACGGCCAAATTACGTGCAGCACCTGAGCGATTACGCAACCAGTTATCCCGACCGCTATTACCTTGCGCAGAACCTCTTTGTCTTGACTGCTATCGTCTGGGCGGCGGAAGCGTTCATGCGCTCGGGCGCGTTGCGCCTCAAAGCCGCCGGGAGCGCGATGGTGGCCGGACTCATGCTTATGTATGCCCTGAATCCGGAGCGCATTTTCGATTTCCATGCTCTCAGGAACATGACGCCCGCCGAGCCGGCGTTTGCGCAGCAACTTCGCATGGGCCGCACGCTTCAGAATGACCCCGATGTCATGGAAGTGGACATTTTTCCGCCCGGCTGGTCGGCGCGTTATCCCGCAAGATTCAGGCCCGAAGTGGAGGCTTCGCCGCACAAATCTTCTTAAAGCGCCTCGCTAGCGGAACCAACCGCGCCCACGGCCCGTTTCATTTGGCGTTAAATCGCGACAAAGGAGACAAAAATGCCGATCATTCTATGGCTGCTGGGCGTCCCAATTACTGTCATTATCCTGCTCCTGATTCTTGGCATTATCTAGACAAGACGGGCAATCGACCCTGGAAGGAGAGCATTAAGACGCGATTGCGGCTCTGGCGGTAGCTTAGGGCTATTGGGTAGAGATTTTTGCAATCATCCGGTGCTATATCCGGTTGAATGTGTCGTCTTTATGGATTCCGAGCCACCGAACACACGAAGGTCGAGTGTCCCCTCGTCCACGCTCAAAACGCATTGATGGCGCAGAGCCGTAAGGACCGATCCGGGGACAGCCACCTTCATGGCTGGGGTGTCGCCACGTACGAGAACGGCCTCCCGCGGATAGAGCGTCAAGCCTGGGCCGCTTATCATGGCGAACACTTTCGACAGGCGGCGGCGCGCGCCTATGCGCGGACCGTTTTAGCGCATGTGCGGGCGGCGACGGTTGGCCCGCCTGCTTTGGAGAACACGCATCCCTTCAGCGATGGAGTTTGGTCGTTTGTCCATAACGGCACCATTCCGGGATTTCCTTTTATTCGGCAGGCAATGCTGGCTGCCATGACCGAGCGTCATCGCGGCGCGGTTCGCGGTGAAACCGACAGCGAGCATTTGTTTCATTTCATCCTCTCGCTCTATGAGCGGCAACCGGAAAGGCCTTTGGAGGACGCTCTTCGCACCGCGATTCGGGAAGTCATGGCGTGGTCGGGGGCAGCGGCGCCGTCACAACCGGCCGGGCTCAACGTCATTCTCACCGACGGTGATCGAATGGTCGGAACGCGCTGCGGCCGCTCTCTTTTTTATCTCGAGCGTCGAGGAATCCAGTCGTGCAATGTCTGCGGGGTTGCGCATATCGCTCACCGGTCGAGCCGCGCCTACCGTTCAATCGAGGTGGCGTCCGAACCGATTACTCCAGAGCCTTGGCTGACGGTGTCAGAGCGGGTGCTCTATAGCGTCATGCCGGATGTCACGCTGCGGTTCGAGCCGCTATGAATGAGACGCGGCATTGCCGCCAGTGGCCTCTCAAACCGAGTTGTCCCTCTGGATTTTCATTTCCGCGGCGGTGATCTGACGCAGCTTGGCCAGCATCCGCTCGCGATGCTCCAGCGCCTGCGACGGCGCGGCATAGGTGGAGAGCGCCTGGGCGATCGTTGCTTTAAGGGCATCCTCGCGAAACGGCTTGGTTACGACAAACGCCGGCTCGAAGCCCTCGCCGGTCAACAAGCGGTCGGGATAACCGGTCACGAACACAATTGGCACATTGGCTTGCTGGAGGATCCCATGCGCGGCGATAATGCCGCTGCCGTTATCCTGAAGCTGAATGTCGGCAAGAATCAGACCAGGGCGATCCTGCTCGACCGCGGCGAGGGCGTCGTCCTGGCGAGCGGCGGTGCCGATCACGGTGAGGCCCATTTCCTGCACAATGCGCGACAGCTCCATGGCGATCAGCGGCTCGTCCTCGATGATCAGGACGGTGCAGGTCACCTGCTCGTCGAGATCCCGACGCGCCTTGGTGAAATGGCGGCGCACCGCCTCGACATCGATATCGAGAATCTGCCCAACCGCTTCGAAGGAAAAATCTTCGACCGCGACCAAGAGCAAGACTCGCTTCTCGGTTGGCGCCAGGGCTGCCAGACCATGTTCAAGCCGTTCCTCATGCGTGGTGAGTTCGTCCACTACACGCTCCGGCGCAGGCGGATTGATCACCGACCAGACCGAATGAAATGCATGAAAGAGCTGCACCCGCAGATCACCGCGTTCCAGCCTCTCGGGCTCCGCCATGACCAGCTCAAGGCACAAGCGGACGTACTCATCGCCGACGTCCTTAGAGCCCGTGAGCAGACGCGCGTGACGCCGCAGGTAAGGAATTTCGTGAAGAATGTCGGCCGAAGTGACTGGCATGTGCGTGTTATCCTTATTTGGTCCCCAGCATATTCATAAACCAAAACGGCGTTAGCGGGAACCGAGTACGATAGGCTGAGTTGACATGATCTTCTTTTTCTTCTCTTCAGTCAGGGCTGTTCCTCGGCCTTGACGGGGATAAGAATAATCATGCCGATAAGGAAAAAGAACAGAATGGTCGCCATCCCCGCCCGCTGGCTGTTGAAAATCGCCGTGACGGTGCCGAATGCCGCGGGCCCGAGAAATGCAGTCGCGCGGCCGGTCAAGGCATAGAGCCCGAACATCTCCGCCTGCAGATGAGACGGCACAATTCGCGCCATCAGCGAACGACTGGCGGCCTGCGCCGGTCCAAAGAAAATGCCGAGCGGGAGCGCGAACAGCCAGAACATCAGTTGTGATTCGACCATAAGAAGAACCGCGCCAAGAACCATCATGCTGGTGATGGCGATGTAAAGCGTCGGCTTTGGGCCAATCCAATCGTCGACCCAGCCAAACGCGAAGGCGCCGATCCCTGCGGTGATGTTCATGGCGATGCCGAACAGCATGATTTGCTCAAAGCTCATGCCGAAGGTGACTGCGGCGAAAATTCCTCCCACTGTAAAAAGCGTATTGAGCCCTTCGGTATAGATCATCCGAGCAATGAGAAAGACGACGATGTTGCGGTAATGGCGGATGTTGCGAAATGTGCCGACGAGGGTCGTGATGCCCTGCCGTATCGCCTCAACGCGCGATATCCCGCTGGGCGGAGCATCCGGGGTAATCAGGAAGAACGGGATCGAGAAGATCACAAGCCATGCGGCCACCAGGACCGCCGTCGCCCGTACCGGTTCAAGGGTCTCGGCATCCAGGCCGAAGTGGGGCGGATCCGGCCTGATCAGCAGGAACAGCGCAACGACGAGGCAAGCAAGACCTCCGAAATAGCCTGCTCCCCATCCCCATCCCGATAGCCGGCCGATCATGTGCCGTGGGACGAGATCGCGCAGCATGGCGTTGTAGAACACCGTGGCGCTCTCGAAACCGAAATTGGCGATGCCGAGCAGGATGAGGGCGGCCATGGCGAACGCCGGATCGGGACGAACGAACCATAATCCTGCACATCCGGCAAAACAAACGAGCGTAAAAATCAGGATCCAGGGCTTGCGCCGGCCGCTCCGGTCGGCGATTGCCCCGAGCAGGGGGCTGAGGAGAGCCACGACCAATGCCGAAGCGCTGATCGCGTAGGCCCACTGGCTCGTCCCCTTGATTTCGTCGGCCGCCACCGCCGTCGTGAAATACGCGGCGAAGACGAAGGTGGTGATGACAGTGGGAAACCCCTGCGTCGCCCAGTCGTAAAGGCACCAGCTCACGAGCTCCCGGGGCGTCTTTCCGCTCTCGACCGCGACCGCGACCGCGCCAGCCGTATCGGAGGTGGCTGCTTCGCCTTTACTCACCGGGTTTCTGCTCAGCCTTGCGCAAGGGCGGCGAGCTGCCGACTCGCAACCGTCAACATGGAGAGATCGATCGGGGTTGCCGCTTCCAGCTCACCCATCAGCAAGCGCATCCGATCCACAGCCGGCCGACAGGTCTCTGCCCATTCTTCCAAGGCGCCGTCTTCGACCTTGCCCACTGTCTCCAGCACGCGAACCGTCAGATCTCTTTGATGGCCATAAAGCTCTTCAACGATGGCGGCAACCGCCAGCTTTTGCCAATGTGTCGCCGCCGCCGCCATCTCGGCCTGACTGCGTAGCCAGCCGAACCCGAGGTATTCGCCAACATTGAAGTAGAGCCCGGCCACCTCGTCCATGGAGATTCCGCGTGCGGCGGCGATGCGCACGATATCGCAAGCCGAAGGCAGGACGATCATGTAGGCGATGCGTTCGGCCAAAGCGTCGGGCACCCCGGCTGAGCGGTAGCGTTCGGCGCGCGCGAGAATCCGGCCGTACAGCGTCTCGGGCAGAACGGACTTGAGCCTAGCGGCAATCGCGCCGACTGCGGTCTTGAACGCTTCGACGTTGACCGTGATGTCGATGGGGCTGCCTCCGTTACGCAGGAACCACATCGTCGCCCGCTCTATCATCCGCTGCACCTCCCGGTGCAGTTCCGTTTGGACCTTGGCGGGAACCTTATTGTCGAGGGCTTCGATCTCCTCCCACGCGCCGCGCGCGGAGAACACGTCGCGGGAGATAATGTAGGCTCTGGTAATGTCGACGGCGGACATGCCGGTCTTGTCGCGGATTTCGGTGACAAACGTCCCTCCGACGCGATTGATCAGACTGTTGGTGATCGCGGTCGAGATCAACTCCCGGCGCAGGCGGTGCGTGGCGATGCGGTTGGGAAAGCGATTCTGAATGGCCGTCGGGAAGTACCGCTCAACGTCCTCGGCAAGGTGATGATCCTCGGGCAGATCGGAATCGAGCACTTCGTCGTAGAGCCAGATCTTGCAGTATGAGAACAAAACCGCGATTTCCGGCCGACTCAAGCCTTCACGCGCCGCCGTCCTCTCGGCCAGCGCATCCTCGTCCGGCAGGGCTTCAATCTCCCGGTTGAGGCGTCCCTGGCGCTCCAGCATGCGGATCAGTCGCGCCTGATTCTCAAGGGCGCCGAAGCCCTCCTCGGCGATCAGGCTGATCGCCTGCGACTGAAGATAATTGTCGCGCAGAACGAGATCGGCGACCTCCTCGGTCATTTCCTCCAGCAAGGCATTGCGCTGTTTTTCCGTCATATCGCCGTCGGCAACGGCTGCGTCGAGCAGGATCTTGATATTGACCTCATGGTCCGAGCAATCGACCCCGGCGGAATTGTCGATGAAATCGGTATTGATCCGCCCGCCCCGCCGCGCGAATTCGATGCGGCCGAGCTGAGTAACGCCAAGGTTGGCGCCTTCGCCGATCACGTGACATTGCAGTTCGCTCGCATCAATCCGCAGCGCATCGTTGCCGCGATCGCCAACCGCGGCGTGACTCTCCTGGCTTGCCTTGATGAAGGTGCCGATGCCGCCAAACCACAACAGATCGGCCTGCGCCTTCAGCAGGACGCGGACGAATTCATTGGGCGTCATCCGCTCGGCGGCGATGTCGAACCGGCTTCTGATTTCGGGGGTGAGGTCGATCCACTTGGCGCTGCGCTCAAAAATGGCGCTCCCTGGAGACATCACGTTTCTGTCGTAATCTCTCCAGGTGGAACGCGGCAGTTTGAAGATCCGCTGCCGCTCGAGGAAGCTGGCTTCGGGATCCGGATTCGGATCGACAAAAATATGTTGATGGTTGAAGGCGGCGATCAACTTGATGTGGCGTGACAGCAGCATGCCATTGCCGAACACGTCGCCCGCCATGTCGCCGATGCCAATGACGGTGAAATCCTCTTCTTGGATGTTCTTGCCCATCTCACGGAAGTGCCGCTTGACCGACTCCCAGGCGCCGCGGGCCGTAATCCCCATCTTTTTGTGGTCGTAGCCCCGGCTGCCGCCCGAAGCGAATGCATCGCCGAGCCAAAACCCATGCTTGGCCGCGATCCCGTTGGCGATGTCGGAAAAGGTCGCGGTACCCTTGTCGGCGGCGACAACGAGATATGAGTCGTCGCCATCGCGGCGGACGACGTCGGCGGGTTTGACAGTCTGCCCTTTGACT
>CAZRWU010000094.1:0-12060 GCA_964603915.1 uncultured Rhodospirillaceae bacterium
CAAGGATCCCGCCAAGCCCAACTACTACGGCGATCTGTTCGCCAACCCGTTCGCCAAGATCGCCACGCTCGCCGACCTCGCGCCAAAGGCCGGCTCGCCGATCGGCTACGGCTCCGGCAAGGGCGCGGAGGCGCGCTTCAAGGAACTTTTCGACGGCGCCTCGAACCCGGTCAACACCGCGCCGGTCGCCGAAGATGACAGCGTCGTCACCACGGCGGGCGAGGCGGTCGCCATCAAGGTCCTCGCCAACGATCGCGACCCCGACGGCGACGCCCTCGCCGTGACCAGCGTCGCCAAGGCGGCCCACGGCGCGGCGCAGAAGAACGCCGACGGCACCGTAACCTACACCCCGGCCGTCGGCTTCACCGGCAAGGACGGCTTCACTTACGCCATCAGCGACGGCAAGGGCGGAACCGACAGCGCGCACGTCGCGGTCAGCGTCGCCGCCGCCGAGCCGGCCATCCCGGCGCCTGTTTTCGCCAGCGACGAACACAGTTTCGACGGCGCCAGGAGCGCCGCCTTGATCCTGCCGCATCAGAAACCCTATGAAGTGGCCAGCGGCACGCTCACGCTGGCCTTCACCGCCGACGCCATCTCCGGCCTGCGCGGCCTGTTTTCCAAGGACGCCCATGGCTATGGCGGCGGCGGCCATCTCACCATCCATATCGACAACGGCGATCTCGTCGCCCGGCTGCAAAGCGCCAAGCAGTCGTTCACGCTGACGATCGACGACGCCATTACCGCCGGCGCGCAGCATCACGCCGCCGTCACCTTCGGCCCCGGGGGGCTGAAGCTCTACCTCGACGGCAAGCTGATGGGCAGCAGCGCCTACACCGGCGGCCTTGTCGGCAACAAGGAGCCGCTCGTCATCGGCGCCATTCAGACCATGAGCGGCAAGGAAGTCGCCGACGTTCTCAGCGACGTCTTCGACGGCGCCATCGCCAGTGTCGCGCTTTACGACCGGCCCCTCGACGACGCCCTTGTTCTTGCCGATTCGTTCCTGCTGTGATCCTGTTGTGAGCGGGGAATAGCGCTTTCGCGCGATATTCCCGCCACCCCCTGTGCCGACGGCGGATCTTGTAGGATCCGCCGTCGCGTCGAAGCCGGCGTTATCTCGGCAAGGGAAGGGGGGTTGACCATTTTTTCATAAAAGCGGATTGCTGCACGCCAGCGGCCCTCGTCACGAAATCCCCCTATCCATGGCACCGGAAGCAAAACGGCAATGACACACGCGGAGAAAATCTCGAAACGTCACGGTGTCTTGATCATTGTGGAAAACCTGCCGGTGCCTTTCGATCGCCGGGTCTGGCAGGAAGCCAGGGCGCTGAAGGAAGCCGGATACGCCGTTGCCGTGATCTGTCCGAAGGGAAAGGGGCAGACATCGGCCTACGAGGAAATCGACGGCATCCACATCTACAGACACGCGCTGCCGAACGAGGCGTCGCATTCGGCGGCCGGATTTGTGCTGGAGTACGCCAGCGCGCTTTTCTGGCAGCTTCGCCTCTCGGCCAAGGTTTTTCGCCGACACGGCTTCGATGCCGTTCACGCCTGCAACCCCCCCGATCTGATTTTTCTGATCGCCTTGATCTATAAGATTTTCTTCCGGAAGAAGTTCCTTTTCGATCATCACGACGTCGTTCCGGAAATGTTCGAAGTCAAGTTCGGGCGGCGCGGCTTCTTTTACAAAGCGCTTCTCTGGTGCGAACGGCTGACGTTTCTCTCCGCCGATGCAAGCATCGCCACCAATGAGACGTTCAAGGAAATCGCCATCGCCCGCGGCCGGATGCCGCCGCAGCGGGTCTGGGTGGTGAAAAGCTATCCCGATCTCGATGCATTCCAGCGCGTCCCCGCCGATCCGGCGTTGCGGCGGGGGCGCGCCCATCTGATCGGCTACGTCGGGATCATGAACGCGCAAGACCGCGTCGATCTGCTGCTGCTGGCGATGCAGCACATCGTCCAGCGCCTGCGCCGCGATGATATTCACTGCCTGCTGATCGGCGACGGGCCCGAATACGACAATCTTGTCCGTCAGTGCGAGGCGTTCGGTTTGGCCTCGTTCGTTACGTTCGCCGGCTATCTCACCGGCGCGCCGCTTCTCGTCCATCTCTCTTCGCTGGATGTCGGAACGATTCCGGATCCGCCCAATCCCTACAATGACAAGATCTCGCTCAACAAGGTGTTCGAGTACATGGCGCTGGGCATCCCGTTCGTACAGTACGACCTGCCCCAGAGCCGCTCCGAGGCGGGCGCCGCCGCCCTGGTCGCGACAGATCCGACGCCGGAAGGTCTGGCCGAAGCCATCGTGCGGCTGATAGACGATCCGCAGCGCCGCGCCGAGATGGCGGCAATCGGCCGGGCTCGGGCCCGGGAAGAGTTCCGCTGGGATGCCGAGAAATCGCGGCTTCTCGAGGCCTACGCCGCGCTCCTCGACTCCTGACGGGGGAGGGGGAGCAGGCGGCGGGAAGATGCGCGGTCGCCGGGACCGCGGCGAGGCGAGCGGCAGAGCCGGCCGTCTTCGCCGTTAGGCTCCCGCCGAGTACGAATAGTAGTATGTCTTCGGCGCCTGCTTCGATTTGTTCAGCACCGTGCCGATCAGTTCGCGCCCTTCCAGAAGATTGATGGCCTGGATCACGTCGCGCTCGGGCGTGATCCCGTCGGCGACCACCAGCAAGGCGCAATCGACATGCTGGAGGAAGGCGATGGCGTCGTCGGAGCCCAGAATCGGCGGCAGATCGTAGATGATGATGCGGCCCGGATAGCGCGTCTTGGCTTCCTTGGCGAGACCGATCATCTTCGGCGAGGACAGGACCTCCGAGGAAGCCGACAACGGGCGCCCCGCCGGCAGGATCACCAGCCGCTCGATGTTCGGGTGGACGAGACAGTTCGACAACGGCGCGTCGGCCAACAGATAGTCCTGAAGTCCCGGCGATGCCTTCAGCCCGAAATACTGATGAATGCGCGGGGCGCGCAGGTCGGCGTCGACGAGAAGAACGGTCTTGTCGACATTCATCGCCAGGCTGACGGCAAGATTGATCGCCGTCACGGTCTTGCCGTCGCCCTTGTTGGCGCTGACGATGCCCAGCGTGGTGTAGTTGGCCGCCTGAAGGCGATGAAGAACGCGGGTTCTCAAGACGCGAAAGGTGTCGAGCAGTTCGCTGTGCGTCGCTCCTCTCACCACCCGATGATCATCAAGAACGTCGTCCGGGGGCGTCTCGACGCGCGTTTCCCGGTATGCGATCTCGGGGAGCGGGGAGCCGGACTGCCGAGACGACGCCCGTGCGGCGCGCGCGCCCGAGGGCGCGCGAAGCCGCCGCGCCTCTCGCGCTTTTTCCAATGCCTGCTGTATCTTTTCCATGGTTCCGGCTTTACGTCCTCGGGCTTCTAGGAGAGCAACGAAGCAAACAGACCCTCGATCGGTCGACTGATCGTCAGCCAAAGAACGTCGAGGGGCATCACTTGCAGGTGAACAAAGGTCAGGCCCGCCCCGATCAAGGCGACGACCAGAACGCCGTAGAGGCCGTAGCGCAACCACGCCCGCCGGATTTCGGCGCGCGTCCGGATATAGGGAACGACCACCAGGGGCGCCGCGCCGGTGATTTTGGCCAAGCGCTTGGAGCCATGGATGGCGGGATCGAGCAGCTCGGCGACGACCCCTGTTGCGAAGCCCGCGCCGACCGAGAGCAGGCTGCCGGCGAACAGGATCATCATACGGTTCGGACTGTCGGGCTCGGTTGGCAGGCGCGGCGGTTCGATCAGGCTGAAGCGTTCGCTCATCTGCTCCGCCTCGAGCGATTGACCGAGGCCGGCGGACAGCTCCTTGCGCCGGATCGTCGCATAATCGTCGGTGGCGCTGGCATAATCGCGAACGAGCGCGTTGTACTGCTGCTCGATTTGATCCGTCCGGGCGAGGCGCTGCGCGATCTCCTCCGCCTGCGTCTCAAGCAGCGCGCGTCTTCGCGCGAGAACGTCGAGTTCCTGAGCGACGCCCTGGATTTGCTCCTGAAGGCGGATGTAGCGCGGATTGTCGGGAGCCTGCTGGGTCGCCGGCGCCGCTTCCGCGCCGGCGCGATTGGCGATGCGTCCTTGCAGCGATTGGATCTTTTGGCGCAGCGCGACGACATCGGGGTGGGCGGGGGTATACTGCGTCGACAGCTCCATCAGTTGCAACTGCAGGGCCTTGAGCTGTTCCTCGGGACCGAGGACACGCTCCTCTCCGACGACGTACGGCCCATAGGCGGGAACGTAAGCGATCTCGTCCTCAAGAGTGTGCTTGCGCTTCTTCAGGGTCTCCGCCTCGAAATCCAAGCTGGTGATCTGCGCTTGCACGGCGCTCAGCTGCTGGAGATTCTGCTCCCGTTGCGTCGGAAGGCTGCCGTCATGGCGGATTCTCATGTCGGCCAGTTGGCTCTCGATCTTGGCGATTTCCTCCTTGAGCGCGGCCGCTTCTCTGGAGAGAAACTGCGAGGCGCTTTCGGCCTGCCGCTGACGCGCTTGCGCGTTCTCCCTCATGTACCAATCGACGAGTTCCTTGGTGACAACCTGAGCGACATAGGGATCGGCGCTTTGCGAGGAGACGGTGAACGCGACGTTGGGGCCTTGCCGCTCGGTCGGTATAAGGGAGACAGTGATGGAGTTGCGAAGATTCTCGACAATGCCCGCGACCGAGTCCTTGTCGTCTTCATAGAGTTCGTATTTATGAACAAGGTTTGTCAAATTCTCGGTGGCGAGAAAGCGGCGCTGGATGGTGTGAACGCGTTCCACCAAGGTGGTCGTGACCGTCGTGCTCACCAGTTCCGGCGGCACATTCGGCCGTTCCACCAGGATCATCGCCTCCGAGCGATAGAGGGACGGCAACAGAAAGGCGACGGCCACGGCAATCGGCAAAAGCAGAACGGCCGGCAAGATGACATACCATTTCCGGCGCTTGACGAGAGCGCCGATATCTTGCGTATCGAAGGAGAAACTTTCGTCCTGTTCCTCGTATTCCTGCAATTGCCGTGCGTCGGCCATGTCCACTTCACGCTTATCCTGTCTGTCGTCCCGTTACGATCGACGAGCGCAAATTCCCGCCCCGTTACGATCGCTGCCGCGTCCGGTCCCTCGGCCGTGGCGCAGCGCGCCGGCTTGCGCGCATGCGCGCCGCGCCTCGAGGAGGCGACGCCCGATCCCTTATGCCGTCAATCCGCGCGACCGCATCTGCACGCAGGAGTTGAAAACAGTATCGAATATGTGGGTCGCGCCGGACCGGATCAACCCTCGTCTCAAGGTCTGACGGCCGGTGTGGCCGCCAAGACACGAGCGGCCGTCGGCAACCGGCAAGTAATCCGGCATCCGCCGTCGCGCCTCCATTCAGCGGGGTCTGCCGCGATAGGCGACGACGCCAAGGCCGGCAATCGCCGATAGAATGAGCGGTACGGCGGGAGGAAGGTGGAACGGCTTTTTCTCCGCGCACTGCGCGTCGAGACTGCCGCTCATTTCATCATAAGCCTCGGAACTGGGCGCGATCGGAGAAAAGCCGGGACGACATTCCGCGGCCACGGCATCGCCGCCGGCAAGCACGGAACAGATCGCCAATCCCAGGAAAATTCTGTTTTTCTTCATATTCTTGATGTCCCTTTGCGTCCGCGAGTCATGGTTTTTTGCTTGACGTTTCTTGTCGGCTTCCTCGATGGAGCGGTGAGCGACGGCGCGGTAAGGCCGGCACGGCCACGTTATGCCGTCCGTTTCTGGCAAATTTTATGCCGTTCGCGCCTCTGTCCCGCCATTTTCGTGTGTCTTACCTCGTGCCCGAGAAGGATGCAACCTTTGATTTTCCTTGCTCGTTAAGATTGATGGGCCTCGCCTTACAAATGTCATAATTTGCTGGTCCGGGCCGCGTGAACATGTCATGTATCGGCATAATCACTCATTAACCCAGAGCATGATGTTTATGTAGGCTGCGCGCCGGACAACCCTTCCTGCATTGCACGCAAAAGGGGGAAGCGCGACGGTCCCGCGCACGCTATCAGACTGATTTTTCACAGGCCCTTTGCAGGGAGCGGACCGTCAAGCTCGCGAGATATTGGAAAGCGCTTTCTCTTGGAAGTGTCGCCAGGATCCCGACCCGCGCGTTGTTGCACTGTCCATGATCGTGCTGTATGGGGTCGGACCGCGCAAGATTACACGTTATGGTGAAACTGCGTTGAGAAACGTAATTTTTAGTACCCATTGGGGTTAGTTTTACAATGAGGTGGCAGTGAAATCACCCTGGCCTGTTTCCGATGTGGCTGTTTCTCAATTGGTTCGGCTTGTCGATGTCCTGGCTTTTGGCGTAACCAGCGCCATAGTCTACTCTGTCTACCTTGGCGATAGTTTTCAGACGCCATGGCAATACTGTGCTGCGGTCGCCGCGGCAGTGATGTTTATGGTGTCGTTCTTTCAGCGTTTCGGTTTGTACGACTTCGAGACAATCGTTTCGTGGCCGCACAAATCGCTCACTCTCGCCTTCCTCATGGGCGCGGTCCTCGTGGTTTTGGCCGCGCTCGCCTTTGCTTTAAAGGTTTCGGAGAGTTTCTCCCGCGTCTGGGTGTTTTCCACATTTACGATTTCCACAATAATGATGGTGGCGCTGCGCGGCTGCTTTTTGCTGATGCTGCGGCGCGCCGCGCTCGCCGGCCGGTTTCAGCGAAGGTTCGCCGTCGTTGGCGCAGGCCAGCAGGCAAAACAGCTCTTGACCTATTTGAGTGGAGAAATTGCGCCATGGCGGACGATTGTCGGTGTTTTTGACGACCGACTCGCGCGCTCGGAACCGGAGGTTTGCGGCCATCGCGTCATCGGCAATCTTGACGATCTGTTCGCTCATGTCCGCAAGGGCGGCATCGATAGCGTGATCATTGCGCTGCCGTGGCACGCCGATGACAGGCTCATCGGCATTATTCAACGGCTCAGGGAGTTGCCGATTCACGTCTATCTCGGCTCGGACCTCATCAGCTACCGGTTTCCCGCCTACCACCGCGAAATGCTGTCAAGCATTCCGGTGCTGAAGGTCGCATCGGCCCCTTTGTCGGGCTGGGGCGCGGTCATCAAGCTTCTCGAAGACAAGATATTGTCGGCGATCCTGCTGATCCTGGTGTCGCCACTGATGGCCGCTTGCGCGATCGCGATCAAGCTGGACAGCAAAGGGCCAGTGATTTTCCGGCAGAAACGCTACGGGTTCAACAACGAGGAGATCATCGTCTTCAAATTCCGCACGATGCACCATAACGACTCGCGGGAACATGTTTTCAAGCAGGCGACGAAAAACGATCCTCGCGTCACGCGCGTGGGAAGGTTTCTTCGTCGGACCAGCCTGGACGAATTGCCGCAGCTTTTCAATGTGTGGCAGGGAACGATGTCCCTGGTCGGGCCGCGGCCCCATCCCATCGCTCTCAATGAAAAGTTTGATGCCCTGATCGCCGGATACAGCGCCCGTCACAACGTCAAGCCGGGGATTACGGGGTGGGCTCAAGTCAATGGTTATCGCGGTGAAACAGAAGTTCTTGAAAAAATGAAATTACGCATCGAGCATGATATTTTTTATATAGAAAACTGGTCGGTGTTGTTTGATATGCGCATTCTCGCCATGACGGGATTAACGGCCTGGATGCACAAGAATGCATACTAACGGATGAAAGCTTGTCCGAACCTTCCGGATTTTTCTATCCATGTGTTGATCTGGCTTTATCGCAGGTTTTATTGGGTGTGGATATTGAAGCATGACTGATATATTGACAACAATAAAGGTTTTTAGATGTCAGTATTTTCCTTTTGGCCTTCTTTGGTGATCGTATTTTGATAGAGACGGCTCCGCGCATTTTGTATGTCTGCAGCCATTGCCCTTTTGCCCCACGCAGTGGCTCGCAGCAGCGCACCTTGCAGATCGGACGTTTGCTGAAGCGGATCGGGCCGGTGTCGATGGTTCTGGCCTCTTTGGCGCGATGGTCGGACGAGGATCTGAAGCGGACCGCTGAAGAATTCGATCTTCGCCTCGTTACCCGGTTCGTGCCGGCGCCTCTCAAGGGACCGTGGCAGCGCCTGCGCCGCGAGTTCGATCCGACGTATCTCAATACCCAGGGGTTCGCCGTAAGCGCCGAGGCAACGAGGACGGTGCAGGCGTTGGCGCGTGAACACGATGTCGTCTGGATTCACACCATGCGACTGGCCAACGTGTTTCGCTTCTCGCATCTGGCGCACTCGGTGCTGGATCTTGACGATGTTCTGAGCTGTTACTGGCGTCAAGCCGCCAAGACCACACGGTCGTGGAAGCAGGCGCTTGTCGCCCGGCGGCTGGTCTGGCAATGGCGACGTCGGGAAAAGCTGGCGCTGGCGCGGTTTTCCAGCCTGACCGTGTGCAGCCGCGATGACCGCGCTTATCTCGGCGACGATCCGCGCATTCACGTCGTGCCCAACGGCTTCGACTTGCCGACCGTCAGCCAGCCTCCCTGGGATCGCGCCCGCCCGCGCCTTGGCATCATCGGCTCATTCGCGTTCCTGCCGAACGTCGACGGCCTTCAGTGGTTTTTAAGCGAGGTCTGGCCGCTTGTGAGACGCAGCGTACCCGACGCCGAACTCCGCTTGATCGGCGCGGAAAGCGACAAGGTGGCCGCTGCCGCGGGGCAGGCGGGAGTCGTCGGGCTCGGCTATGTCGACGATCCTGCCGAGGAAATCGGCACGTGGTCGGCATTTATCGTACCGCTTCGACTGGGCGCGGGAACCCGTGTCAAGATTGCCGAAAGTTTCGCTCGCGGGTGTGCGACCGTATCGACGGCGCTTGGCGCCTTCGGTTATCCCGTGCGCCACGACAATGAAATCCTGATCGCCGACACGGCGCCGGATTTCGCCGAGGCCTGCCGGGTGCTGCTCACCGATCCGGTCACGCGCGCCCGTCTCGGGCGCGCCGGACAGGATTTTTTCCGCGCTCATCTGTCTTGGGACGCCATTGAACCCGCCGTGCGCGCCGCCGTGGAATCATGCTGGAAACGAGAAGCCTTGCGATGACGAAAGCCACTGTTTCGGTTGTTATTCCCACGTACAATCGCGCAGCGACGGTGGGAGCCGCGATCGCCAGCGTTCTCGAGCAGCGCGATGTCCCGGAGGAGATCATCGTTGTCGATGACGGATCCTCTGATGGAACGCGCGATGTGCTTAGCGGATTCGGTGACCGGATTATCGCCATCCATCAGCACAATACCGGCGTCAGCGGCGCCCGCAACGCCGGAATAAAGCGGGCCGCCGGCGCGTGGATCGCCTTTCTCGACTCCGACGATCTCTGGTATCCGGAGCGGATCGCCACCCTTCGCCGCGATGTGCGGGCCACCGAGGCCGGGGTCCACATCGCCAATGTCGACATCACGTCGGCAACCTATCGACGCAATATGTTTGACTTGACCGGTTTTCGTTTTGCGGATGACGGGACCCGTCGCTATGCCTCCGGGCTTGAGGCTGTCCTGCACTATCCGTTCACCTCGGGCGTGGCGGTGCGCCGCGAATGGATCGAGCGCTCGGGCGCGTTCGATGTTTCTCTCTCCATCTTCGAAGATTTCGATTTCCTGACGCGCCTGTGTTTCTTCGGGCCCTGGCTGGTCAGTCCCGTTGCGCTCGCCAACATCCGCCGGCTGGGCGATCCGCGCGCCTCGCTCTCCTATCTGCACGTCTCTGATCCCCTCGCCGCGGCGGCGGCGATGGTGCGGAGCTTCGAGCGCTTGCTGGCGCATCCCTCCTTGAGCGCCCGGGACCAGAACCGTCTTCGCCGCCGCCTGAGCCATTACCGGTTCGAGATGGCCTACGGCTTGACGCGCACCGGGCAAGCCCGCGCGGCGCGTCAAAGCTTGCTCCGCTCGGCGCAAGACCATCCGAGCTTCAAGGGGTGGTTGCGCGTCCTTCCCGCGCTGTTCCTGGGCGAGCGGGGATACCGGCTTGTCTTCCATCGCAGCAAACAGTTCCACCGCTCCCGCGAGGATCAACGCGCGTCCCTTGACGGCCGACCCGCATCGGCGAACATGGAATAGACTCCCGATGGCGCCCTCGGTCGGCATTGTCGCTGCGGTGAACAACGAAACCGTCTTGAATGAGAACCTCAAGCGTTCGCCCTTGATCGAAAGCGCCGCCGTCTCGTTGCTGGAATTGCGCCAACAGCCCTCCGCGGCCAAGGCCTACAACGCCGGCTTGGATGCCACGTCGCACGATGTCATCGTCTTCGCCCATCAGGACGTCTATCTGCCCGCGCCCTGGCTGGAGACTCTTCTCGCCGCCATCGCCGCTCTCGAGCGGCGGCAACCGCAGTGGGCCGTGATCGGACTTTCCGGCGTCACCGCAAGCGGCGCGCCGGTCGGTCGTGTCTGGTCGTCGGGGATCGGGCGCGAACTCGGCGCGGCGTTCGCCGATCCGGTGGCGGCGGTCAGCATCGATGAAATGGTCATCGTATTGCGCCGCGCCTCGGGCTTGCGCTTCGATGCCTCGCTGCCGGGCTTTCATCTCTATGCGACCGATCTCTGTCTCGCGGCGCGAACGGCGGGGCTTGGCGTCTACGTCGTCGACGCGCCCGCCATTCATAACAGCGTTCCGATCCGCACCCTGCGCGGCGACTACCTCAAGGCATATCGCTACTTGAAAAAGAAGTGGGCCTTCATGCTGCCGATCTGGACGCCCATCGCGCCGATCACGCGCGCCGAGCTTGGCTTTTGGCGGGCCGAGTGGCGCCGCATCCGCACGCGGTTGAGCAATGGCAAGCGTCCTCCAGAGCGGCGCGATGCGCGTCTCATGGCCCGCAGCCTCGGCTACGAGCCTTCAAGCGCGATCTGACGATCGTTTTCCAACCGTCCGGACTCCCGACGGTTCCGGACAACCGGCGCGTTTTTTACGACGAGGCCGGGTGCTTGCCGCTCTTGTTGCGCAACCCGTGCCAGAGTCCGCGCGTCATCATCCGCCAGTGGGAAAGACGCGGTTTCGTCACGAGCGCATAAAAACCGTAACGCATGATCAGGCGCCATCCGTCGACAAGCTTCCAGTTGAGGGGCACCCAAGGTTGCTTGTAGAGAAAAACCGCGTTTCGGAAATGGTAGTAATGCCTTAAAGGACTGTGCACGGGAACGCGACGCCACAACAACCGAACGGGCGTTTCGCCAAGGCAGTGGATCATCGCGGCGGTGCAAACGCCGAAACTCTGGTAGCCGAAATGCCGCGCCCGCAACCCCCATTCAATGTCGACGTAATCGATGAACAGGTCTTCCCGCATGCCCCCGACGGCGTCGAGGACATCGACCGGGATAAGACATCCAGAAGCGACAAGATAATCGACCGGGACAAAACGCTTGCCGTCACACCGCAATCGCTTCAGCCGCAGCCCCTGGACTCGGAGAAAAGGCGGCGGATTATCGTGCCGGGGATCGAGATAGCGGGGGCCGACGCAAGCGAGCCGCTCGCCTTGCCTGCGCAACTGTTCAGCGACGGCGAGGAGTTCCTCGACCATTGCCTCCCCGGGAATGCTGTCCTGATCGGACAGCATGACATAATCGGCCCCCCTCTTCCTTGCCCAGGCGATTCCGATGTTCTGAGCGGCGGCAATACCGCGATTCTCGTTGAGCGATACGGGGAAGACATGCTGGTGGGATCCTGCGGGCAGTCTGTGGAACAGCCAACGCTCGATGCCTGGCGCCGGTCCGTTGTCGACAACCACGGTAAACGACACCTGGGAAGCAAGGGCGCCAAGCAAGCGGATGAGCGTGTCGGGTTCGGGCCGATACGTGACCACCACCGCGACGATCAGACGGTCAATGGGCATATGATCTCCGGATGGAAAACCGAAACCGACCGGGCCTCGCGGTTATCTTCGCGCCGAGCATGAAGGGCGGGGCCGAGCGGCGTTCGGGGACGGCTCGTCCCTCTCGGCAATCGCCGGACGTCGGTGAGAGGCTGGCGAGTCCGGCGCGTTTGCGAAAGGTAATAGCAATGATGCGATCCGCGGCGGCCAGGCAAAGCTGAAATCCTCGCGGTACAGGGTGAGGTTGGGGCTGTAGGCGGGATCGGTCATCAGAATGTCGCCCC
>CAZRWU010000095.1:0-11938 GCA_964603915.1 uncultured Rhodospirillaceae bacterium
GCCACACCGACGTGCATCAAGTGCGCAACGAGTGGAGCAACGTCATGCCCACCGTCTATCCGATCGTGCCCGGGCATGAGATCGTCGGGCGCGTGACCAAGGTTGGCTCGGCCGTGAGCAAGTACAAGCCCGGCGACCTTGTCGCGGTCGGCTGCATGGTCGACTCGGACGGCGCCTGCCCGGAGTGCGAGGCCGGCTATGAGCAGTACTGCCCGAACCTGACGTTCACCTTCAACGGCCCCGACCGGCACCTCGGAGGCGTGACCTACGGCGGCTACTCCGACAGCATCGTCGTCGATGAACGCTTCGTGCTGCGCGTTCCCTCCAACCTCAATCCCGCCGGGGCCGCGCCGCTGCTCTGCGCGGGGATCACGACGTATTCCCCCATGCGCCACTGGGGCGTCACCAAGGGCATGAAAGTCGGTGTGGTCGGTCTCGGCGGGCTGGGCCACATGGCCGTCAAGCTGGCGAATGCGTTCGGAGCCCGCGTCGTCGTCTTCACCACCTCGCCGGGCAAGACCGAGGACGCCCTCCGCCTCGGCGCCGACGAGGCCGTCATTTCCCGTAACACCGAGGAGATGGAGAAGCACGCCGGCAGCTTCGACTTCATCCTCGATACCGTCTCCGCCGATCACGACATCAACGCTTACCTCGCCCTGCTCCGGCGCGACGGCAACCTCACGCTTGTCGGCGTTCCCGTGAAGCCCCTCGGCGTCGAGGCTTTCAGCCTCATCATGGGGCGCCGCAATCTCTCCGGCTCCATGATCGGCGGCATTGCCGAAACCCAGGAGATGCTCGACTTTTGCGGCGAGCACGACATCACCGCCGATGTCGAGGTCATCCCCATCCAGAAGGTCAACGAAGCCTACGAGAGGCTGCTCAAATCCGACGTGAAGTACCGCTTCTCCATCGACATGGCGTCCCTCGGATCTGAATGATCGGATCTGAATAGCCGATCGCGCCGCGAGGTTCGGCTCCGGTCCGGGCGCGAGCGCCGGGTCGGCAACGGCGGGAAAAACAGCCGTCGCCTTGCGCCGCGGCCGGCGCTACCATCCGCGCCAGCGCGTCGTCGCCTGGCCAAGCCGGCGATCCGCCATGCCGGCCATTTGCGAGAAGGAGCATCGTCATGACCCACGCCATCCGCATTCACGAGACCGGGGGACCGGACGTCCTGCGCTGGGACGAGGTCGAGGTCGGCGCGCCCGCCGCCGACGAAGCGCGCATCCGCCAGACCGCGGTCGGCCTCAACTACATCGACACCTATCACCGCACCGGGCTCTATCCCGTTCCCGCCCTGCCCTTCGTCATCGGCATGGAGGCGGCCGGCGTCGTCGAGGCGGTCGGCGATGGCGTCAGCCACCTCAAGGCGGGCCAGCGGGTCGCTTACGCCGGCGTTCTCGGCGGCTACGCCGAAGAGCGGGTGATCAAGGCCGACCGGCTGGTGCCGCTGCCCGACGCCATCGACGATCGCACCGCGGCGGCGATGATGCTGAAGGGAATGACGGCGCAGTACCTGCTCCGCCGGACCTACCGCGTGCGGAAGGGCGATGCGATCCTCATCCACGCCGCCGCCGGCGGCGTCGGCCTGATCGCCTGCCAGTGGGCCAAGCACCTCGGCGCCACCGTCATCGGCACCGTCGGCAGCGACGCCAAGGCGAAGCTGGCACGCCAACATGGCTGCGATCATCCGATCGTCTACAGCCGCGAGGATTTCGTCCAGCGGGTGCGCGAACTGACCGGCGGCGAAGGCGTGTGCGTCGTCTACGACGGCATCGGCAAGGACACCTTCACGGGCTCGCTCGATTGCCTGCGTCCCATGGGCATGATGGTCAGCTTCGGCAACGCCTCGGGGCCAGTGCCGCCGTTCGATGCCGCCGTCCTGGCGCAGAAGGGATCGCTGTTCCTGACCCGGCCGACGCTGATGACCTACACCGCCAAGACGGAGGATCTCCAGGCGACGGCGCGCGAGCTGTTCGAGGTCGTCGCCGCGGGACACGTCGCCATCAGCATCGACCAGACCTATCCGTTGCGCGAGACCGCGCAGGCGCACCGCGATCTCGAAGGCCGCAAGACGACGGGCTCGACCGTGCTGCTTCCCTAGACGCCGGCTCCTTAGCTCCTTAAAGCCCCGGGCGCCCGCGCCGCCGTTCTCAGGCCGCGCGCGGCTTCCTGAGCAGCGCCCACATGTTGTCGCTGGTCGGCAAGCGCCAGGTCGGGCCGAACCACGCCGCGAACCCGCTCGCGGCGGCCATCCTTTTCAGGGTGTCCGGGGTGAAATAGTTGAGGTGATCGGGATGGCGGAAGCCGCACCAGCGCATCCCCATGACGCGGCGGTTGAGCGAGGCGAAGTTCGGCGCCTTGACGATCGCGATCCCGCCCGGCCGCAGCGTGCGCCATAGCGCGCGGAGAACCTCGGCCGGGCGCGACTCGTGCTCGAGGTACGAGCGCAACGTCGCCGCCGTGAAATACTCGTCCGGAAACTGGCGCAAGCCGTCGAGACACGGCGCGTTGACCGCGTAGCCGCCGGCCGCCGCGAAGCGGGCGTTCGCTTCCGCCGCCGCCGCGCGCGAGATCTCGATCCCGTGCGGGATGAACCTCTCGGCGATGCCGGCGAGCTGACCGCCGTCGCCGCAGCCGAGATCGACGACGTTCCCCGCCTCGGCGAAACGGTCGAGCAGGTCCGGGATCTTCTTGCGCGGCAGCAGCGCCATCCGCCACCGCGTCTTCTTGCTCAAGGTTTGCTGGACCCGGCGCGTCGCCTCCCGCCGCTCCGTCTCCAGCTGCGCGGTTTTTTCCCAGGACATCTGCTCGAACAGCGCCCCGTAATCCGGGGCCGCGATGATGTACGTGAACCCGCAGCCGCCGCAGGTCTTGACCGTCCACGGGTCCAGCGAATAGCGGCTTGCCGGGGTTTCTTCGTTGGCGTCGCCGCACAGCGGGCAGGTCCGGGCGACGATCTCGATGTCGCCGAACGCGCGGCGCTGCCGCTCCCGCAGGCCCTCGGCCCTGTCTCCACCCGCGTCGGCGTCCGCCATGAGTCGGCTCATCCTTGTTTCAAGCGTGCATTTTTCGAGCGCGCATTTTTCAGGCGTTCATCGCCTCGAAGAATTCGGCGTTGGTGCGCGAGGAGCGCAGCTTGTCGAGCAGGAACTCCATCGCATCGGTCACGCCCATCGGCATCAAGACGCGGCGCAGCACCCACATCTTCGAGAGTGTGCCCTTGTCGACGAGCAGCTCCTCCTTGCGGGTGCCGGAGCGGGTGATGTCGATGCTCGGCCAGGTCCGCTTGTCGGCCAGCTTGCGGTCGAGGATGATCTCGGAGTTGCCGGTGCCCTTGAACTCCTCGAAGATCACCTCGTCCATGCGCGAGCCGGTGTCGATCAGCGCCGTCGAGATGATGGTCAGCGAGCCGCCCTCCTCGATGTTGCGCGCCGCGCCGAAGAAGCGCTTGGGCCGCTGCAGCGCGTTGGCGTCGACGCCGCCGGTCAGCACCTTGCCCGACGACGGCACCACGGTGTTGTAGGCGCGGGCGAGACGGGTGATCGAATCGAGGAGGATGACCACGTCGCGCTTGTGCTCGACGAGGCGCTTGGCCTTCTCCAGGACCATCTCGGCGACCTGGACGTGGCGGGCGGCGGGTTCGTCGAAGGTCGAGCTGACGACCTCGCCGCGCACGGAGCGGGCCATGTCCGTCACCTCCTCCGGGCGCTCGTCGATCAGCAGGACGATCAGGTAGCATTCCGGATGGTTGACGGCGATGGATTGGGCGATGTTCTGCAGCATCACCGTCTTGCCGGTGCGCGGCGGCGCGACGATGAGGGCGCGCTGGCCCTTGCCGATCGGCGTGATCAGGTCGATCACCCGCGAGGTCAGATCCTTGCTCTCGGTCGGCGGCAGCTCCATCTTGAACCGCGTTTCGGGATAGAGCGGCGTCAAGTTGTCGAAGTTGATCCGGTGGCGGACGTCGGCGGGGTTGGCGAAGTTGATGTCGTTGACCTTGAGCAGGGCGAAATAGCGCTCGCCGTCCTTGGGCGAACGGATCTCGCCCTCGATCGTGTCGCCGGTGCGCAGGTTGAAGCGGCGGATCTGGCTCGGCGAGACGTAGATGTCGTCCGGCCCCGGCAGGTAGTTCGCTTCCGGCGAGCGCAAGAAACCGAAGCCGTCCTGCAGCACTTCCAAGACGCCGTCGCCGTAGATCGCGACCTCGTTGTCGGCGAGCTGCTTGAGGATGGCGAACATCATTTCCTGCTTGCGCAGCGAACTGGCGTTCTCGATGCGCAGTTCCTCGGCGTAGGACAACAGATCGGCGGCGGGCTTCGATTTGAGTTCCTTGAGATTCATGGGTGTTTCACACTGGCGAAGGTGGCTGAAAAGGGACGGCCGCCGGGCGTTCGCGGCAGGAGGCCAGGGGGCCGAAGGCGGAATGAAGGATGCGCTCTCTTGGCCGTTGCGATGGCTCGGCCGCGGCGCTTTAAGACTTAAGCAAGACGGGTTTAAGTTGAAAGACGGACCTGATCCTGATCACAACGACATTGAACTACTTGATCGCGCACTGTCAAACAAAGATTTTTCGATTCGCCAAGCGGGCGCCGGCGGCCGCGGCGCCGGCCGCGCCACGCTCACCATGGCCGGAACACGGCGAAGAAGACGATCCCGATCAGCAGCACGGTCGGCGCCTCGTTCATGATCCGGTAGAACCGCTCCGAATGCGCGTTGCGCCCCTCGGCGAACTGCCGGCGCCAGCGCGCCAGCGCCATGTGGAAGGCGATCAGAAGGGCGACAAGCAGCAATTTGGCGTGCAGCCAGCCCTGCACCCAGGCGTCCGTCAGCCAGATCAGCAGCCCGCCGGTGACGATCGTCGCGATCATCGCCGGATTCATGATGATCCGCAGCAGCTTCCTTTCCATCACCACGAAGGTGTCGGCGGCGTCCGAGCCGGTCGGCTTCTGGGTGTGGTAGACGAACAGACGGGGCAGATAGAACAGTCCCGCCATCCAGGCGACAAAGCTGATGATATGAAGGAATCTGAGCCAGAGATAAGCGTCCACGGCGATCCTCTCAAGTGGGTGCGGGCTGATTGCGGCAGGGGCATCCGCTGAACGCGGCGGGGCAGACGCGGCGGCCGTCGGCGGGTCCGATCGGCGGGCCGCGCCGCAGCGCGTCCTCGGTGAGCGCGGCGAGCGCCTCGATGAAGGCGTCGGCGGTTCCCACCGCCGGAACGCGGACGTAGCCGGCGACGCCGGCCGCCCGCGCCGTCTTGGCGTATTCGATGTCGAGCTCGACGAGAGTTTCGGAATGCTCCGAGACGAAGGCGATGGGCGCCATCACCACCGCCTTGGCGTCGCGTCCGGCCCTCTCGATTTCCGCCTCCGTCGCCGGCCCGATCCACTCCAGCGGCCCGACCCGGCTCTGATAGCAAATTACATGATCGAGATCGGGCTCGGCGAGCCCCTCGACCACCGCCGCGACGGTCCGCTCGACCTGCCACTGATACGGATCGCCCCGAGCGATGACCCGCTTCGGCAGGCCGTGCGCGGAGAACAGCACGCGCGGCGGGCCGAACGCCGCCGCCTTGTCGAGCGCCGCGCGCACCAGCTTGACCTGCGCCGCGATCCATCCCGCCGCCGTCGGGTAGCAGCAGACCGCGTGCTCGCGGCCGCGCAGGCCCTTCTTGTCGGCTGCGCCGCGCCAGGCGCGCAGGCTCGACAGCGTCGTCGTCGTCGAGAACTGCGGATAGAGCGGCAGCAGGACGATCTCGTCGGGATCGAACGCCGCCACCGCGGCGGCGATGTCGTCGCTCATCGGATGCCAATAGCGCATGCACACGAACACGCGGGCGTCGCGGCCGGCGTCCCCGCGCAGGCGTTTCTCCAGAGCCGAAGCCTGCGCCACGCTGAGTTCGAGAAGCGGCGACTTGCCGCCGAGGTGGGCGTAGATTTCCCGGGCCGCTGGCGCGCGGCGGCGGGCGATCAGGCGCGCCAGCGGCCAGCGCAGGAAGCCGGGCAAGCCGATGATCGCGGCGTCGCTGAACAGGTTGACCAGAAACGGCTCGATCGCCTCGGGGCGGTCGGGGCCGCCGAGATTGAACAGGACAACGGCAAGGCGCTTGGCCATCTCTCGGTTCCCTTGGCTCGGTTCCCTTAACTCAGTTTCCGGGGCGCCAGCCGCGGATCAGCGCGGCGAGTTCGGCGACATGCTCGGGCGGCGTCTGCGGCAGGACGCCGTGGCCGAGATTGAAAACGAACCGCCCCTTCGTCAGCGCGCGCAGGATGCGCCGCGTCTCCCGCTCCAGGGCGGCGCCGCCGGCGACGAGAGCATAGTTGTCGAGGTTCCCCTGAACCAGGGTTTTCGGTTGCAGCGCTTCAGCCGCGAAGGCGAGCGGCACTCCGGCGTCGCAGCCGACGCCGTCGACGCCGGTCTCGCCGACATAGGGCGCGTAGAGCGCGCCGGCGGCGCGCGGAAAGCCGATCACCGGCGCCTCGGGACAGGCCGCCTTGACCCTGCGGACGATCTCCGCCGTCGGCCCGATCACCCAGCGGCGGAACTCGCTCTCCGGCAACAGCCCGGCCCAGCTGTCGAACAGCTGCACCGCCTCGGCGCCGTTCTCGATCTGGCGGACGAGATGACGGACGACGGCGTCGGTCAACACCGCGATCAGCCGCGAGAAGCCGTCCGGGTCGCGGTAGGCCCAGCTCCGCACCGCGTCGGCCTCGCCGCCGCCCCGTCCCTCGACCATGTAGACGGCGAGGGTCCACGGCGCGCCGGCGAAGCCGATCAGCGCCACCGCCGGCGGCAGCGCCGCCTTCAGCCGCCGCACGCCGGCATAGACCGGCTCGAGACGCTCGTCGAGAGATTCGGGGGTCAGCGCGGCGATGTCCGCCACCGAGCGCACCGGGTCGAGGCGCGGCCCCGTCCCTTCGATGAAGGCGACATCGCGTCCGAGCGCGTGCGGTATGACGAGAATGTCGCTGAACAGGATCGCCGCGTCCATGCCGTAGCGGCGCAGCGGCTGCAACGCCGCCTCGCAGGTCAGGTCCGGAGAATAGCAGAACTGGAGGAAGTCGCGCGCCGTCTCGCGCAGCGCCCGGTATTCGGGGAGGTAGCGTCCCGCCTGGCGCATCAGCCAGAACGGCGGCCGATCGCTCCTCTCGCCGCGAAAGGCCGCGAGAAACGGCGAGGCCGCGGGCTTGCCGCCGCGCGCCGGAACGGAATTGGCGTCGGCCGCGCCGGCGTTCACCCCAATCCGCCCGCAGCGCCGCCGCCGCCGTTGTCTTTTCCCATCATCTCAATAAAGACTCCTTTAAAAGGCTGTGGTTGCAGTTGGGGCCGGGATGGCGGGGATTCCTCATTCTCCCCCGCTTGTCCCCGCAATTGTCCCCCGGTCGTCCCTTGCAAGCGCGCCTGCCGCGACGCGGTGCGTCATCCTGTGGATGATTGCGCGCCGCCGTCCGATAATACGGGAAGAATCAGCGATCGGGTCATCTTTCGCAAAGCGGGGAAAAACGGCGGCGAGCGACCCGCCGGGGCAACCGTCCCCGGGATTCTCGGCAAGTGCGCCCGCTGGCCCCGCCCGCGCGCAAGCCTGTGGATGACTGCGGGCGTTGCCGGCATGTTCGCGCCGGCGGCGCCGCGCCGTGTGTATTTCTCGCAGTTTTCCCCTACTGTTCCACACCGCGGAGGCGATCTCCCGGACCGTCCCGGGCGCCGCGCCGCGCGCGGCCTTTGCAACTCCCCGGCGACGATGTGGACAGGACGGTGCATAACTTCCGGGCGGGCGTCGCCGTGGGCCGGCGCCGTGGCCAGCCCGGGAATCCGTTGCGCGCCTGGCATCCGGCCGCGTAGCGGCGCTTCGCTCGGGCAAGAGCGGTTCCACAATTTTTGATTGATGAAACCAATATTATCGTAACAAAACGAGAACTATGCCACATTCTTGCCTTAGTTGATGTTTCCTGATATAAGCATTGTCGGTCATGTTCATGACGGGGGTCTGCTTTTCGTATAATAATAGTGAATTTCATAAGAAAAACCTGAATCTTTCATGAAATTCTTGTCTCTCCTGCTTGCATGGATTGAGAAAAGAAACCGGGAATAGAATGTTCCCACCAAAAAATTTTCAGATTAGCAAGATCAATTCGAAAAAAATTCCCTCTTTCCGCTTGAGAGAGAGCGGAAAGAGGACGCGGGTTCGGACAAGGCCGCCCGGGTTCCACCTTTTCTCGCCCGCGCTCAATGGGATCTTCCGGAGACAATGAACGCAACAAGGTAAACCGTTTCAAGCGGGTTTTTATCGGAGAGCGGGGCCATGTCGAGAAGCAAAGCCGGTTCTTTTGTCGAAACCTGGGAGCTTCGCCTGCCAGGTCAACAAGAACTTCTTTCGCGTGAGCTTCTTTATACGTCGTACAACAAGAAAGGCGATCTGGTTCATTCCATTCACCAGTGGGATGAAGACGGGAATATCGTCCCGGAGTCACAATTTTCCCGTCAAATAGACTACGATCATCGAGGAAATCCCGTAAAAGAAGAATCCGGATATGATTTCCACGCAGGCGGCGCCGGAAGCACAATAAAAATAACATACGAGTATGGTAAAAAAGGGGATCTTCTCGTCAAGAACTACGTCGCGGATCTTTACGATGTCGGCGAATTTAACTACGGCTATACGGAAAGTTATGCCTACGACAAGAAAAACAGGATCGTAACTAAGGTTTTCGAAGAAGATAGGGGCTTTGACGGCGTTGTCGACGAGACGTCAAGCTCTCAGTATTCATACAATCGTAAAGGCAAATTGATTAAGGAGATCAAAAACTCGCCGGACTACGATGCCGATGGCGCTCCCGATTATAGATACGTTACTGACTACACGTACGATTATAAGGGAAACCTGACGAATTCCTACCAAAGTTTCTATGTTTATGGAACGTTGGATTACGGCTACATTTCCGAGAGCTGGGTATACGACAGGGTCGGCCGCCTGATCCATCGCGAATACGACGATACCATCAGCATGGACTTCGTTCTGACCTGGGATTACGCCTACGACAAGAAAGGAAGGTTGATCAGCGAAATTCATCATGACGAGTTCGACCACGGTCCGGACGGCCGCCTGGTGACCAAGTACTTTTACGACCAGAAGGGCAATCTGGTCCGCGAGGATGCCGGGATCCTCTCCGTCTCGGATTGGAAGGAAAGCGATCTCCGGCCGTCGGTATCGTACGCCTACGACGAGAAAGGCAACCTGATAGAGAAAGAGGTTCTGGCGAGTTACCGGGATCTTCCGGAGAAACCGGCGCTTTATCAGTGGACCCATGACGCGAAAGGCCGCGTCGTTTCCGAGCTGGTCTCGACGGACATCGATGGCGTTCCCGGTTACGATGCCGAGGACCTGAAGCTTTTCGCGTACGACCGCAAAGGCGACCTGATCCGCGAGCTTCACGATCACGGCAACGACGGGACCTACGAATGGGCGTATTCGAAAGTTCCCGTCCATGATTTCCCTTCCGCTGCCCTGGATGAGCTCTGGGATCTTTCTCTTCTCGTGTGACGGGAGGCCGGGAGACGGCGTGGGCCTCCGCGCGCTGGATAACTGCCGCTTAAACCGCCGATATGCAAGGAAAACAAGAGATGTCCAAAAACAAGAATAAATCGTATGTCGAGATCGTCAAGGAAGACCTCGATCGAAACGGCGGGTTCGAGACATTTCGAGCCGACACTCATATCTATGACTCAACGGGACATCTTTTTAGACAAGAGTCTAAACCCTCATTCCCATTTGAGGAAAATGAATATTACCATATCGAATTATTTAATTACAATAATATGGGCAATCTTGTTAAATCGGTAATGCAATATGGCCATGAAAATTATGGCTCTATAAATCAGATTATTGCTACTGAGTATACTTATAACCAGAAAGGTGAACTCTCGTCTTATATTTCTAAGCGTGATGATTATAATGATGGAATTATAGATTATATAGACAAACTTGAATTCTTCTATGATAAAAATGGTAATAAAATTGCTCAGATTTTCTACGATTCCTTCGATGAACTCGCTTCAATAAACCACAAATTTGTGACGACATTCTCCTATGACAAAAAAGGAAAATTGATTCAGGAAGTTAATAGCGGTCCCTATCCCACTGAAGACGAATTTCCCTATTATAAAACCGTGACGGATTACAACTATGATAGCAAGGGTAATTTAGTCAGCGTATTCACAAGTCGCTATTTCGAGGGTGTGCTTGATCCGCAAAATTATTATTCCTATCAAGCAAAATATGACAATAAAGGAAACTTGTTATATCAGTCTTGGGATGACGGAATAGACCGTAATTCCGCAGGGACAATAGATTACGAATACGATCATAAGGGCCGTCTCATATCGAAACAACATTTCGATGATATCGTTAACTTTCTTGACGTTTTTGAGTATGCCTACGACAAGAAGGGCAATCTGGTTGAAGAAAAACTCAAATTTTACGTGAATGTTGAACCAAAAGAAAACTACGCTGGCGAGCTTTCCAGCCAGAGCTTGACAGTATACGAGTATAGCAATAGAAAAAAAACGATCTCGAAATTGCAAAGCATCGACAATGATGCCGATGGCAACTACGATACCGACAACCTCTATACCTATAAATACAACAAGCTCGGCGATTTAATCAAAGAAGTCCGTGATTACGGCAACGACGGCATTGTCGATTACGAATACGTTAAGTCGCCTGTCGATCCCGATTTCCAGCTCCTGGAGTCTCCCCTCCTGGCATAGGACCTCGCGGGCGGAAATTGGTCTCCGCGCCGCCGCTTCAGGCGGGGCGCCTGAGCATCGGCCCCAAGGGCCGGCCGGCGAAGATGTGGACGTGGAAGTGCATGACTTCCTGATGGCCGTCGCCGCCGGTGTTGGCGATCAGCCGGTAGCCGCTCCGGTCCAGCCCGAGCTGGCGGGCGACCGCGCCGACCGCGCGGAAGAAGCCGGCGACCGTGTCGGCCGGCGCCTCGGCGGTGAAGTCGTCCATCGACACGTAGGGGCCCTTCGGGATGACGAGGACATGGACCGGCGCCTGCGGCCGGATGTCGTTGAAGGCGAGCGCGTAGTCGTCCTCGTAAACCTTGTCGCACGGCGTCTCGCCGCGCAGGATCCTCGCGAAGATATTGCTGTCGTCGTAGGCCATGCCCCCTCCTCCGTGTCGCCGTCCGCTTGCCCCGCCGCCGGCCGCTACGGCTTGCCCCGCGCCGCCTTCTCGGCAAGTCCGGAAACGCCCTCGCGGCGCGCCAGTTCCCGCCACACGTCCTCGGGCGCGACGCCGGCGTCCGCCCACAGCACGAGAAGATGATAGAGCAGATCGGCGCTCTCCTTGGTCAGTTGCTCCGCTCCGCCGTCGAGGGCGGCGACGACCGTCTCGATCGCTTCCTCGCCGGTCTTGCGCGCGATCGTGGCGCGGCCTTGCGCGAACAGGCGCGCCGTGTACGATTGCTCGGGATCGCCGCCGCGCCGGCCGCGGATGAGATCGAACAGGCGTTCGACGATCCGCGCGTCGACGGGATGCGGCGGCGTCACGGCGCCGACCCCGCGGCGCCGAGGCGGCCGTCGTCGAGACGCATCGGCACCCCCGCCGCCTGCATGTAGGCCTTGGCCTCGGCGATGGTGAACACGCCGAAATGGAAGATCGACGCCGCCAGCACGGCGGTGGCGTGACCGGCGACGATGCCCTCGACGAGATCATCGAGGATGCCGACGCCGCCGGAGGCGATCACCGGAACCGTGGTCGCATCGGCGATCGCCCGCGTCAGCGGGATGTCGAAGCCGGCTTGGGTGCCGTCGCGGTCCATCGAGGTCACCAGCAGCTCGCCGGCGCCGAGATCGGTCATCCGCCGCGCCCAGTCAACCGCGTCGATGCCGGTCGGCGTCCGCCCGCCGTGCGTGAAGATCTCGAAGCGGC
>CAZRWU010000096.1:0-11904 GCA_964603915.1 uncultured Rhodospirillaceae bacterium
AGCCGAGGCGGCGCATGGAACGGTCACCCGCCATTACCGAATGCATCAGCAAGGCAAGGAGACCTCGACCAACCCGATCGCCTCGATTTTTGCCTGGACCCGCGCCCTCCATTATCGCGGAAAGTTCGACGGCGCGCCGGACGTATCCGCGTTCGCCGAGAATTTGGAGGCAGTGTGCATCGAGACTGTTGAAAGTGGACAGATGACCAAGGACTTGGCGATCCTCATCGGACCGGACCAGCATTGGCTGACCACCCAGCAGTTCCTCGACGCCTTGGACGCCAACTTGAGAAAGCGGATGGGCTGAACAGCCTCCCAGTCCCGCGATTCCGCGCGACTCTGCATCTTTTGGCAGACGCTGGGGTGTTGCTTTGCGTAAGCTGGCCGGCAGCGAACAAGGAGGTGGCGAATGCCTGCAGCGGACAGCAAGCTCCCCGTCGAAGCGAATGCAGACCAAAAAGACGTCACGCCCTGGCATGCCCTTTCGCTTGAAGAGGCATTTCACCGGCTCGGCGCGCGCACCGATGGGCTGAGCGACCAAGAGGTCGAAGAACGGCTGAGGCGGTATGGGCCAAACCGGCTACGCCCGCCGAAGACGCGTGGGCCGTTGATACGGTTTCTGCAGCAATTCCACAACGTCCTCATCTACGTACTGCTCGTCGCCGGCGTCGTCACCGCGCTTCTCGGCCACATGGTGGATTCCGCTGTGATCTTCGGCGTTGTCATCATCAACGCCATCATCGGCTTCATCCAGGAAGGCAAGGCGGAACGGGCCCTCGATTCCGTTCGTAAAATGTTATCTCTCCAGGCGGTCGCGATCCGCAACGGACAGCGGCGGGAGATTTCGGCCGAACAGCTGGTTCCGGGCGACATTGTCGAGCTGAGGTCAGGGGATAAGGTTCCCGCCGATGTTCGATTGTTCAAGATCAAGAATCTTCAGGTTCAAGAGGCGATGTTGACGGGCGAGTCGGTGCCCGTGGAGAAATCGACTCATGCGGTCGACGAGAAAGCGTCCATCGGAGACCGCCCGTCCTTGGCTTTTTCCGGAACCCTCGTTACCAGCGGGCAGGGCCGCGCCCTTGTCGTCGAGACCGGCGACAGCACCGAAATCGGCCGCATCGGCACCATGCTCTCCGAGGTGGAGACCCTCACCACGCCGCTCCTGAAAAAGCTGGCGCATTTCGGCCGCTGGCTCACGATCGCCATCCTCGTTCTCGCCACGCTGACCTTCGCCTTCGGCCTGTTGGTGCGCGACTACTCGATGACCGACATGTTCCTCGCCGCCGTCAGCCTTGCGGTCGCGGCGATCCCGGAGGGCCTGCCGGCGATCATGACCATCACGCTCGCTATTGGCGTCCAGCGCATGGCGGCGCGCAATGCAATCATTCGCAGGTTGCCTGCCGTCGAGACCCTTGGCGCCGTCACGACGATTTGCTCGGACAAAACCGGCACCCTCACCCGCAACGAAATGACCGTTCAGACGATCGCCACTGCCCACGGAACCTACGAGGTCACCGGCGTCGGCTACGAACCCAGCGGCAGTTTCATTCGGGAGGGCAGCGACATTCATGTCGATGACCATCCTGTCCTTGCCGAAACCTTGCGCGCGGGGCTGTTGTGCAACGACGCCGTGCTCCGCGAGAGCGGCGACGAGTGGGTCATGGAGGGCGATCCGACAGAAGGAGCGCTGATCACGGCAGCGCGCAAGGCGGGGTTCGATCAAGATTTCGAGCACGAGGCGTTTCCGCGTACCGATCTGATCCCCTTCGAATCGGAGCACCGCTTCATGGCGACGCTGCATCACGATCACGAAGGCAACGGGTTCATTTATGCCAAGGGCGCGCCCGAGCGCCTCCTCGAGATGTGCGGCCGACAACGCGGCCATAATGACAACGAGCCGGTGGACGAAGCGTACTGGCAGCGGCAAGTCGAGGCGATTGCCTCCAAGGGCCAACGGCTGCTTGCCATCGCCCGCAAGGATGCTCCGACCGACAAGCGCGAGCTTCGCTTCGACGACGTATCGCAGGACTTAACGCTGCTCGGTTTCTGCGGTCTGATCGATCCGCCACGGCGGGAGGCGATCGAAGCGATCAAGCAATGCCAGAGCGCCGGCATTCGCGTCAAAATGATCACCGGCGATCATGCGACCACGGCCGGCGCGATCGCCGCGCAACTGGGATTGCGCCACGCCGATAAGGTCCTGACGGGGCGCGATCTGGACGATCTTGATGACGACAGTATTCGTGATCTCGCCCCTGACACCGATGTTTTCGCCCGCGCCAGTCCCGAGCACAAGCTCCGTCTTGTCAAGGGCCTGCAGGCGGCAGGGCATGTCACGGCGATGACAGGGGACGGCGTCAACGACGCCCCGGCGCTCAAGCGCGCCGATGTCGGCGTCGCGATGGGCATCAAGGGCACGGAGGCGGCCAAAGAAGCGTCCGAGATGGTGCTCGTCGACGACAATTTCGCTTCCATCGCTCATGCCGTCGAGGAAGGCAGAACCGTCTATGATAATCTGCGAAAATCCATCATTTTCATTCTGCCCACCAACGGCGGTCAGGCGTTCACGATCATCTCGGCGATTTTGCTGGGCTTCGCCCTGCCGCTCAGCGCCGTTCAGGTTCTCTGGGTCAACATGATCACCGCCGTCACCATGGCGCTCGCTCTTGCCTTCGAGCCGACCGAACCAGGGGTGATGAAGCGCAAGCCTCGGCCGCCCGACCAACCGCTGCTGACTGGTTTCCTGCTCTGGCGGATCCTTTTCGTGACAGCGATCCTCGTGTCGGGAACATTCGGTCTTTTTCTATGGGCGATCGCGGCCGGTCTGGACGAGCCGACGGCGCGCACCATCGCGGTGAACACCCTCGTCGTCTATCAGATGTTCTATCTTTTCAACTGCCGCCGCCTGCTCGATCCCGTTCATGGCGTCGAAGGGATTTTCGGCAGTCGCTATATTCTGATCGCGATCGCCGCCGCTATCGCGCTGCAACTGCTGTTCACCTATGCGCCGCCGTTTCAGGCCATGTTCGACACAAGGAGCATCGGCATCGAGGACTGGGCGCGCATCGTCCTTGTCGCGTTTCCTGTGTTCTTCCTGGTCGAGATCGAGAAATGGATTCTGCGCCGTTTCCAACGCTCCGACTAGCCGATGTGGTCGGATTGTTATAAGCCCGCTTCCGAGATAAGGCGACAAGGCGGGTGGTGTGCCACGCTCGCCAGGGTATGGCCAGGCTACTGGTTGATCTTTCTCTTGGCGAGGGGAACACGCCGGCAGCAGATTCGTTGTTTCACGCAAACCTGTTGTCTCTCGCCGCTGTCGTTGGCGAACAGTCAACTCATCGCTGATTCCCGTTATCGACACGAGGAACATGACCATGCCGGATCACGTCGTCAGCCTGCCGCTCGAACGATATGCCCTGATTGGAAACATGATCTCTGCGGCTCTTGTTGGCGATAACGGCTCGATCGACTGGCTGTGTTTGCCGCGCTTCGATTCCGATGCGTGTTTTGCGGCGCTGCTCGGCACGCGCGACAATGGTCGCTGGCTGATCGCACCGGAGGACGGTGTCAAAGAAGTGCGGCGCCGTTACCGAACGGGCTCGGCGATCCTCGAGACGACGTTCGAGACGAAGTCAGGGGTGGTGACGCTTATCGATTTCATGCCGCTTTCCGAAGATGAGGAGCACGTCGACGTTGTTCGCATCGTCATGGGCGACTCCGGGAAGGTAAAGATGTGCACGGAGTTGCTTCTGCGGTTCGGCTATGGCCGGCACATCCCGTGGGTTCGGCGCGAGGACTTCGGCCTGCGGGCGATTGCCGGTCCCGACGCGGTTGAACTCTACACCCAGGTCCACATGGCCGACGAAGCTTCTGTCAGCGCAGGCCACTTCACCGTCAGCAAGGGCGACGCGGTGGCGTTTCGGCTCTCCTACCACCGCTCGCACAAGCCGCGCGGGCACCACCGCGACTGCCAGGATTTGCTGCGGAAGACGGAGGATTTCTGGTGTGGCTGGTCGTCGCGGTGTCCCCGCGACGAAGCCATCAGCGATCGGTGGCATGAGGCCCAGGTGCGCGGGCTGGTCACGTTGAAGCTGCTCCAGCACGGCCCTACCGGAGGAATCATCGCGGCTCCGACAACGTCCGTTCCCGAGCACATCGGCGGCGAGCGCAACTGGGACTACCGCTTTTGCTGGATTCGCGACGCCACCCTGACCTTGCTCGCCTTCCTCACTTCCGGCTATCGCGACGAGGCGATGGCCTGGAGAGACTGGCTGTTACGGGCGGAGGCAGGCAATCCGAGCGACCTTCACATCATGTACGGGATCGCCGGTGAACGCCGTTTGACCGAGATCGAGTTACCCTGGCTGAAGGGCTATGAGGACAGCCGTCCGGTGCGCATCGGCAACGCCGCCTACACCCAGCTACAGATCGATGTGTACGGCGAGATCATGGACGCTCTGCACATTGGACGAAAGTACGATCTACAGATCCACGGTGACGAGTGGCGCATGCAGCAGCTCCTGATCGAGCATCTCGAGAAAATCTGGACGGAGCCCGACGAAGGCATCTGGGAGGTTCGCGCCCAGCGCCAGCACTTCACCCATTCCAAGTTGATGGCTTGGGTGGCGGTTGATCGCGCTATAAAGGACAGCCAAGCCTTCGGTCTCCCCGGGCCGGTTGACCATTGGAAGCGCCTGCGCGAGAAGATTCGAGCCGATATCTATCGTAATGGCTTTAACGAAAAGAAGAACGCGTTCGTTCAATACTATGGCGGAACGGCGCTTGACGCATCCGTTCTATTGATGGCGGAGGTGGGATTCCTGCCGCCTAGCGATCCAAAATTTCAAAGCACGGTCGCCGCGATCGAGCGCGAACTGCTTGTCGACGGCTTTGTGTTGCGCTACCAGGCGCAAGGCGGCGTCGATGGCTTGGCCGACAGCAATGCGGCGTTTCTGGCGTGCAGCTTCTGGCTCGCCGACGTCTACCAGATGATGGGCCGTCATGACGACGCCGTGCAGATGTTCGAGCGACTCTTGTCCTTGCGCAACGATGTCGGTCTGCTCGCGGAACAATATGATCCCACGCTGAAGCGGATGGTCGGGAATTTTCCGCAGGGCTTTTCCCATATCGGAATGGTCAACACCGCCAACAATCTGATGTCGGCGCAAGGGCCCGCCGCACTGCGGGCGGCCGATGGCGCGGAGTGAAGCAGTAAAGGGACGGCGAACGCCACGGCCTCGGCCGGAGGGTTTCGCCGCGGCCAAGCCAGTCATTGCGGCCACCACGGCGGCGCTGATCGCAGGCGGTTGCGAGGGCGTTCAGTCCGCGCTCGATCCAAGCGGGGAGAGCGCTCGCCAGCTGGCGACATTCTGGTGGTTGATGCTTTCGGTGCTGTCGGCGGCGTTCATCCTCGTGGTTGCGGCCCTGTTCTATGCTCTCCACCGGACACCGTCGCCAAGCAGCCGCCTGAAGGCCGGGCATTTCATCATTGGCGGCGGGATAATTTTTCCGGCCCTGACCATCATCGTGTTTTTCGTGGCCAGCCTTCGCATTCCGTGGATGACGGAACCCCGGGATCCTGATCAGCCAGCCGTGGAGGTGATTGGCTACAAGTTCTGGTGGGAGGTCCGTTATCCCAATGGCGAGGGCGGCGCGCCGATCGTCAGCGCCAACGAGATCCGTTTGCCGGTAGGCGAGCGCGTTTTCTTCGATGTCACCACGGCGGACGTCATTCATAGCTTTTGGATTCCCAAGCTCGGGGGCAAAATCGATATGATCCCGGGTCAGGTCAATCGCATCTCGTTGCAAGCGGATGAGCCCGGTGTGTTTCGCGGCCAATGCTATGAGTTTTGCGGCGCGCAGCACGCCAATATGGCGTTCTCGGTTATCGCGATGCCTCCGGATGCGTTCGCCGATTGGCTCGCTAGAGAGGCGAAGCCAGCGCCGCCGCCGGGACACCCGCTTTTGCAGCAAGGGCAGCGTGCTTTCATCGCCGCGGGATGCGGATCTTGCCACAGGATCCGCGGCACCACCGCCGACGGTAACACCGCGCCCGACCTTACTCACGTCGCCGGGCGACAGACGCTGGCCGCGGGAATGTTCGACAACACGCCCGGCAATATGGCGGCGTGGATCGTTTCGGCGCAACAGATGAAGCCGGGAAACAAGATGCCGTCGTTCAATGGGTTGGATGGCCCGACGCTGCACGCTCTCACCGCTTATTTGGCCAGCCTCGAATGACCGGCGCGGAGGGCGTTGCGAAACCGGCTTTCGCGCCGACGTCGGAGAAACGCGCGGAAGAACGGACCAAGGAACGGGAAAGGCTCGCCGAGCTTGACCGCGTCTGGCACACCCCGACCGGATTGCGCGGAGCGAGCGCCGTCAACCACACCTACGTCGGCCGGCGCTTCATCATCACCGGCTTCGTCTTTTTTCTGATTGCGGGGTTTCTCGCCCTGCTGATCCGCACGCAGCTCGCCGTGCCCGACAATACGCTGATAGGCCACGACGCCTACAATCAGATTTTCACGATGCACGGCACGATCATGATGTTCCTCTTCGCGATCCCTATTCTCGAGGGGATCGCGATGTATCTTCTGCCGTTGATGATCGGGTCGCGCGACTTGCCGTTTCCGCGCCTGAGCGCATTCGGATACTGGTGTTACCTGTTCGGCGGCGCCATGCTGGTTTCCAGCCTGCTGATCGGATCGGCGCCGGACGGCGGCTGGTTCATTTATCCGCCCTTGACGAGCTACCACTTCTCGCCGGGCCTCAATATCGATTTCTGGCTGCTCGGTATTACGTTCGTTGAAATATCCGCCATTGCCGCGTCGATTGAATTGATCGTGGCCGTGCTGAAAACGCGCGCGCCTGGCATGTCGATCGATCGAATGCCGCTGTTCGCCTGGTACATTCTCATAACCGCCTTCATGATCGTTTTCGGCTTTCCGCCCTTGATTCTCGGCAGCATTCTTCTTGAGCTGGAGAGGGCTTTTGGGTGGCCGTTCTTCGTTGTCGCCCAGGGCGGCGACTCGCTGCTGTGGCAACATCTCTTCTGGTTGTTCGGGCACCCCGAGGTCTACATCATCCTCTTGCCCGGCCTCGCCATGTTGACGGCTCTGGTGCCGACATTCGCGCGGCACCGGACGGTCGGCTACCGCTGGTTCGTGCTTTCCGCCCTCGCCACCGGGTTTTTCGGTTTTGGCGTGTGGGTCCATCACATGTATGCGGTGGGCATCGCCCAATTGCCTCTCGCGTTCTTCACGGCGGCGACGTTGTTGTTCGCGATCCCGAGCGGCATCCAGGTTTTCGGTTTGATCGCAACCTTGTGGAAAGGGCGTCCGGTCATTCAGACCCCGTTGTTGTTCGCGATCGGATTTCTCCTCATTTTCGTGATCGGCGGGTTCACCGGCGTCATGATCGCAATTGCGCCCTTCGATCTTGTCGTTCACGACACCCAGTTCATCGTCGCGCATTTCCACTATGTCCTGATCGGGGGCATGCTGTTTCCGCTCTTCGCCGGGCTCTACTACTGGCTTCCGACGGTCGGAAGCATTGCCTCGGAGCGCGCGGGCCGTTGGAGCTTCTGGTTGACGTTCATCGGCTTCAACGTCACGTTCCTGCCGTTGCACTGGACGGGACTGCTCGGCATGCCGCGGCGGGTGTTTACGTACCCCGCCGGTCTGGGCTGGGAGCTGACAAATTTCGTCGCCACGGTCGGCGCCTATATTTTTGCCGCCGGCATACTCCTTGCCCTGGCCAACATTCTGTGGAGCGTGCGTCGCGGCATTCCCGCCGGCGATAACCCATGGGGCGGCGGAACGCTCGAATGGGTGCAGAATCCGGTGCCCTCCTACAATTTCCGCAGCATTCCCGTGATAGAAAGCCGCGACCCGATCTGGGATCAGATCGGCATTGGCGAAGAGATCAGGCGGGGGCGTTACTACCTTGCGACGCCGACCGACCGCCGTCTCACGATGGGGTCGACGACGGTCCACGCACGGCCTGAACTGGTGGTCGAACTCCCCGGACCAACCTACCTTCCGCTAATCGCCGGTCTCTGCATAGCGGTGTTCTTCATCAGCTTTCTGCTCAAGGTCTATCCCCTTGCCGTTGTCGGCGCGCTGTTGTCGCTGATCGCCATCGTCATCTGGATGTGGCCGCCGCCGGACCGCGAGCATCCACGCACGATTGCGGTCGGCTTGGGAAAGGAGTTGCCCCACTGTCATGGCTTGCATACCGCGCCAGCCTGGTCCGGCCTGATTCTCACCGTCCTGGCGGACGCCACGTTGTTCGCATCCCTGGTGTTCGCCTACCTGTTTCTGTGGAGCTTCGCCCCAGCTTGGCCGCCCGAGGGATTCGTAGCGCCGGAGGTGGCGTGGTCGACAGGCGGTTTCGGCTTCTTGGCGCTTGCGGCAAGCGTTTTTGCGCTCAAGTGGGCTGAAGATGGAGTCCGCCGGGGCAACAGGAGGCGTCTTGCCATCGGGTTCGTTGGCGCCCTTCTCCTTGCCGGCGTTTTCTTGATCATCCAGGCTATTGCTTTGGCGCACTTCCCCTTTCGTCCCAACGATCACGCCTATGCGGCCCTCTCTCATGTCCTCGTCGGCTTTCAGGCGGTTCACCTGATGATCGCGATGGTGATGGCCGCCATGGTCGCGGCGCGGATCTGGCGCGGCGATTTCAGCGCCGAGCGTCACCTCGCGGTGCGCATTGCAACGACATTCTGGTATTACAGTGCTGCGCTGTGGATTGTTGGATTCGTTCTCATATATCTTGCGCCTTTCCTGTTCTGATGTTCGGGGGGAACTGGTCATGCCCGCTACAGCGCCGCGAAGGATGATCATTCACGTTCTCGGGCCGCCGATCCTGTGGAGCATGCATTTTCTGTTCGTCTACGTTTTCGTTTCTTTGGCCTGTTTATGGACGTGGGACGATCGCGCCTTTCTCGGTCTTGGTGCGATCGAGTGGACCGTCGCTCTGGTTACGTTGGGCATCGCGGCCGCAATTGTGCTGTTGGGAGTGCACGGATGGCGCATTCGCGGTGGAACGCCGCAACTCGTGTTCCTGGCGCGGATCACCGTGCTGATGAGCGTCTTGTTCCTGTTCGCCACGTTGTTCATCGGCCTGCTGACGCTGCCGGCGCCTGCATGTTACTGATGAACCAAATCTGTCGCATGATTGGCCTCGGAATGCCGCTTTCACACACGGGATTGTTGGTGCTGTTGCTGGCGCTGTTGGCAGCGGCGGGTTGTGATTCGTCGGCGCCGCCGCCACATTTGCGGGTGCCTGGCGGCGATCCCGAGCGCGGCGTTGTCGCCATCGGCGTCTACGGTTGCGGAGGCTGCCACGCCATTCCCGGTATCCGCGGCGCCAACGGAACCGTCGGGCCGCCGCTGAGCGATTTCGCCACCCGTGGATATGTCGCGGGAATACGTCCGAATTGGCCGCGGTACCTGGTGCAGTGGATCATCAACCCGCCGGCGGTCTCACCTGAAACGGCGATGCCTGCGCTCGGCGTGAGCGAGCAGGAGGCGCGGGATATGGCGGCCTACCTCTATACCCTTGGCGCCGGCAAGGCCGCAGTGCATCCGCCGGGTCCCCTTCCGCCGCTCGCGCCGCGCGATGAGCTGGCGGTTTTGCGGGCCGAGGAAGACCAGCTGCTTCACAATTATGGGCGTACCGGGCCGGATGCCGTGCGCATTCCGATCGACCGGGCCATGGAGCTTCTGGTCGGGCTCAGCAACCCGGATTCGAAAAGGCAGTGAGTGAAGTGGCGGCTCTGGGGGACGAACGCGGATTGGCCAATTCGCTGGTGCGCATCTTGCCGCCGCGCAACCGGGAACCCACCTGCACTACTTATTAGACGTTGCCACCGCCGCCCCTGCGCTGTAACGAAAAGCACCCTGGTCTGCGTTCGACGTTTCGACAGTTACGGCGATGCATACCGGCCGCTGACCGCGCCAATGATTGATCCCGATGGTTTCCATGGGGATCGGACCGGCGGAGAGGGCAACGTCGGGAAAGTGGCGATGAGGAGATTATCTTGGTCCCGGACGACACAGCCATCGTTGACTCTTCGCGACGCGACACAGCCAGTCCCGGCTGGTTCTTGCGCGCTCCTGCCGAGCAGACGGTTCCTTTGGTTTTCGCCTCGCCCCATAGCGGAGCGGATTATCCCGCCTCGTTCATTGCCGCGTCGCGGCTCGACCCTCTTGCGCTCCGCCGCTCCGAGGATGCGTTTGTCGATGATATCTTCGCCGTCGCTTGCGAATTCGGGGCGCCATTGCTGAAAGCGACCTTCCCGCGCGCCTACGTCGATCCCAACCGCGAGCCCTTCGAATTGGATCCGACCATGTTCGATGGACCGCTGCCGGCGTATGTCAACACCACTTCGCCGCGGGTCGCGGCGGGGCTTGGCACCATCGCCCGCGTGGTTACCAGCGGCGAAGAAATATATCGCGGAAAACTTCGCTTTGATGAAGTTCGACAGCGGATCGATCGCCATTACTATCCTTACCATGCGGCGCTGCGACGCCTGCTGGATCGGACCCGCGAAAAATTTGGCGTATGCTTGTTGATCGACTGTCATTCGATGCCGTCGATCGGAGGACCCATGGACTCCGACCCGGGGCTGAGACGCTTCGACGCTGTCTTGGGCGACCGATTTGGCACCTCTTGTGCGGCGGCCGTCACTGAGACCGCCGAGCGCCTCCTGCGCGGCTTTGGCTACTCGGTTGGCCGGAATGTCCCCTACGCCGGGGGCTATTGCACGCACCACTACGGCAAGCCGCAAGCGAAAATGCATGCGCTTCAGATCGAGATCAATCGGGCCCTTTACATGAATGAAGAGATGGTGACGCCGGCGCCGGGACTTGCCGAGGTCAAGAGCGGGATCCGTCAGCTCGTCGAAGGATTGGCGAGCCTTGATATGCGGGCGCTCGCGACGGCATGAGCTTTAATTCCGCAAGCGAACTGTCGTCGAACGCGGCGCGCAATGCCGTTTTTGGCGGCGTTCTTCTGCGCGACTCGACTGAAAATGATATTCCCTCGGTACAGGCGATCTACGCTGGACACGTCCGCCACGGCACCGGCTCGTTCGAGGAAATTCCTCCCGACTACGAGGAAATGAGGCAACGGCGGGCGGCGATCGTGGCTCGGGGCCTTCCTTACGTCGTCGCCACTCGCGAGGATCGCGTTCTCGGTTTCGCTTACGCGGCGCCTTTTCGCCCGCGCCCGGCCTACCGCTTCACCATCGAGGACTCGATCTACATTCATCCGGATGTCATGGGGGAGGGTATCGGTCGCCTTCTTCTTGGCGATCTGATTGTCCGCTGCGAGGCTCTCGGATACCGCCAGATGGTGGCGGTGATCGGCGACTCCCGAAACCAGCGCTCGATCCGTCTGCATCAGGCTCTCGGCTTCAACCGGGCCGGCACATTCACCTCCGTCGGCTTCAAGTTCGGGCGGTGGCTCGACGCAGTGTTCATGCAGCGGGCTTTAGGCGAAAGCGACACCACACTCCCCTCCAGTTGAGGCGGAGCCTGCGCCTGATGCGCATCGAGACGATGCGGCTTGGCATAAAAAAAAGGGCCGTGTTAAACACGGCCCAAGGTTTGGGAGGAAACGTCCAAGAAGTACAGCGAACACGAGGTGGAAAACCAACCCCGTGCTGCACTGCACACAGACAAGATAGTCAGCCTCCGGTGCGAGTGCAAATTAAAAATGAGTCTTGTGTGCGTTCTTGTCGAAAAGATCTTATCAGCTCCCATATCCCGGCCTAACTCGTTGAAAATTATTTGACAAATTTACAACAGTAGACGCTAAAGCAGAGCGCGGGGCGGCTTGACGCGAGACGGCCGGCGCGATCCGGGTGCGGCTCCCAGTGCTTGTCGCGCGCATTGTCTC